>JAJYKX010000134.1 GCA_021788175.1 Chloroflexota bacterium
TGACCGACGCGCGGATCGTACGGGGCCGCCCTTCGCAGCCCCCCCACCGGTGTTCGACGGGGCGTTCACGCCCTCTTATCCCGGCGGAATCCCGACGCGCCCCGGCAGACCCCCGGGCTCGGCGCGATGGGCAGCGGAATCCATCCGCCACGCCGGGTGGACCGAAGAGAGGGCGAGTACCGGCAGCGTGCCGGAGCCCGAGGAAAGCGCCGTGACCGCCCACCCGACCGGAGAGTCCATCGGGGGCCGCAAGGACCAGCACATCGACATCGCCGCGCGTCCGTCCTCGCTGCACGCGGGGGAGACCGGGCTGCGCCGGTACCGGCTCCGCCATCGCGCGCTGCCCGGTCGCGATCTCGCGGAGGTCTCGCTGCGCACCCCCGTGCTCGGCCGGGAACTCGAGGCGCCGCTCCTCGTGTCGTGCATGACCGGCGGCACGCCCCGCGCCCGCGACATCAACGAGCTGCTTGCCCGCGCGGCCCGGGACCACGGGGTGGCGATGGGCCTGGGATCGGGACGCGCCCTGCTCGCCGACCCGTCGCTGCTGCCGACCTTCCGCACCGCCGCCCGACCCCGGCTCCTGCTCGCCAACCTGGGTGCCGTGCAGCTCCGGCTCGGCCTCGGACCGGATGACGCCGAGCGCCTGGTCGACATGCTCGACGCCGACGGCCTCGTCCTGCACCTGAACCCGCTGCAGGAAGCGGTCCAGCCCGGCGGGGACACGGCGTTCGGCGGCCTGGCCGAGCGGATCGCCGCCGTGGTCGAGCGGCTGCGCCCGCGCCCCGTGATCGCCAAGGAAGTCGGCTTCGGGCTGGCGCCCGACGACGTGACCGCGCTCCTCGCCGCGGGTGTCCGGGCCGTCGACGTGGCGGGTGCCGGGGGCACGAACTGGGCGTCGGTCGAGGGGCAGCGTGATCCCCGCGCCGGGCAGGTGGCCGCCGCCTTCGCAGACTGGGGCTGGCCGACAGCCCTGGCCATCCGCCTCGCCGCGTCGAAGGCCCGGGCGACGGGCGCCGAGGTGATCGCGAGCGGCGGCATCACCGACGGCGTGGAGGCCGCGGTCGCGCTGGCGCTCGGCGCGACGGCCGTCGGGGTGGCGCGGCCGTTCCTGGTCGCCGCGCTGGACGACCGCGTCGACGAGGCGATCGCCGTCTTCCTGGACCAGCTCCGGATCGCGACCTGGCTCACCGGCAACCACGCGCCGTCCTCGCTCTCGCCGGCGGACCTGGTGGAGGGGTGACGATGCGGGAGACCTACCTCGCCGTCCTGCTCGTGTCGTTCGCCGGCGTGGTCGCCCTGGACCGGCGCATCGGCGCGGGCGTCACCCGGCGGGTCGCCCTGCCGCGCCTGGCCCGGTCGGTGGCCGCGGCGCTCGTCGTCTTTCTCGGCTTCGACCTGGTCGGGGTCGTGCGCGGATGGTTCGCCACCGAGGCTGCGCGCGTGACCCTCCTGCTGCCGCCGGGGATCCCGCCGGAAGAGCCGATCCTGCTCACGTTCCTCGCCGTCCTGTCCGTGGCGATGTACGCGGCCTTGCGGGGCGAGCGTCATGCCTGAGTACACCGTCGCGGCGGGCGCCGTGCTGCTGCTCGCGTCCGCCTTCGCCTGGCACAGCGGCGTCCTCGCCGAGCGTGCCGCGTGGGTGACGCTGGGGATCTTCGCCGTGCTCACGGTGGCGGCCGATCTCGTCCTGACGGGCCTGCCCATCGTCACCTACGGGCGCGCGCAGCGGAGCGGCGTCGCGCTTGGCTCGATGCCGCTCGAGGATCTCGCCTACGGGCTGGCGCTGTGCCTGGTGGCGATCACCGCCTGGCGGCGCGGGGAGACCGCGCGATGACCGGCACGACGACCGCGGAGAGCGCACCATGACCGGCCTCCGCGGCGGCGACGCGCGCGCCACGGGCCAGCCCGTGGCGGCACAGCCCGCGGTGAGACGGCCCGTGGCCGATCGCGCCGTGGTCCCCGCGGCCGGTTCGCGACGCCCCTCGATGCGGAACCTCGTCGCCTCCAGCCGGCCGTTCTCGTGGGTCAACACCGCGCTCCCGTTCCTGGCCGGCGCGCTCCTGGTGGACCAGCGGCTGACCGCCCTGGCGCTGGCGGGCACGGCGTACTTCACGCTCCCCTACAACCTGCTCCTCTACGGGATCAACGACCTCTTCGACCACGCGTCCGACGTGCGGAACCCGCGCAAGGGCTCGCTCGAGGGTGCGCTGGTGCCGCCGTCCATGGCGCGATCGCTCTGGACGCTCGTGGCGCTGACCAACCTGCCCCTGCTCGCCCTGCTCGTCGCGCTCGGCGGCCCACGGGTCGTTCCGGTGCTGGCCCTGACGGTCGCGGTCGCGCTCGCCTACTCCGCGCCGCCGATCCGCACCAAGGTCCGCCCGGGGCTGGACTCCCTGACCAGTGCCATGCACTTCGCGCTGCCGGTGGCCGTCGGGATGATCGCGGCGGGCCGCGACCCCGCCGCCCTCCCCTGGTCCGGGTTCGCCGCGTTCGTCGCCTGGGGGACCGCCTCCCATGCGCTCGGCGCCATCCAGGACATCGCCTACGACCGCGCCGCCGGGATCGGGTCGATCGCCACGGTCCTGGGCGCCCGCCCGACCGCGGCCCTCTCGCTGGCGGGCTATCTCGCCGCGGCGGTCGTGGCCGCCGCCAACGGCCCGCTGGGAGCCGTGGCGGCGGTGATCGTCCTTCCCTACGCCCTGCTGCCCCTCTCCCTCCTGGCGAGGCCGGATGAGGTCCGTGCCCGCCGCGCCTGGCGCTCGTTCATGGCCCTGAACCTGCTCGCCGGCTTCCTCCTGACACAGCTCCTCCTGAGGTACTGGAACGTGACCACCTGGACGCCGTTCGACCTGCTGGTCGGGCTTGCGGTGCTCGGCGCGGGGATCGTCGCCCTCGACGTCCTCCTCGACGCCGTGATGCTCCGCCGGCCCGCCGCCGGGTCCGGCCCCCTGCCCTCTCTCACCGCGATCGTGCCTGCCCGCAACGAGGCGACCCGCCTGCGGGCGACGCTCGACGCGCTGCAGGCCCAGGAGTACCCGGGCCTGCGGATCCTCGTGGCCGATGACGGCTCCACCGACGCGACGGCGTCCCTGGCCGCGTCGATCCTGGGCCCGGACGCCGTGCTGCGGTGCCCGCCCAGGCCCGACGGCTGGTCCGGCAAGAGCTGGGCGGCCTGGTGCGGGGCGGGTGCCGCCACCACTGAGCTCGTGCTGTTCGTGGATGCGGACACGGTCCTCGCCCCCGATGCGGCCGCCGCGCTCGCCGGCGAAGTCACCGCCCGGGACCTCGACCTCGTCTCCGGCGTGACGCGGTACCGCCTGCGCGGGCGTGCCGAGCGCGCCCTTGTGCCCGGGTTCCCGATGCTGCTCTTCGGCTTCCTCCCCCTCTGGCTCGTCTCGCGGACGCTCGGGCGCCCGGCGGCCCTCGCCTTCGCGTACGGGCCGCTGATGCTGGTGCGGCGCGAGGCGTACCAGTCCGTCGGGGGCCACGCCGCGAACCCGGCCAGCGAGCGCGAGGACGTGGACCTCGCGCGGGCTTTCGCCCGTGCCGGACGCCGGGTCGGTGTCGTCGACGGGTCCCGCCTGGGGAGCACACGCCACTACGAGACCGGCCCCGAGGTCGCGGAGGCGTGGCGCCGCATCTTCGACGCCTACACGGGCCACTCGCTCCCGCTCGCGCTGCTCACGCTCGTCCTCGAGACGGCGGCATGGCTGCTGCCGATCGCCCTGCTCCCGGTGGCGGTCGCCGCGGCACTGGGTGCCGTGCGCCTCCCGGACGCCTGGCCGGGCATCCCGCCGGCCCTGGCCGCGTCGCTGCCGTTCGCGCTGCTCGTCGTCGCCCAGGTCGCGCTCGTCACCCGGCAGCGGCAGCCGCTCTCGACCATCGCCTGGACCCCCCTCACGGCCGCGGCCACCGTGGCCCTCCAGGCACGGAGCACGTGGTCCGAGATGCTGGGCCGTCCGATCACCTGGCGCGGCCGGGACATCGCACCGGCCGTCGCGTCCGTCGCGACGCCGGCAGCCGCGGCCGTCCCGGCCCCTGCCACAGTCCCCGCCCCCGTCGGCGGAAGGGAGGATGCACGATGACGCGGCTCCGCGCGGTCGTGGTCGGAGCCGGCCTGGGCGGGCTCGCGGCCGCGATCCGCCTCCAGGCCCAGGGCCACGACGTCACGGTCGTCGAGCGTCGCCCCAGGATCGGGGGGCGCGCCTACCAGATCCAGGAAGCGGGCTACACGTTCGACACCGGCCCGTCCCTGATCACCATGCCGTTCCTGCTCGACGAGCTGTTCGAGCTCGCGGGTGCCTCCCGGGCCCGCGAGCTGCCCCTGCGCACGCTCGACCCGTTCTACCGGATCCACTGGCAGGACGACCCGCGCACCTTCGACTTCAGCGGCTCGCACGGCCGCATGCGCGAGCAGGTCGCGCGTTTCTCGAGCAGCGACGCGGCGCACTACGACGCGTTCATCGCGGCGAGCCGTCGCATCTACGAGGAGGCGATCCTGGGCGCGGGCCGGCGGCCGTTCCTGCGCGCCGTCGACTTCGCCGGGCTGGTCCCGACGATGCTCCGCCTCGGCGCAGCGCGGTCCCTCGCCTCGTTCGTCGCGTCGCACTTCGACGAGCCGCACGTCCGCCAGGCATTCGACTTCCACTCGCTCTTCATCGGCGGCGACCCGTACCGCGTGCCGGCCGTCTACGCGGCGCTCGGCTACCTGCAGATCGCCGAGGGTGTCTGGTACGCGGACGGCGGCGTGTACAGCCTGGTGCGCGCGCTGGGCGGGCTGGTGGAGCGCGGCGGCGGACGGATCCTGACCGGGGAGAGCGTGACGTCCATCGCCACGCGCGACGGGCGGGTGCGGCACGTCGGGACCGCGTCGGGGCTCTCGCTCCCGGCCGACCTGGTGGTGTCGAACGCGGACCCCCTGGTGACGCGCCGCGCGCTGCTCGCCCCGCGCGACGCGCGCGAGCCGCTCCCCTGGCGCGTGCGGCGGCCGAGCCTGACCATGAGCTGCTACCTGCTGTACCTGGGCACGACCCGGCGGTACCCGCAGCTCCAGCACCACACGCTGGTCGTGGGCTCCGACTACCGCGGCTTCATCGCCGACGTCACCCGGCGCCGCCGGATCTCGCGCGACCTCTCGCTCTACATCCACGCGCCGTCGCGCACCGAGCCGGCGATGGCCGCCCCGGGCGGGGAGTCGCTCTACGTCCTGCTGCCGGTCCCGAACCTGGCGTCCGGGGACGACTGGGACGTGCGCGGGCCGGAACTGCGCGACCGCGTGGTCGACTACCTCGAGCACGAGTTCGGCCTCGAGCACCTGGGGAACTCGATCGCCGTGGAGCACGCCTTCACCCCCGCTCAGTTCGCGTCCGAGCTCTGGGCGGCCGACGGCAACGCATTCGGGATCGAGCCGGTGCTGACGCAGTCCGCCTACTTCCGGCAGCCGAACCGGGACCGGACGGTGTCCGGGCTCTACCACGTGGGCGCGGGGACGCACCCGGGCGGCGGCATCCCCGGCGTGCTGCTCACGGCGGAGGTGACCGCCGGCGTGATCGCCAGTGATCTCCGGACGGGTCGCCTCGGGAGGGCCGCGGCATGATCGGCTGCGCCCGGCCCGGGCCCGCGGCGCAGTTCGAGGCCGCCCGCCGGGGGACGGGCCAGGCTCGGACCGAGACACCGCGGCCGACCGGTGCCCGGGCCACCGACGCGCGCGCCCGGGACGTCATGGCCCGCGTGGCGCGGACATTCGACCTGGCGGTGCGCCTGCTGCCAGGCGACCTGCGTCGCGACGTCCGTCGGCTCTACCTGGTGCTGCGCACGCTCGACGACCTGGCCGACCATGCCGGCCCGGACCAGGCCGACCAGGGCCAGGCCGGAGCCCGGGTGCGGATCGCGCAGGTGGAGCGCTGGGCACGGGGCAGCCCGGCGGACGGGCCCGAGGCCGCGATCCTGGCCGACCTGGCCGACCGCTACCCCGGGTTCCCGCGTGACGCCGTGGCCGACCTCTGCGCCGGCCTTCGCACCGACCTGGACGGCGCGAGGCTCGCCACTGATGCAGACCTCGAGCGCTACTGCTACTGCGTCGCCGGCACGGTCGGGCGGATGATGGCGGCCCTGCTCGGCGTTGTCCCGGGGCACGAAGCCGAGGCCGACCGCGCGGCGAGAGCGCTCGGGGCCGCCATGCAGCGGACGAACATCCTGCGCGACATCGTCGAGGACGCGTCGCGCGGGCGCGTCTACCTCCCCGCGACCCGGCTGGCGGCGCACGGCATCGCGGCGACCCCGGCGACGCTGGCGGCGCTGGCCCGATGGGACCCCCGGGCCCGTGCGGCGCTGCTGCGCGAGCAGATCGCGCTCGCCGACGCCGATTACGCCACGGGGCTGGCGGGGATCCGGCTGCTCCAGCGAGGTCGCTGGGCGGTGGCCGCCGCCGCGGTGCTGTACCGGGAGATCCTGCGCCAGATCGAGCGCGACGGGCTCGGACGGGACACCCGGCGGGCGGTGGTGCCGCGGCGCCGGAAGCTGGCGCTCCTCGTGCGGCTCCCGCGAGCGCTGGCATAGGCGGGGGTCTGCCGTGCAGAGGCCCCGGGGACCCGGAGGGAACTGGTGGGCCCGCGGGCGGCGGTGGGCCCGCGGACACTGGCGACCCGGCGGGCAGCGGTGGTCCCGCGAGCGACGAGGGTCATGGGAGGCTGCGATCGCCCTCGCCGTCGGGTACGCCTGCGGGGCGGTGCCGGTCGCCGGACGCGTCGGACGGGCCGCCGGCGTCGACGTCTACCGGGAGGGCGAGGCAAACCCGGGTGCCACCAACGCGTGGCGGCTGGCTGGCCCCGGTGCCGGGCTTGCCGTCCTCGCAGGCGACATGGCCAAGGGCGCGCTCCCGGTGCTGGTGGCCCGCCGCGTCTTCCCGGCCGATCGAGCCGCGGGGGCCGGGCGTCCGGCCGGCCGGACCATCGGGCCCACGCCGGCACGCTGGGCGACCTGGGCCGCCGGCGTCGGGGCGATCCTCGGCCATGGGTTTCCGCCCGGCGGCCGGCGCGGGGGCCGTTCGGTGGCAACGCTGGCTGGCGTCCTGGCGGCGCTGGCACCG
>JAJYKX010000005.1 GCA_021788175.1 Chloroflexota bacterium
GTGGCCGGGCGGAGCGAGCCGTCCAGGTGCAGGTGGAGCTCGGCCTTGGGCATGCGGCGCAGCAGGGCGTCCAGCCCGGGAGCGAGGCCCGACCGCGAAGCCGCGGGGTTCGCTGGATGCTCCATGGGGCGATGGTAGCGCGCGGCCCGGGCGGGAACGCGCGATAGACTCGCGGGATGCAGGGACGCTGGCGCCGCTCGGGCCGACGGCTGCTCCTCGGCCTGGCCTGGCTGGTCGTCGTCCTGCTCGTCTCCGCCGGTGGCGCCGGGCTGGTCGTCAGCGCCGACCACCTGCCCGGGGATGCGACGCGCCCCGAGCGGACCTGGGCGCAGGACGTGGCCTTCCAGGCGCGGATCCGGGCGCTCGGTCCCGCGTACGATGCGCTCTCCGGTGACGTCGGGCAGCTGGGGAACGCGGCGCGCAGCGCGCTGGTGGACCTGGTCGCGCGCCGGACGGATCTCCTGGCCGCCGACCTGTCGACCGGCGACGGGCTCCTCGCGTCGATCGACGCGAAAGTCGCGGCGCTCCACCAGTCGCTCGCGGCGGTCGAGGCATCGGCCGACCCGGTGCTGCTCGGGGACCGCTCGCAGGCGATGCTGTCCGCGGCGCAGGCGGCGCTGCAGACCACGGGGCCGCTGCCGGACGACTGGCGCAGCCTGGCCGACCAGGCGCTCCCGGCGATCCAGCTGGTGGACGTGCTGCAGCGCCACGACGACCTGGTCTTCGCGGCGACCCAGCAGGCCCGGGCGGCGCGGTACGCGACCGCGCTCACCACGCTGAGCGAGGCATCTGCCCAGCTCGACCGGGCGCGGGCCACCCGGGACGCGCTCGCCGGCCGCGCCGACGTCTCGACCCTGACCACCTACATCGACCGGATGAGCGCCTACGACCGTGCGCTCGGGGCGCTGTACGCGAACCTGGAGAAGTCCGGCGGCCGGCTCACCGCGCAGGGCCGGCAACTGGTGGCCCGTGTCTCGGCGGCCCAGCAGCTGCTCCCGCCCGACACCCGGGCCATCGTCGTGATCATGGGGGAGATCGCCCAGGCCGGCCTGAACCAGGCCGCGATCGCGATCGAGGTGGCCCGCGGCGACCTCGGGAACGCGGTCGCAGCGCTACACTTCGGCGGCTGACACCCGCGCCCCCGCTCGCACCGTCAGCACCTGCGCGGCGCGACGTGCCCAACCGGCGGTCGTGGCCGGCGCCCACACAAGGAGCCCGTTCGCATGCAGATCCGGGTCGTCTCCGAGCAGCCGTGGTCCGTGAGTGCCGATCTCCTGGCCGTGCCCGTCCTGGCGGGCGAGCCGGAGGCTGCCGACGCAGCGGTGCTGGCCGAGCTCGACCGCAGGCTGGGCGGCGCGATCGCCGAGTACCGCCGCTTCGGCGAGGTGGCGGACACGCCGTTCCGGCGCGTGCTGTTGCGGGGGCAGGACCTCGCCGCCGCCTGGGTCCTCGCGGCGGGAGCGGGCGCGGCGGGCGACTTCGACGCGCTGGCGGCGTACCGGTTCGCGGCCTCCATCGAGCGCCGGCTCGCCGGTACCGCGGCCACCCGCCTGGCGATCTGGCTCCCCCGGTCATTCCTGGGCCGCCCGGGTCTCGATGCCGCAGACCTGGCGATGCTGGTGGCGCGCGGGGTGGTGGAAGGCGAGTACGACCCGGCCTCGCTCTATCGCAACGATTATCACGACGCACCCCCGCGGCTCGACGAGCTCGTCCTGGTCGCGCCGGGTGCCGACGTCGCCGCCCTGCAGGCCGCGGCCGAGCGCGGTGTCACCATCGGGGAAGGCGCGCGGATCGCGCGCGACCTGGCGAACCGCGCGTCCAACGACGTGAGCCCGGAGGTGCTGGCGGACGCGGCCACGGACCTGGCGCGGGCGAACGGGCTCTCCATCGACGTGATCGGCCCGGAGCGGGCGGCCGAGATGGGCATGGGCATGTTCATGGCCGTCGGGCGCGGCAGCGACAACCCGCCGCGCCTGATCGTGCTGCGGAACGGCCGCGACGGCGCGCTGGATGCCCAGGGCCGGCTCCTCGGCCTGGTGGGCAAGGGCGTCACCTTCGATTCCGGCGGCATCTCGATCAAGCCGGCCGACCGGATGGAAGAGATGAAGATGGACAAGACCGGCGCCTGCACGGTCATCGCGGCCATCGTCACCGCCCACCGGCTCGCCCCGGACCTGCCGCTCCTGGCCCTCGCACCGGCGGTGGAGAACATGCCCGGCCCGCACTCCACGCGCCCGGGCGACATCGTGCGCGCGTTGAACGGCAAGACCGTCGAGGTGCAGAACACGGACGCCGAGGGCCGGTTGATCCTGGGCGACGCGCTCACCTACGCCGAGCGGCTGGGGGCGACCCACCTGGTGGACGTCGCCACGCTCACCGGTGCCGTGGAGCGCGCCTTCGGCAAGCAGGTCACCGGTGCCTTCGGGACGCCGCAGTCCTGGTTCGACGCGGTGGCCGCGGCCGGCGCCCGGCAGGCCGAACGGTACTGGCAGATCCCGCTCGTGGACGAGTACGTGCGCGACATGGAGAGCTGGTACGCCGACCTGCAGAACAGCGGTCCAGCCGACGGCTCGCTGGTGAAGAGCGGGCTCTTCCTCCGCGAGTTCCGCACCCGGCCGTGGGCGCATCTCGACATCGGCGGCAGCGCATACCTCCGGAAGGAGATGGCGTGGGCGCCGCGGGGCGCCACCGGCGTGACCCACGCGACGCTCGTCCAGCTCGCGCTGGAGGGCGTGGCGCAGGGCTGAGCCGGTCCCGGACCAGCGGCAGCCTGCGACCGGGACCACCGGCGGGTTGCCTGCGCGCACCGGCGAAGGCACGATCCCGCCGTGGTAGCGACCCTGACCTGGCTGCCCGCCGCCGCGCTCGGTCTCGCCGGCGCCGTCTACGGCGTCCTCGCGGACCGGCTCGCGGCCCGCTGGCCGGAACACGAGACGCCGGGGATCCGGTCGCCCGACTGGCGGACGGGCCTGGTGCTCCTGCTCTCCGCCGGTGCGTTCGCCGCGCTGCCGGCCCGGTTCGGCTCGGGCCGGGACCTCCTGCTGGCCGGCGTCTTCTTCGCCGCGCTGGTGGTCCTGCTGGCGACCGACCTCGACCAGCGCCTCCTGCCCGACGAGCTGACCCTGCCGCTGATCCCGGCCACGCTCCTGGTGCTCCTGGCGGGCTGGAACCCCGTGCTGGCGGACAAGCAGCTCGGCGTGGCCAGCGGGCTGGCGGCGGCGATCCTCGCCCCGCTCTTCCTTGGAGTGACCGGCGCCCTCTTCCGCGGCGCCCTCGGGATGGGCGACCTGAAGCTCGCGATCAGCCTGGGCCTGGCGTGCGGGCTCTCGCAGCTGTTCGCCGGGTTCGTGGTGGCGTCCCTGGCGTCGGGCGTGGTCCTCGTCGCGCTGCTCGCGTCGCGACGTCTGGGGCTGCGGAGCGCGATCCCGTTCGGCCCGATCCTGATCCTGGCCGCGTTCCTGGCCGTGCTCCGGCCGGTGACGTGATGGCCGATGCCGGGTCGCGTTGCGGCGGCTGGACGCCTGCGGCTATCATGCGCCCAGCCGGAGTCGTTCCCGCGAGCCGTGCCCTCTCGCTCGAACGGCGCACCACCGGCGGGCCTGGACAGCGCGGGGCGCCCGCAGGGGCGTCGCATGGAGTCGAAGCCTGCACGATGATGCGATGGGTCGCATAGGACACGCGGTTCACGGGCGGCGGGCACTGCTGGCAGCGCTGCTCGTGGTTCCCCTTCTCTTCGGCACCCTCGGCGGCCCCGCCACGGCACAGGCAGACCCCCTCTCCGATGCGCTCAAGGCCCAGAAGGCCCTGGAGGCGCAGATCGCCGCGCAGCGCCAGCAGATCAAGGCGCTGCAGGCCAGCGAGGCGCAGCTGCAGGGCGTGCTGGCAGACACGGCGGCCCAGCTCAAGGGGATCAACGTCCAGCAGTCGACGCTGCAGGCGAACGTGACCGCCGCCCAGAAGGCACTCGCCGACGTCCGGGCGAAGTACACCGCCCTGGTCACCCAGGTCGGGAACCTGGACGCGCAGCTGAGCGCGCTCGACACCAAGATCCAGGCCGGTCAGCAGCTGCTGGTGGACCAGCGCTCCACGCTGGCCAGTCACATCGCCGACGCCTACATCACGCAGCAGACGTCGTTGCTCGAGCAGCTGCTGTCGGCGCACTCGCTGGCCGACGTGCTGGCCGACGTCGGCTACTACCTGCGCATCGGCAACCAGGACGCCCAGCTCGCCCAGCAGATCCAGGCCAACCAGGTCACCCTGGCGACACTGCAGCAGACCACCGCGCAGACGCGCTCGCAGACCCAGGACCTGCGCCTCTCGACCTACCAGGCGAAGGACGAGATGACCGGCCAACGCGACGCACTCCTCGCCGCACAGAAGCAGCTGAACGCGCTCGCGGCGAAGACGAAGGCCGTGCAGGCCGCCCAGCTCGCCGCGTTCAGCAAGCTGAAGCTCACCAAGTCGCAGGCGGCGGCACGGCTCGCCGACGAGCAGAAGTCCCTCGACCAGCTGTCCAACCTGATCGCGAAGCTCGTCGCGGAACAGCAGAGCATCCCGTCGCAGTACAACGGGACGCTGATGTGGCCGATGGCCGGCGTGGTCACCCAGGAGTTCGGGTGCACCGGCTTCATCGCCGAGCCGCCACTCGGCAACTGCGCCCACTTCCACTCCGGGATCGACATCGTGGCGCCGGAGTACACGCCCATCCGGGCGGCAGGGGACGGCACGGTGGTGTTCGTCGGGCCCAACCCGTACGACCCGCCCAACCTGCGGGCATGGATCGTGATCATCGCCCACTCGCAGAGCCTGCTCACCTGGTACGCGCACATCGACAACTACACCCACCCGCCGGCCGTCTACAAGGGCGAGGTCGTGCAGAAGGGCCAGGTCATCGCCTACGAGGGCGACACCGGCAACAGCACCGGGCCCCACCTGCACTGGGCCGTGGAGCTGAACGGCACGTTCGTCAACCCGCGGCTCTTCCTGTGAGCGTGCCCCGGACCGCCGCGATCGCAGCCGACGCGGCGGACCGGGACGGGCGCCGCTCGTGGTGTAGGATCGCGCCGTGAAGGGCGTCCTCGCGGTCATCCTGGCGGGCGGAGAGGGCGAGCGGCTCTCGATCCTCTCCTCGGTGCGCGCCAAGCCCGCGGTGCCGTTCGGGGGCAAGTACCGGATCATCGATTTCGCGCTCAGCAACTGCGTCAACAGCGACGTGGACAACGTCGTGGTGCTGACCCAGTACAACCCGCGCTCGCTCAACGACCACATCGGGTCGGGGCGCCCCTGGGACCTGGACCGCACCAGCGGGGGGATCCGCCTGCTCCAGCCGTACGTCTCGCGAGGCCGGCCCAACGAGTGGTACCGCGGCACCGCCGACGCCGTGCTGCGCAACATCGAGGTGGTGCGGCAGGCGCCAGGCGACACCGTGCTGGTGCTGGCCGGCGACCACATCTACAAGATGGACTACCAGCCGTTCCTCGCGGCGCACCGCCGGCACCGGGCGGACGTCACGATCGCGGTGCGCACGGTTCCCATCGAGGACGCAAGCCGCTTCGGCATCGTCACGCTGGACGACGGCGACCGGGTGGTGGACTGGCAGGAGAAGCCCAGGGTCCCGCGCAGCAACCTCGTCAGCATGGGGATCTACGTCTTCTCGAAGCGCGCCCTCCTCCACTGGCTCGACGAGACGCGGATCGACTTCGGCGCCCACGTGATCCCCGCGATGCTGACCGGCGGGGCCAGGGTCTTCGGCTACCGGTTCGACGGCTACTGGCAGGACGTGGGCACCATCGAGAGCTACTGGCAGGCCACCATGGACCTGCTGGACGAACGGCCGGAGCTCGACCTCTACGACACGGGCTGGCTCATCCACACGCGGTCCGAGGAGCGCGCCCCGGCCCGCATCGGGCCGACCGCGAGCGTCCACCGCAGCATGATCAGCCACGGCTGCGTGATCTACGGCACGGTCGAGCACTCGGTGCTCTCGCCGGGCGTGCGGGTGGACGTGGGCGCGGTGGTCCGGGACAGCATCGTCATGTTCGACTGCGTGATCCGTGCCGGGGCGCAGGTGGATCGCGCCATCCTGGACAAGAAGGTCTCGGTCGGGTCCAACGCCGTGGTCGGCGAGGGGAGCGACCTCACCATTCCGAACCGGCAGGAGCCGACGCGCCTCAACACCGGCATCACCGTGGTCGGCAAGCGCGCCATGATCCCCACCGGCGTGCGCCTGGGGCGCAACGTGAAGATCGCCGAGGATGTCCGGGCCGGCGACTTCCGCGGCCGCGTGGTGCGCAGCGGGCAGACCGTCGAGCACCGCGCGTCGGCGGACTCGCGAGGTGCATCCCGCACGGCGGGAGACCGGGCCGTGTCGGTCGCCGTCAGGCCGGCGGACGGTGCGACGGCCGCGGCGGGGCACGGGCGAGGCGACGGATCCGACCTTCCGGCGGCCCGCCACATCTCCGGCCCGATCGACTGACCACGGACGCCACGCGGGACGGCGGGGAGGTGCCCGGCCCTGGCGGCCGCCTGCCGGAGCGCTTCGCGGCGGCGCCGACCGGTCCGGCGGGACCGGCTGGGCCCGGGGAGACCCCTGCTACACTCGCCCCCGGCGGCCGCGACGCGGAGCGGGGGACGCCGGACACGGAGAGGACAGGAGGCAGGTGAAGGCCGTCATCGTCGTCGACATGCTCCGCGGGTTCCTCGAGCCCGGGCGCGCCCTCTACGGTGGAGACGCCTGCCGGGCCATCATCCCGGCCACCCGCGAGTTCCTCGAGCGACAGCGCGACCAGGGGGCGCTGCTCGTCTTCCTGGCGGACACCCACGATCCGGACGACCTCGAGTTTCGCATGTTCCCTCGGCACTGCGTCCGGGGCACGGACGAGGTCGAGGTGATCCCCGAGCTGGCCGATCTGCGGGCGGCCGGCATCGTCGTGCCCAAGCGCCGCTACAGCGGGTTCTTCGACACGCCGCTCGACGTGATCCTGAGCGACCGCGACGTCACCGAGGTGGCCATGGTCGGCGTCATGACCGACATCTGCGTGCTGCACACCGCGGCGGATCTGCGGAACCGCGACTACGAGACCACCGTCGTGACCGACTGCGTGGCCTCGTTCGACCCGGCCGCGCACGCGTTCGCGCTGGCGCACATGCGCGACATCCTGGGCGCACGGCTGGCAACCAGCGCCGAACTGGCCGGCACGGCCGCACGGGAGTAGGGGATGGATCAGACACGCCCGCTGCGCCGCCGCCCGTCGAGGGCGATCCTCGAGGGCGACTCGGCGGACGTCTACTTCTACCGCGCCCAGCAGGTGCTGGAGCGCGAGGGGATCAACCCCGTCGTGGTGATGGAGGTCTTCTCGCGGCAGTCCGGCGTGCTGTGCGGCATCGACGAGGCCAAGACCCTGCTGGCCCACGCGCTGCGCGACGCGCCGCCCGGCGAGGTGACGCTGGAGGCCCTCGCGGACGGGGATCTCTTCGCCGACCGCGAGATCGTGCTCCGGATCCGGGCCCGGTACCGGCTCTTCGGGCTGTACGAGACCGCCATGCTCGGGATGATGGCCCAGTCCACGGGATGGGCCACGGCCGCGCGGCGCTGCGTGGAGGCGGCCGCTCCGCAGCCGGTGATCAGCTTCGGCGCGCGCCACGTGCACCCGAACATCTCCGACACGCTGGACTACGCGGCCATCGTGGGCGGCTGTGTCGGCGCGTCCACGCCCGCGGGCGCACGGCTCTCCGGCCTGCGTCCGACCGGGACCATGCCTCACGCCCTGGTCCTGATGTTCGGGGACACGGTGCGGGCGGCCGAGGCGTTCGACCGCGACCTGCCGCCGGACGTCCCGCGGATCGTCCTGGTGGACACCTTCAAGGACGAGGCGGAGGAGGCGCTGCGCGTCGCCGATGCCCTGGGAGACCGGCTCTACGGGATCCGCCTCGACACGCCGTCCGAGCGGGGCCGTGTGACGGCCGACCTGGTGACCGAGGTCCGGGCCAGGCTCGACCAGGCCGGGTATCGCCACGTGAAGATCATCATCAGCGGCGGGCTCAACCCGGACCGGATCGCCTACTTCAAGGAGCGCGGCGCCCCGGTCGACTCGTTCGCGGTGGGGAGCTACATCAGCGGGGCGAGCCCGATCGACTTCACCGGGGACCTCAAGGAGATCGACGGCAAGCCGATCGCCAAGCGGGGGCGGATCCCCGGGATCACGCCCAGCCCCAGGCTGCGGCCGGTCGATCTCTCGGAGTGGCTGGGGGAGTAGCCACCCTCAGGCCCCGCGCGAGCCCGCTCCCGCTCCCGTTCCGCCCGAACCCTCGCCGGAGCGCCCCTTCCGCAGGTACGCGCGCCAGGTCATGGCCCACCGCGCCGGGTCGTCCAGGGGGCCGTGGTCGTGCCGGTGCACCACGCTCGCGTGCGGCGCGGTCCGCACGAGCTCCGGGTCCTCGTACGCCTCGCGGACGACGCGCTCCAGGGTGGCCGCGTACTCGTCGAGCTCCTCGGGCGAGTACGACTCGGTCGGCTCGAGGGTGAAGGGCTCCGGCACGAGCCAGGGATGGTGGCTGGTCCAGTAGTGGGCGCCGAAGTCGGCCATCCGCCGCCCCACGTCCTCCGAGCCCACGCCCGTCTCGCGCCGCAGCGGCTCGAAACTGTAGCGGACCTGCTCCAGGCGCCGGCGGTCCGGCCACGGCACCGCCACGCCGCGGATCCGGCGAACACGGTCGAGGAGGTAGTTGTTGGCGAGCACGGCCGACTCTGCCACTGAGCGGAGGCCCGCGGCGCCCAGGCTCATGATCCAGGCGTAGGCGCGCAGGTGGACCTCCGGCACGCCATACCAGGTCCGGACCCTGCCGATGCTGGCCGGCCGATCCCGGTCGAGGTGGTAGGCGGTCCCGTCGAAGGTGACCACCGGCGAGGGGAGGAAGGGCGCGAGGTACGTGCGGACGCCCAGCGCCCCGCAGGCCGGGCCGCCCGACCCGTGCGGCGTGGAGAAGGTCTTGTGCAGGTTGAAGAAGCAGGCGTCGAAGCCGGCCTCCCGTGCCCGGGTGATCCCCAGGAGCCCGTTGGCGTTCGCCTGGTCGTAGACGCAGAGCCCGCCCGCCTCGTGGACGGCGGCGGTGAACTCGGCGATGCGGGGATTGAAGATCCCGGTGTCCTCGGGGTTCGTGATGAAGAGGCCGGCGGTGCGCGGTCCCAGCACGGTCCGCAGCTCGTCCAGCTCCGGGTACCCGTTCGGCCCCGGCTGCAGGGTGACGATGCGGAACCCCGCCACGTGCGCCGCCGCCGCGTCGGACGGGTGCGAGAAGATCGTGGTCACGATCTCGTCGCGGGCCGGGAAGTCGCCCCGAGACTCGTGCCAGGCACGCAGCATCGCCGCCGCGGCGAAGATCGCCTGGGACCCGCTGCCGGGCTGCAGGGTGAAGGCGTCCATCCCGGAGATCTCCCGCAGGAGGAGGTCGAGCCGGTACATCACCTCCAGGATCCCCTGCACGGTTCGCTCGTCCTGCAGCGGGTGCAGGTCGGCCACGCGCGGGCTCCGGGCCAGCTGCTCGTTGATCTTCGGGCTGTACTTCATGGTGCAGGTGCCCTGGCCGATGTCGATGTTGACGTCCGCGCCCAGGGTCTCCTGCGAGAGCCGCAGGTAGTGGCGCACCACCGCCTGCTGCGACAGCTCGGGGAGGGCGGGGGGATTCCGACGGCGGATCGCCTCCGGGACCCGTTCGTCCGGAGTCAGCTCGGGCACCTCCCGGTCAGGGCGCGGCGGCAGCACGCCGCGGGCGCCCGGCACGGAGAGCTCGAAGATGACCGGCTCGTCCCAGCGCGCTGCATGGAAGCGACGCACGCTGCCCGGTGCGGCGGGAGAGGTGTGACCATCGCGCATCGGGGCATCCTCCCGCGTCACCGCAGCACCTCCGCCAGGGTGTCGGCCAGCCGGTCGATGTCGGCGCGCGAGTGCGCCTCGGTCACGCAGTAGAGCGCCGACTGCCCCAGCCCGGGGAATGGCTCGGAGAGGTCCGCTCCACCGAAGATCCCCCGGTCGAGGAGCGCCGCGTTGATCTCCCGCACGGTGCGGCCCGTCGTCGTGAAGTCGACCGTGAACTCCTTGAACGGGATGCCCGAGAGGCGCGGCGACCGGACACCGGGGAGCGCCCCCAGGCGTCCCGCCGCGTAGCGCGCCAGCCGCATGCAGGTCTCGCCGAGCTCGGCCATCCCCTGCGGACCCATCAGGGCCAGGTAGACGCCGGCCGTGATCCCCCACAGGGCCGCCGCCGTGCCGACGAACTCCTTCCCCTCCTCCCGTCCATGGAAGCTGGTGCGCTCCCAGGCCACGTCCCCGAAGCCGTACTCGCCCTCCACCGCGGTGTCGGTGAGCCCGAAGAGGCGGGAGGGGTACTCGGTCACGAACCGGGGCTCGTCGGGCGTGGCGATGAACCCGCCGTGCCCGCCGCCGAAGTACATGTGGATCCCGAGGGGCTGCAGGTCGCCGCAGGCGATGTCGAACCCGCAGGCGCCCGGCGCCTCGAGCACGCCGAGCGAGGAGGGATCCACGCAGGCCACGGCGAGCGCCCCGCGCGCGTGGGCCATCCCCGCGATCGCCGCAGCCTGTTCCTCGATGATCCCCAGGAAGGTGGGGTTCTCCACGAGGACCGCCGCCGTGTCGTCGGAGAGCTTCGCGTGCAGGTCCGCCAGGTCGAGCAGCCCGCTGCGAGGGTCGTACCCCACGGGCACCACCTCGAGCGCGCCGCGGACGTAGTTGTCGATCACGGACCTCCGCTGTGGGTTGGCCGTCGCCGGCACCAGGACCCGGCGCCGGCCGGTGATCCGCCCCGCCATCCGGAGCGCGGTGGCGGAGGCCTGGGCACCGTCGAAGGTCGGGATGCTCACCACGTCCATCCCGAGCAGCTCGCCCATCATCGAGGCGTACTCGAAGAGCGCCTGGAACCGCCCGTGGTCCTCGTACGGCTCGCCGCCGTAGGCGGTCAGGAACTCGGATCGGGCGTTGACCTCGTCGCAGACGGCCGGCACCACGTGCGGGTAGCATCCGGCACCCAGGAAGCTCAGGGCATCCGCGGTGGTCGTGTTGCGCGCCAGCAGCGCCTCCACGTGCCGCCGCAGATCGTGTTCGGAGGCGAGCGGCTGCGGGAGGTCGAGCGGCCGGGTCAGCCGGAGCTCGGCCGGGATGTCGGCGTAGAGCGCCTCCACGTCGGGCGCCCCGATCCGGCGGAGCATCGCCTCGCGGACGCCGGGGACGCTGGCGGGGATGTACGGGTGGGCCCCGGGGCCCGGGTCTGCGGTCACGCCGTCTCGCCTCCATCGATGCTGATGCACTGTCCGGTGATGTAGGCGGCCTCGTCCGAGGCCAGGAACGCGAAGAGGGCGGCCACCTCGCCCGGGCGGGCGTGACGGCCCAGCGGGATGCGGCGGTTCACCTCCTCCAGCATCTCCGGGGAGTACTCCGCCTGCTGCATGGGTGTCAGGACGTAGCCCGGGCAGACCGCGTTGGCACGCAGCCACGGCGCGCACTCGAGCGCGATCGTCTTCATCAGCAGGTTCACGCCCGCCTTGGAGGCGTTGTAATCCGTGTAGAAGGGGTGACCGTCGAGCCCGTTGGTCGACGACGTGAACAGGATCACGCCGGCCCCCTGCGCGGACATCCGGCGTGCCGCGGCCCTGGCGCAGAGGAAGGCGCCGGTCAGGTTGACCCCGATGACGCGCGACCACTGCTCGGGCTCGAGGTCGAGGAAGCTGCGGCGCACGCTGATCCCGGCGTTCGCGATCAGCACGTCGACGCCGCCGAGCAGCCGGTCGACCTCGCGGAACGCGACGTCCACCCGGGCCGGGTCGCTGACGTCCGCCTCCACGGTGCCAGCCAGTCCCGGCAGGTCCTCGCCAAGGCGCGCCAGCGCCCCGGCGTCCCGGTCCAGGGCGATCACGCGGGCGCCGTCGTCGACGAACCGGGTCACGGTGGCGAGGCCGATCCCGCTGGCGCCTCCGGTGACCACGACGCGTCGGCCGGCCAGCCCCGGCCGCGGGGACGGGCTCGCGGCGGCCGAGGATCCGGGTCCGTCCGCGGCGTGCGGCGTCGTGCTTCGTCCCATGCGTGGAACCTCCGCTGGATTGCCGCCCCTGGGCGCGGGCGGCGCGACGGGAACGGCGAGTAGTATCCCAAGTCCGGGCCCTCATCCGTGGCGCCGGGGCACCGGCGTGCCGGCGTGGGGGGTGGTCGCGCCGGCATCGCCATCGCGAGCATCGCCATCGCGAGCATCGCCGGCGCGGGTGCCGGCGCGGGCGCCGGAGCGGGCTCCGCCGGACGGGAGGGTGCATGACGGTTTCCACGGGTCGACTGGCGGGGCGGGTCGCGCTGGTGACCGGCGCGGCGTCGGGGATCGGGGCGGCCACGGCGGTCCGCTTCGGCGGGGAGGGAGCGGCCGTCGGGCTGGTCGACCGCGACGAGACGGGGCTGGCGCGCGTGGCGGATGCCATCCGCGAGTCCGGCGGGCGTGCGCTCCCGGTGCCGCTCGACCTGACCGCGCCCGGTGCGGCGGATCGCGCCGTCGATGTGGTGGTGGGGGCGTTCGGTGGGCTCGACATCCTGGTGGCCGCGGCCGGGATGATCCGGCGCCACACCGCACTCGAGACGTCCGACGCCGAGTGGGACGAGGTGGTCGCGGTCAACCTGACCGCGTTGTTCCGCTGCTGCCGGGCGGCGATCCCGCGCATGCGGGAACGCGGCGGCGGGGCCATCGTCACGGTGGGCTCCGGGTGGAGCCTGGTCGCGGGGCCGCGCTCCGTCAGCTACGCGGCCACCAAGGCGGCCGTGGCGAACCTGACGCGCGCGCTCGCGATCGACCACGGTCCGGATGGGATCCGCGCGAACTGCGTCTGCCCGGGGGACACGGACACGCCCCTCCTGCGCGGCGAGTTCCACCAGCTCGGGGAACGCCTCGAGGACGGGCTGGCAGGTTCGGCCCGGGGCCGACCGCTCGGGCGCGTCGGCAGCCCGGACGAGATCGCTGCCGCGATCCTCTACCTCGCCTCCGACGACGCGACGTTCGTCACGGGCACCACGCTGGTGGTGGACGGAGGCGGCCTGGCGGGCGGCTGAGGTCGTCCTCCGGCCAGCGCCCGAACCCACACGTGGCGGGGGGCTCACGCTCGGGCGGGCGGCCGACCGCTCCCCGGGATGGGTGGCCGGCCCCCGGCCGGGGACCTCTTCGCCGATGCGTGCGAGGATTCGGGTGATGGAACCTCGCGACCACGGCATCCCGGACGGCGGATCGGACGACGACCGGCAGGAGCACGACACCGGCGACGCGGGCGATGCGCCGCAGGACCGCGCGGATGAGCCGATGGGCGACCCCGACGAGCGTGGCGGCCTCACGCGGTCGGAGCAGCGTGCCGTCGACGAGCTTCTCGAGCGCGAGACGCCCTACGGGCTCCTCCAGCGCGGCAAGGCCCTGATGAGCCGCCGCCACTACGCCCAGGCCGCGGTGCTGCTCCAGCGCGCCGCCGGCCTCGAGCCCCGCCGCGGCTCCATCCTCGAGGCACTCGGCCGCGCGTACTACAACAGCGGCCAGCACGAGCGGGCCGTGGCAACCTTCGAGGACCTCCTCGAGATCGACCCATCCCTGCCGTACGCGCACTTCGCGCTCGGCCAGGGTCTGAAGCAGCTGGGCCGGCAGGAGGAGGCGCGGACCCACCTGCGGCTGGCGGTCGCCCTCGCGCCGGAGTCCCGGCTGTACCGCAACGCGCTGGACCGCCTGGAGGGCAACCGGCCGCCCACGCTGCTGTAGGGGAACGCGCGCCGCTGGCGGCGCTGGCGGCGGGGCCTGCCCTCGCGCGCGGCCCTCGCGTGCGCTGCCCGCCCGCGTGTCCTCAGAGCTCGCCGCGCTCCGCCATCCGGGCCACGCGCAGCAGGCCGACCAGGGACTTCGCGTCCTCGATCTCGCCCCGCTCGGCCGCCGCCACGGCCTCGCGCCAGGGGCGCCGCACCAGGCGGAGGTGCTCGTCCGGCTCCGGCCCCGTGGAGTCGTCGTCCGGCGACAGGTCCTGCGCCAGGTACAGGTGCATGTGCTCGTCGGTGAACCCGGGCGCCGTCCAGAACGCCCCCAGGTCGCGCCAGCGGGCGGCCCGCATCCCGGTCTCCTCGGACAGTTCGCGGGCGGCGCAGATGGCCGGGTCCTCGAGGCTGCCGTCCGCGAGCGTGTCGATCGTCCCCGCCGGGATCTCGAGCAGCGCCCCGCCGGTGGCGTGCCGCCACTGCCGGACCATCAGCACGTCGTCGCCGTCCAGCGCCACGATCGCCACGGCACCGGGGTGGAGCACCAGCTCGCGCTCGCGCTCCACGCCGTCCGCGTGGCGGATGGTGTCCACCCGGAAGGTCAGGTAGCGGCCGCGGTACACCACGCGCTCCGATACCGGGGTCTCCTGCAGCCAGCCGTCCCCGGCGGGTTCGCCGGGCAGTCCACCCCCGCCCGTCGTCGGCGGAGGGGATCCAAGGCGCCGTCCGTCCGTCATGGGCCCGTAGTATAGGTTCGTGACCCACCACAGCCCCGGAGCCCTCCACATCCACTCGGTCTTCAGCGACGGGACCGGCACGCTCGAAGAGATCGCCCGCGACGCCCGGCGGGCCGGGCTCGAATGGATCGGGATGACCGACCACAACACCCTCGCCCCCACGTACCGTGGCTTCGAGGGGATCCACGGCGGCGTCGTCGTCATCGTCGGCTACGAGTGGACGCCGGACGACGGCGACCACATGCTCGTCTACGGCGAGGCGGCGGCGCTCGGCACGGAGCCGCTCGATCCGACCCTCGCCCCGGCCGAGGCGATCGGGATCCTCGGGAACCGCGGTGCCCTGACCCACATCGCCCATCCCGACGAGCGCCGCGGCGTGGCGATGCCGTCGCTCCCGCCCTATCCCTGGCACGACTGGCAGGTGCGCGGGATGCGCGGGATCGAGCTCTGGAACTTCATGAGCGAATGGGCGGAGCGACTGACGCCGCGCAACCGGCTGCTCCACGCGCTGCTCCCCGGGACCGGACTGCGCGGTCCTTCCGACCGCGTGCTGCGCTGGTGGGACGACCTGAATCGGCCGGTGGCCGGCGCGCCATTCCCGGTGGCGCACGGCGGACGAGTGGGAGCCGCGGAAGCCCCGGCCGATTCGCCCGCCGACTGGCCCGCCGATGCCCCGGCCGATTCGCGCGCCGATGCCGTCCCCGGCCCGGGCGGATCGGACGAACCGCGCTTCGCCGGCGGCGCCCGGCTCACCGTCGGCGTGAGCGGGACGGATGCCCACGCGTTCCGGGTCCGCGCGTTCGGCCGGACGTGGACGATCTTCCCGTACCTCCAGGTGTTCCGGGCGTTCACCAATTACCTGCTGCTCGACGAGCCGCTCCCCGCGGACCTGGAGCCGGCCCGGTCCGCGATCCTGCGGGCGATCGGGGAGGGGCGCCTCTACTTCGCCAACCGCCGGCTGGGAGACGCGCTCGGGCTCGAGTTCACCGCGGGGGATTCCGGGGGCCGGCACGTCGGTTCGGGCGGCTGGCTGCCGTGGAAGTCCGGCGGCGCGCAGGTGCGCGCGGCGAGCCCACTCCCGGCGTCGCTCCGGATCCTCCGGGACGGCGAGGAGATCGCGCGGACCCACGGCCGGACACTCGCCGCGGACGCCCCGGGCCCGGGGTCGTACCGGGTCGAGGCCTGGCGCTTCGGCGAGCCCTGGGCCTTCACCAACCCGATCGCGCTGCTGTCCTGATCCTCGCCGCGCGCCCGCCCGGCGGTCGGTCGGCTATACTCCGGCGGTTGCCGATCCGGCGTAGCTCAGTCGGTAGAGCGGGCGGCTGTTAACCGCTTGGTCGCAGGTTCGAGTCCTGCCGCCGGAGCCACTTCCCCGACCTGGATCCCGCCTCCCACCCGCCCGTGGGCCGGGTGGCGCCGCCGGTCCCGGTGGCTCCTTGCCGACCGATGGCCGCGTGAATGTCTGCGCCGCATCGGGTACGCTGCGCCCCACCGTCGAGGAGGAGGCGAGAGGGCGTGATCTGCTCGAGCTGCGGTGCCGAGAACAGGCCCGGCCGGAAGTTCTGCTCCCAGTGCGCCGCGCCGCTGGCGTCCGCGTGTCCCGCCTGCGGCGCCCTCAACGATCCCGGTGACCGCTTCTGCGGTGAGTGTGCCAGCCCCCTCGACGTGGCACCCGCCGGCCCGCCGAGGGCAGCAGCAGCCGATCGCCGTCCCCAGGGCCCCGGCGCCGTCGCGCGCGTCGAGCCGGCCCCGGCACCCGCCACGGTTCCCCAGGCCGAACGCAGGCTCGTCACGGTTCTCTTCGCCGATCTCGTGGGGTTCACGCCGTTCGCCGAGGAACGCGACGCGGAGGAGGTCCGCGACACGCTGACGCGCTACTTCGAGCTCGCCTCGGACGTGATCGGCCGGTACGGCGGCACGGTCGAGAAGTTCATCGGCGACGCGGTGATGGCCGTTTGGGGAGCCCCGGTTGCGCACGAGGACGACGCGGAGCGCGCGGTCCGCGCCGCCCTGGACCTGGTGGCCGGGGTGCGGGCGCTCGGTCCGTCCGCGCTGGCCCGGGCCGGCCTCATGACCGGCGAGGCGGCAGTGACCCTGGGTGCGGTGAACCAGGGCCTGGTGGCGGGGGACCTCGTGAACACCGCGAGTCGCCTGCAGTCGGTCGCGCCGCCGGGCTCGGTCCTCGTGGGCGAAGCGACGCAGCGCGCGTCGAGCCGGGCGATCGCGTTCGAGGAGGCGGGGCCCCAGGTCCTCAAGGGCAAGGCCGCACCGGTGCCGGCGTTCCGGGCGTTGCGGGTGGTGGCGCAGCGGGGTGGGCGGAACCGTGCGGAGACGCTCGAGGCTCCGTTCGTGGGCCGGGACGACGAGCTCCGCCAGCTCAAGGATCTCTACCACGCCACGTCGCGCGATCGCCGCGCGCGGCTCGCCTCGGTGATCGGCCCCGCTGGGATTGGCAAGAGCCGGCTCGCGTGGGAGCTCCGCAAGTACCTCGACGGGCTCGTCGAGACCATCTGGCTGCACGACGGACGCAGCCCTGCCTACGGCGAGGGGATCAGCTTCTGGGCGCTCGGGGAGATGGTCCGCGCCCGGGCCGGCCTCCTCGAGGCGGACGACGAGTCGACCACGCGGGAGAAGGTCGCGGCGACGCTCGTGCGCCACGTGCCCGACGAGGCCGAGCGACGCTGGATCGAACCTGCGCTGCTCGCGCTGCTCGGGATCGAGCGCAGCGTCGCCGACCCCGAGCAGCTCTTCGGGGCATGGCGCACCTTCTTCGAGCGGCTCGCCGCCACGGCACCGGTGGTGATGGTCTTCGAGGACTTCCACTTCGCCGATGCCGGCCTGATCGACTTCGTCGACCACCTCCTGGAGTGGTCCAGGAATGTCCCCATCTTCGTCATCACGCTGGCCCGTCCCCTGCTCCTCGAGCGCCGGCCCACCTGGGGGGCCGGCAAGCGCAATTTCACCAGCCTCTACCTCGAGCCGCTGGCCGAGGCGTCGATGCGCGAGCTCCTCGCCGGTCTGACGCCCGGCCTCCCGGAGGTGGCTGCACGGGCCATCGTGGCGCGCGCCGACGGGGTGCCGCTCTACGCGGTGGAGACCGTTCGGATGCTCGTCGCGGAGGGCCGCCTCGTCCCGGGCGAGGACGGCACGTACGTCCCGGCGGGGGACCTGACCTCGCTGGCCGTGCCCGAGACGCTGACCGCCCTGATCGCCAGCCGTCTCGACGGTCTCGCTCCCGACGACCGGGCGCTCGTGTCGGACGCTGCGGTCCTCGGCCAGAGCTTCACCCTGGCGAGCCTCTCCGTCGTCTCCGGTGTCCCCGAGGCGGCGCTCGACCAGCGTCTCAAGGGACTCGTTCGCCGCGAGATCCTGGCGATCGAGGCGGATCCCCGTTCGCCGGAACGCGGGCAGTACGTGTTCGTCCAGGCGCTCATCCGCGAGGTGGCCTACAACACCCTGGCCAGGCCCGACCGCAAGACCCGCCATCTCGCCGCCGCCCGGTTCTTCGAATCGGTCGGCGCGGACGAGCTCGCCGGTGCGCTCGCCGGGCACTACCTGGCGGCGCACCAGAACGCGGCGGAAGGCCCCGAGGCGGATGCCCTCGCCGGTCAGGCGCGCGTCGCGCTCAGGGGAGCCGCCGAGCGGGCCGCGGCACTCGGCGCCCACGAACAGGCCGTGACCTTCCTCCGGCAGGCGATCGGCGTGACACGCGACCCGGCCGAGCTCGCCGACCTGTGCGAGCATGCCGGTGAGGAGTCCTCGGGCGCGGCACGCTACGACGATGCCGAGGCCTTCCTGCGCGAGGCGGTGGAGCGGCGGCGTGCATCGGGAGACCGGGTCGCCACGGCCCGAGCGGTCGCCGCGCTGGGGCGGACGCTGCTGAACGCCCGACGGACCGCGCCGGCGCTTGCGGTCCTCGAGCCCGCGGTCGCGGAGTTCGACGACCTGGGCGACGATCCCGCGGTGGTGGCGATCCACAGCCAGCTGGCACGCTGCCACTACTTCGGTGGTGACCACCGTCTGGCCATCGAGATGGCCGACCGCGCGCTCGAGGTCGCCGAGCACGGGGACCTCGTGGCGCTGCTCGCGGACGCCCTGGTCACCAAGGGCTCGGTGCTCTGCGACCTTGGCCGCCTCCGGGAGGGGATCGGGGTCATCGAGGCCGGAGAACGGCTGGCACGCTCGAGCGGGCTCACGACCACGCTGCTGCGCGCGCTGAACAACCGGACGGTCTCGCAGGGCGACATCGACCCGGCCGCCAGCCTCGAGGCGCAGCGCGAGGGCCTGGCGCTGGCACGACGGATCGGCCAGCGCTACTGGGTCTTCGGGTACGCGACCGGGCTCGGCTTCCAGCGGTTCCTGCTGGGCGACTGGGACGGGTCGACGGCGGTGCTCGCCGAGGCGCTCGCCGACGACCCTCCGGCCGCGAGCCGGGTGGAGCTCCTGGCAAATGCGCTCCTGGTTCCCGCGTTCCGCGGCGCACCCGTCGGAGACACGCTGGCGGAGATCGAACGCCTGGTGGGGGATCGCGCGGATCCGGCACTGCTGTTGCAGCTGAACGACGCGCAGGGGACCGCGGCGTTCGCGGCAGGGCGCCTCGCCGAGGCTGCGCAGGCGTTCGATCGCGCGGCCGCTGCCATGGGGGGCGTCAGCTCCACGGGCGAGCGGATGTCCGCGGCGAGGGCGGCGCTCTGGGAGGGCCGGCCCGAGGCCGCTTCGGCGGAGCTCGCGGCGATCGACCGCGGTGGGTACCATGCCCCGGCCGTGGAGGCACGTCGGGCGTCGATCCGCGCGGGCCTGGCCGCCGCCGGGGGCCGCCCCGCCGAGGCGATCGCCCAGTACCGGGAGGCCCGCCGGATCTGGCGGGACCTCGGCCTGGTCTTCGACGAGGCCCTCACCGGCATCGACATGGCGCTCCTGCTCGATCCGACAGAGCCCGAGGTGCGCGCGGCCGCGTCCACGTCCCGGGAGATCCTGGAACGCCTCGGTGCCCGGTCCCTGCTCGCACGCCTGGACGACGCACTGGCCGCTCGGCCGGGACACGGTGGCGCGGGCTCGCCGGAGGCAGTTCCCCCCGGCGCGCCCGAGGTCGCGAGCCCCGACCGCTGACGCGCCGTCGTGACTGATCCTGGTTGGCTGTCGGGAGCGGCGCCATGGACGTGAGGGGTTTCTTCCTCCCCAGCCTTCGCGGGTACGCACGTGTCTGGCTCGGGACCGACCTCCTCGCCGGCCTGACCCTGGCCGCCATCTGCGTCCCGGAGAGCATGGCCGACGCGAAGCTCGCGGCGATGCCCCCCATCACCGGGCTCTACGCCTTCCTCGCCGGCGCGCTGGGTGCCGTGCTGCTGTCGACCTCCCGGCAGCTGTCGATCGGCCCGGACTCCACGATCAACCCGATGATCGCGGTGGGCGTGGGATCGATCGTCGCCGTCGCCGCCCCCGATTACCCCGCGCGCGTCGTGCTCCTGGGGCTCCTGGTCGGCCTCGCCGTCCTCGTCGCGGGCGTCGCGCGCCTGGGCTTCCTGGCGGACCTGCTCTCGCGCCCGGTGATGTCCGGCTTCCTGTCCGGGATCGGGATCACGGTGGTGATCGGCCAGATCCACGTCCTGCTGGGCATCCCCTCGGTGCCGGGCGGCACGGTGGCGAGCCTGGTCGGGGTGGTGCGCGACCTGCACAGCGCCAACGTGCTCACGCTGGCGATCGGGCTGGCCGTCCTGGTCATCGTCGTCGGCGGCGAGCGCCTCGGCCCCCGCTTCCCGGGGGCGCTGGTTGCCGTCGTGGGATCCCTGGTCGCCGTCGCCGTGTTCGACCTGGGCCACCACGGCGTCGCCGTGGTGGGAACCCTGCCGCCCGGCCTGCCGTCACTGGCGCTCCCCGGCATCACCCCGGCAGCGGTGAGCTCGCTGGTGCCCGTGGCGATCCCGATCTTCTTCATCGTGCTCGCCCAGACGGCGGCCACCGCGCGCGGCTTCGCCGTCGCCGGCGGCTACGACGTCCGCGTGGACCGCGAGTTCGTCGCCGTCGGCGCCGCGAGCATGGTCTCCGGGCTGCTCGGCGGCTTCGCCCTCGACGCCAGCCCGACCAGAACGGGCGTGGTCGCCGCGTCCAACGGCCGGAGCCAGGTCGTCAACCTGACCGCCGGCGTGCTGGTGGCGGCGGTGCTGCTGGCGGCGACCGGACTGCTGGCGGACCTGCCGGAGGCGACGCTCGGGGGGATCCTCGTGGCGGTCGGCGTGAAGCTCGTGAAGTGGCGTGACCTCGCCACCGTGGCGCGGTACAGCCGCCCGGAATGGGCGATCGCGGTCGTCACGCTGCTGGTGGTGGCGCTGATCGGGATCGAGCAGGGGATCTACCTGGCGATCGCGCTCGCCCTGCTCCGCCGCACCTACCTGAGCGCCCGCCCCCACGACGCCGTGCTCGCCCGGCTGCCGGGGACAGAGGGCGTGTGGGTCTCCCAGCGGCACCACCCGGACGCCTCGCTGCCCGTGGGCGTGCGCGTCTTCCGCTACGACGCGCCGCTCTTCTACGCCAACGCGCAGCACTTCGCCGCTCGCGTCCGCGCGGTCGTCGACGACGCCCGCGAGCCCGTCCGCGCGCTGGTCATCGAGGCCATCGGGATCGACGACGTGGACTTCACGGGGGCCCAGGTGCTCTCCGAGCTGGACGGCGAGCTGGCGGCCCGCAAGGTGGTCCTGGCTTTCGCGCATCCCTTCGGCCGCCTGGGGACCGAGCTGAACACCGGGACACTGCGGGCCCGCTTCGAGGGTCGCGTGTTCAACAGCGTGGACGACGCGATCGCCGCCCTGCGTCCCGGGGCCTCGGCGGCGCAGGATCGCCGGGTCGACGCCGGGGGGTCAGCCGCTCCTGCCCCCGCGCCACGATGATCGCCGGCGGCACAACGCGCGCGGCGCCACGCGACGAACGGTCACTCGTCCTGGAGGCGGACCTCTCCGCCGCCGTGCGCGGCGAGGTCGCCTTCGATCCCGCCACCCGCGCCGTCTACGCCACCGACTCGTCCAATTACCGCCAGGTCCCCATCGGCATCGTCTTTCCGCGCGACCACGACGACGTGGCGGCCACCATGCGGGTGTGCGCCGCGCACGACGTGCCGGTGCTGGCGCGCGGGACAGGGACGAGCCTCGCCGGACAGGCCTGTAACACGGCGGTCATCCTGGATGTCAGCCGGCACATGACCGCGATCCTGGGGATCGACCCCGTGGCGCGGACCGCGCGCGTGCAGCCCGGCGTGGTGCTCGACGACCTGCGCCGCGCGGCCGAGGTGCACGGACTCACCTTCGGCCCCGATCCCGCCACGCACGCCTGGTGCACCCTCGGCGGGATGATCGGCAACAACTCGTGCGGGAGCCACGCGCTGTTCGCCGGCAAGACGGTCGATAACGTCGCCCGGCTCACGGCCGTCCTGTACGGCGGCGAGACGATCGAGGTCGGCGCGTACGACGACGCGGCGTACGCGGCCGCGGTGGCCGCCGGCGGCCGGCTGGCCGAGATCCTGCGCGGGCTGCGGGCGATCCGCGACCGCTATGGCGACCTGGTGCGCGAGCGCTTCCCCGACATCCCCCGGCGGGTGAGCGGCTACAACCTCGACGAGCTGCTCCCCGAGCGCGGCTTCCACGTTGCCCGGGCGCTGGTCGGCTCGGAGTCGACCTGCGTGGTGGTCACCGAGGCTACGCTCCACCTCGCCGTCAGCCCACGGCATCGCCGCATGGTCGTGCTGGGCTACCCGGACATCTTCGCCGCCGCCGACGCCGTGCCCTCGCTCCTGCGGCACCCGCTGCTCGCGCTGGAGGGGTTCGACCAGCGGCTCACCGACCAGATGCGCGCCCGCCCCCTGAACGTCGAGCACCTCCCGCTGCTGCCCGAGGGGCACGGCTGGCTCGTCGCGGAGCTCGGGTCGAACGACCCGCTCGAGGCGGACCGCCTGGCCGAGGCGTTCGTGGCCGACCTGCCGGCGCACGTCACCTGGCGGCGGTACGACGACGCGGAGCGCCAGGCCCGCGTCTGGCTGGTGCGGGAGTCGGGCCTCGGGGCGACCGCCATCGACGTCGACGGGACGCACACCCACGAGGGCTGGGAGGATGCCGCGGTGGCTCCCGGGCAGCTCGGGACGTACCTGCGGGCCGCCTCCGCGCTCTGGGACGAGTTCGGCTACCACGGCGCCTGGTACGGGCACTTCGGCCAGGGCTGCGTGCACGTCCGCAACGACTTCGACTTCCACACACCGGAGGGCGTGGCGGCCTTCCGGGCCTACATCGAGCGGGCGGCCGACCTGGTGGTCTCCCTCGGCGGCTCGATCAGCGGCGAGCACGGCGACGGGCAGGCGCGGGGCGAGCTGCTGGGCCGGATGTACGGGCCCGAACTGCTCGACGCGTTCCGCGCCTTCCGGGCGCTCTTCGATCCCCGGGGCCGCATGAACCCGGGCAAGCTGATCGACGCGCGTCCGCTCGACGCCGATCTCCGCTACGGCCCCGGCTATCGGCGGCCGTCGCTCCCGCCGTCGCACTTCCGCTTCGGGGCCGAGGGGACCTCGCTGCAGGCGGCCGCCGAGCGCTGCGTCGGCGTGGGCAAGTGCCGGCGCGACGATTCGGGCGTCATGTGCCCGTCGTACCGGGCCACCCGCGACGAGCGGCACTCCACCCGGGGCCGGGCGAAGCTGCTCCTGGAGCTCTTCCAGGGGGAGGTGACGCCGACCACCTGGCGCAACGAGGACGTCCGCGCGGCGCTCGACCTCTGCCTGTCCTGCAAGGGCTGCGTCACCGACTGCCCCACCCACGTCGACATGGCGGCCTACAAGGCCGAGTTCCTCTCCCACTACTACCGCGGCCGCCTGCGCCCCGCCTCGATGTACGCGTTCGGGCTGCTCCCCTGGGCGCTCCGGGTCGCCACCCGTGTGCCGCGCCTGGCCAACGCGCTGCTCGGCGCGCCCGGGCTCAGCCGGCTGGCGCGCCGTGCCGCCGGGATCACCACCGAGCGCCCGGCGCCGCGCCTGGCCGGGCGGTCGTTCCGCCGGAGCCCGGTCGCCGCGGCGCGGCGGGATGCCGCGAACGCCACGGTGGTCGTCTGGCCCGACACGTTCACCGATGCGTTCTCGCCAGGGGTGGCCGAGGACCTGGTGGCCGTGCTGGAGGCGGCAGGGGAGCGGGTGGCGGTCCCGTCCCGCTGGGCCTGCTGCGCCCGCACGCTCTACGACGCCGGCATGCTCGCGCTCGCGCGCCGCACGCTCGCCAACCTGCTGGACGTGCTCGACCCGTGGATCTCGGCCGGCGTGCCCGTGGTGGTGCCCGAGCCCAGCTCGCTCGCCGCCTTCCGCGACGAGCTGCCCGCGCTCATGTGGCGGGACCCCCGGGCAGCCCGGCTGGCCACCCTGGCCCGCAGCCCTGCCGAGCACCTGCTCGCGGCTCCCGGGTTCGCGGCCCTCCTTGCCGGGCGGGCGAATGGCACCGGGATGGCCGCCGCGGGGATGGGCGGGGCGGGCGCGTCCGATGCCCGCGAGGCCGGTGCCCACGCGTCCAATGCCCGCGAGGCCGGTGTCCCCGCGTCCGACGCCCCCGCGTCCGATGCCCGCGAGGCCGGTGCCCCCGCGTCCGACGCCCCTGTCTCCGATGCGAGGGCCACGGTGCGACACGAGCGTCGGCAGGTGGCCGTGCATCCGCACTGCCAGGGCCGCGCCGCCGGGCTGCCCGCGGCCGACCGGGCACTGCTCGAGCAGCTCGGGTTCGAGCCCGAGATCCTCGACGCCGGGTGCTGCGGGCTCGCCGGGTCGTTCGGCTACTCCCGCGAGCACGAGGCGCTCTCCCGGCGGATCGGCGAGGAGCACTGGCTGCCGCGCGTCCGGGCTGCGGCCGGGCGGAGCGAACAGCTCGTCGTGGACGGCTTCAGCTGCACGATGCAGCTGTCCCACCTCTCGGATCTCCCCTCGACCTCGCTGATCTCCCTGGTCCGCCGCACGCTCGACGACCCGTCGCCGTCTTCCCGCTGAACCGGCCGTGCGCCGCCCGCGCGCCCGGCAGCATCTGCGACCCGCCCATCAGCGCCGGGGACCGCGCGCCCGTGGTCTCCGGACGCGGTCGCTGCCCCCCGGCCCCGCGGTGGCGCCCGATGCAGCCTCTTGGCGGATCCGCCGCCACGGCCCATCATCGACGTGAACCGCGGGGGGATGCGGCGCCGTCTGGTTGGCGCACTCGACGGCCTCGCGCCGGTCGAGAAGTGGAGGTGGGCAATGGGCGAGGTCCTCGCGGTGATCCTCGCCGGCGGCGCCGGCGAACGGCTCTCGGTCCTCTCCTCGATCCGCTCCAAGCCCGCGGTGCCATTCGGGGGCAAGTTCCGGCTGATCGACTTCAGCCTGTCGAACTGCGTCAACTCGGGCATCGACGACGTCCTCGTCCTGACCCAGTTCAACCCGCGCTCGCTGATCGACCACATCGGCACGGGGCGGCCGTGGGACCTCGACCGCATGCGCGGCGGCGGGATCAAGATCCTGCAGCCGTTCATGTCGCGGGACCACAGCGGCTGGTACCTGGGGACCGCCGACGCGGTGCGCTACAACCTGCACGAGATCGACCAGGACGGCGCCGACCTGGTGGTGGTGCTGGCCGGCGACCACGTCTACAAGATGGACTACCGGCCCATGATCGAGGCCCACCGTCGGACCGGGGCCGCCGCCACCGTCGCCGTGATGACCGTGCCGCTGGCCGAGGCGTCCCGCATGGGGATCTGTGCGCTCGACGAGCAGGGGCGGATCGTGGACTGGGAGGAGAAGCCGGCGGTCCCCAGGAGCAACCTCGCGTCGATGGGGGTGTACGTCTTCACCCGCGCCGCGCTGCACGACTGGCTGGACGAGGCGCACGCCGACTTCGGGCGTCACGTCATCCCGGCCATGCTGGCCGGAGGCGCCCCCGTCTTCGGGCACCGCTTCGAGGGCTACTGGCGGGACGTGGGGACCATCGAGGCGTACTGGGCGGCAAACCTGGACCTGGTCGGCCTGGTGCCGCCACTGGACCTCTTCGACCGCAGCTGGCTCATCCACACGCGCTCGGAGGAGCGCTCACCCGCCAAGCTGGGTCCCGACGCGCTGGCCCGCTACTCGCTGATCAGCCACGGCTGCATCATCAACGGCATGGTGCACAACTCGGTCCTCTCGCCCGGCGTCAGGGTCTACGAGGGCGCCATCGTGCGCGACTCCGTGATCCTGCTCGACACGGAGATCGGCCCCGGTGCGGTGGTGGACACGGCCATCATCGACAAGTTCGTGCACGTCGGCGCGGGCGCCGTGGTCGGCGCCGGCGAGGAGCGGCACACGCCCAACGTGGACGAGCCCGACCACCTCTCGAGCGGGATCACGCTGGTGGGGGAGCGCGCCCGCATCCCGGCCGGGGCCTGGATCGGCCGCAACTGCCTGATCGGTCCCCGCGTCGAGGAGGCGGACTTCCCCGGGCCCGTGGTCTCGTCCGGCCGCTCGATCAGGCGCCCCGACGCCCTCGCGGACCGGACCGAGGGCGCGAACGACCGACCCGGGGCCGCGGCGCAGCGGCCCGAGGGAGCGGCCGGGCCGCCTCCCTCGGGCACCTGAGCGCGTCGATCAGCCGGGCAGCTGTCCCAGCGTCACCCGCACGGTGGCCTGCGTGCCGTTGGAGTGCGTGATACTGACGGAGACCGTCTGCCCCGGCTTCATGTTGGCCAGCACGGTGGCGAGATCCGCCGCGGACGCGACGGCCTGACCGTTGATCGCGGTGATGATGTCGCCCGCGTGCAGGCCCGCCTTGCTCGCCGGTCCTCCCGGCACCACGCTGTAGACGAGTGCGCCGCCGCCGGCGAAGAGGTCCGCGCTCTCGATCCCGAGGTACGCGCGGTGCGAGTCGATCACCTTCCCGTACTGGATGATCTGGCTCGCCAGGTCCTTCGCCACGCTGCTGGGGATCGCGAACCCGATCCCGGCCGCGGCGCCGCCCAGTTGCGGATCCGTGGCGGCGAGGGTCGGGATGCCCACCACCTGGCCGCTCAGGTCGACCAGCGCGCCCCCGCTGTTTCCCGGGTTGATCGCCGCGCTGGTCTGGATGACGTTCGGCAGTGCCACGCCGTTCGGCTCGGAGACCGTCCGACCCAGGGCGCTCACGATCCCCTCGGTGACGCTGCTCTGGAGCCCCAGCGGGTTGCCCATGGCCAGCACGATGTCGCCGACGGAGAGGGTCGAGGAGTTGGCGAACGTGGCGGGCTGGAGACCCGTCGCATTGGCGCGGATGACGGCGATGTCGTTCGGGACGAACTCGCCGACGAGAGTCCCGCTGACGGTCCTGCCGCTGGCCAGGGTCACCTGGAACGACGTCGAGGAGCCGGCGACATGGGCGTTGGTGACGATGTCGCCGCGCGAGTCGAAGATCACGCCGGACCCCAGCCCGCTGCTGGTCTGGATGAGGACCACGGACGGGTTCACGCGGTGGATGACGTTGACGAACTGGGACTGCAGTGCCTGCGCCTCGACAGCGACGTTTGCGCCATCCCCCGCCGTCCCGGATCCGCCCGAACCTCCGGCCTGGGCGACAGCCGCACTCGAGGCCGCCGGCCCGGCAGAGGCACCGGGAGACGCTGCGCCCGTGCCCGCCTGCCCGGTGGAGGCAGCCGGCGACGCCGCGACCGACGCCCCGGGCGCCGCGCTGCCGACTGCGGCCGACGGCGACGCGCCGGGCGATGCCGCGGTGCCCGGGGTGGACGTGGCTGACGCGCCGCACCCCGCAAGCAGGGCGGTGGTGAGGATGGATGCGGCGAGCAGCGAGTGCCGGCCGTGTGTCATGGTGTGCCTCCGGATGGCCCGCTCTGCGGGCATGGATCGTCCTGTTGCGCGCTCCACGCAGGCCCGGTCGCCGTCCTGGGCTGGACGACGCCGGGAGTTGCGCACGCGCGGCTCGACCGGGGTTCGACCCCGACGCGGATACCGTAGGACACCCCGTGATGTCGCCGGGATACGATGCCGGACCATCGGGTTGCAGCACACTCGCAACCCCGGTCGCCAGCCTCGGGCATGCCGGCCGGAGGGGCGGTCACGTGCGATAATGCCGCGCAACACCCCGAGAGGAGGACCCGTGAGCGGCGCCACCGGACTCGCCCCAGATCCCGCCGAGTACCGCCGTCGGCTCGAGGAGCAGACGGACGATCAGGTCGATGCCTGGGCCAAGGAGCTGATGCGGGACGTGTCGATCCGCGTCGGCGTGCGGCAGGTGATCCGGGACTTCCAGCGCGCGGCGCGCATCGACGAGGCCGGCCTCGAACGGGTCTACGCGGCCGGGGGCGGCGCGCCGGCCACCATCGGCCGCAGCGCGGACGGTGAGCTGATGGTGCCTGCCATCTCCCTGTGGTGCCTGGTCCCCGGGATCCGCCACGAGACGCCGGACGGGCGGCAGCGGATCATCGAGTATCTCGTCGAGAACTTCGACGAGATCGTCTACGTCTAGCCGCGGTCCCGTAGATTCCCGGGCGTCGGCCGGGATCCGGTTGCCTGGCCGCTGAATCGCGGCTGCCGGCCGGGGTCCAGGTACCGGGCCGGAATCCCGGCCGCCGGGCCCGCGGCAGCGGGGGCGAGACCGGGCCGGCCCCTGCGAGGCGGGACTCCGGCAAGATGCCGGCCGCGGCCGGGCGGCTCGCGTCAGATGCGCGTGTCGCCCGCCCTCAGCAGCGCGATCGCGTTCTCGAGCCGCAGCTTGGTGATGGTCAGGTACTTGGCCAGGTTGGAGCGGTCGATCTCGCTCATCCCCTCCAGTGCCCGCGGCGCCCGCAGGACCGCCACCAGGTCCTCGATGGCGTCGCTGAGGTTGGACTTGGAGGAGAGCAGCGCGTCGTCACCGGTCGGTACGGGTCGCGGCTCCGGTTCCGCCTCGGCCCCTCCGTCAGCCGGTTCCGGTGCCTGGACCTCGGCCGAGTCCTGCGCCGATGCCACCTCCCCGGCCGCGGTCAGGATCCGGCGGCCGCGCTTCGGCGCCGCCTCCTCGCCGTCGGCAGGGGGGCGTCCCTCGATCCGGGCCTTGAGCCGGACGAGGGTGAGCTCGCCCCGGGCGACCTGGTCGGCCAGCCGCTTGCGGCGGCGCGGATCCTGGACCTTCATCAGCTCGTAGGCGTGCGAGACGGTGTCCTTGCGCAAAGACACCAGCTCCCGGATGTCGGACGGCGCGTCGGCAAGCCGCAGGCGGTTCTCGACGTAGCCCTTGTCCTTGCCGAGCTTCTGGGCGAGCTTGCGGACGCTGTACCCATAGCCGCGCGTCATGCGCTGGTACATCGCGGCCTCGTCGAGGGGCGACAGGTCCTCACGCTGGAGGTTCTCGATGATCGCGATCTCGAGCGCGGTCTCGTCGTCGATCTCCTCGACCAGCGCGGGAATCGTCTCCAGCCCCGCGATCTGGGCGGCGCGCCAGCGGCGCTCACCGGCGACCAGCTGATACCTGCCCGCGGGCAGCGGTCGCACCAGCACGGGCTGCAGGACCCCGTGTTCGCGCAGCGATGCCGCGAGTTCGTTGAGGGCGTCCTGGTCGAGCGCCAGCCTCGGCTGCTCGGGGTTCGGATCGATGTGGTCGACGGCGAGATGGCGCACCGTGGCGCTGCGGGTCTTCTCGTCCGGCGAGAGGAGGCTGAGGATCGCGGGGGAGAGGTCCTCGCGCTCCTCGGAGAGGCGTCGTGCGGCGGCGCCCCGGAAGTCGGGCCTAGCCAAGATCGATCACCTCCCGTGCAAGCTCGCGGAACATGCGGGCCGCGTCCGATGATCCGGCGTAGACCGTCACGGGCCTGCCGGTCAGCGGCGCTTCGCCCAGCTTCACCGTGTTCTTGATGATGCTGTGGAACACGTGGTGGTCGCCCAGTTCGCGCAGCTCGTCCAGCATCTCCCGCCCGAGGAGCGTCCGCCCGTCGTAGAAGGTGGGCAGCAGACCCAGGATCTTCAGGTCGGGATTCAGCCGCTTGCCGCGGATCTGGTTGATGACCTTCACCAGCGCGGTCAGGCCCTTCAGGGCGTAGTACTGCGTCTGCACGGGGATGATCACGCTCTCCGCGGCCACGAGCCCGTTGATCGTCAGGAGGCCGAGCGTCGGCGGGCAGTCGACGAGCACGTAGTCGTAGCGGTCGTCGACCCATCCCGCAAGCGCCTCGCGCAGCGCCTGCTCTCGCCCGATCGCGGAGAACAGCTCGACCTCCGTGGACGCGAGCTCCAGCGTGGCGGGGGCGACGTCGATGCCGTCCGTCTGCGTCGGGATCACGACATCCTCGAGCTGTGCCCGCGAGTCGGCGAGGACGTCCGCCATCGACCGGTCCACCGTGCCGATGTTGATCCCCAGTCCGACGGTCAGGTTCGCCTGTGGATCCATGTCCACGCAGAGGACCCGGAAGCCCTGTTCGGCGAGGGCGCCGGCGAGATTGATCGCGGTCGTCGTCTTGCCGACGCCGCCTTTCTGGTTTGCGATCGCAATGACATTCGCCACGGGCGGCTTCCTCTCTGCGCCGGATCTGTCACGTGCGCGCCGACTGCGTCACGACCGCCTGGGTTCTCACGGTGTCGCTGCGGGTGCAGGCGCGGGGCTCGCGACAGTCTAGCGCCCGCGTCCCCCATATCCCAGCATGGTTTTCCACACCTGGGGCAAGTTGTTCACCGAATCGGTGGATAAGTGCCGTCCGCGCGGGCACGACCCCCGGTCGCATCATGCCCCCGGCCGTGCTCCGGGAGGCGCTGGTACGATACCGCGACTGTCTGTGCGCAAAGACACCGGAAAGGGGACACGCGTGGTCGGCCGCGACGCGCGCATGGCGCGCCTCCGGGCGCTGCGGGAGCAGAGCCTGATCGGTGGAGGTCCGGAGCGGATCGAGCGACAGCATGCGCAGGGCAAGCTGACGGCCCGCGAGCGGCTCGAGCTCCTGCTGGATCCCGGTTCGCTCATCGAGCTCGACGCCTTCGTACTGCACCGGGCCGGCGAGTTCGGTCTCGACGAACGTCGCATCCCGGGGGACGGTGTCGTCACCGGCCACGGCACCATCGACGGCCGGCTGGTGTTCGTCTTCAGCCAGGACTTCACCGTGTTCGGCGGCTCACTCTCGGAGGCGCACGCCGAGAAGATCTGCAAGGTGATGGATCTTGCGACGCGAACCGGTGCACCCATCATCGGCCTGAACGACTCGGGTGGTGCGCGCATCCAGGAGGGTGTGGCATCGCTCGGGGGATACGCAGAGATCTTCCTGCGGAACACCCTTGCGTCGGGCGTGGTGCCCCAGCTGTCGGTGATCATGGGTCCGTGCGCCGGAGGCGCCGTCTACTCGCCCGCCATCACCGATGTCACGATCATGGTCCAGGGAACGAGCTACATGTTCGTCACCGGGCCCGACGTCGTCCGCGCCGTCACGCACGAGCAGGTGGACCGCGAGCGGCTCGGCGGGGCGACGACGCACACTGAGACGAGCGGTGTCGCGCATCTTGCAGCGCCCGACGAGGCGACCGCGCTCGACCTCGCGCGCCAGGTGCTCGGCTTTCTGCCGCAGAACAACCTCGGCACGCCGCCCCGTCGGGCCACCAGCGATCCGTCCGACCGCCGCGAGCCATCGCTCGACTTGATCGTCCCCGACGAGCCGACGCGCGCCTACGACATGAAGGCGGTGATCCACGCGATCGTCGACGATCGCGCGTTCCTGGAGCTCCAGCCTGCGTGGGCGGCCAACATCATCACCGGGTTCGCCCACCTGGGAGGCTGGAGCGTCGGCATCGTGGCGCAGCAACCCACCGTGCTCGCCGGCGCGCTCGACATCGATGCATCGGTCAAGGCCGCACGATTCGTCCGTTTCTGCGACGCGTTCAACGTGCCGATCGTGACGCTGGTCGACGTGCCGGGGTTCCTGCCCGGGGTCGCACAGGAGCACGGCGGCATCATCCGCCACGGGGCGAAGCTGCTCTACGCGTACTGCGAGGCGACGGTGCCCAAGGTGACGGTCATCACGCGCAAGGCGTACGGCGGTGCGTACGACGTCATGAGCAGCAAGCACATCCGCGGTGATGTGAACCTCGCCTGGCCGACGGCGGAGATCGCCGTGATGGGCGTCGAGGGGGCCGTCAACATCATCTTCCGTGACCGCATCGCGCGGGCGGCGGACCAGGACGCCGAGCGCGCGATCCTGGTCCGGGAATACGAGGAGCGTTTCGCGCATCCGTACGTGGCGGCCGCGCGCGGCTATGTCGACGACGTCATCGAGCCCTCCGAGACGCGCCCGCGCCTCATCCGGTCCATCGAGATGCTGGCCGGCAAACGGGAGCGCAACCCGGCGCGCAAGCACGGCAACATCCCGCTGTGATGGCGCGGCGGCAGATTGTCTTTGTGCACGGACACTGCGCCGCATCCGGCGCAGGGGGAGTGCCGGTGCAGGGCCTCGCGTGCATCGCGGCAGCAGGCGCATCGAGCATCGCCGAGAGGCAGCGACGTCCCGACATCCGCGGGGTGGTGATCCCGCGGCGAGGCATCCGGGAGTGCGCTGCCGCGGTGGGGTCGGTCGGCGCCCCCGGTGTCCCCGTCTTTGTGCAAAGACGTGTGGAGGTGCAGGGGCCCCGGCGAGGGGAGGGGGTCCGGTGAGGCCGCCCTTCGACCGCGTCCTGGTTGCGAACCGGGGCGAGATCGCGGTCCGGATCATCCGTGCCTGCCGGGAGCTGGGCTGCGAGACCGTCGCCGTCTACAGCGACGCCGACACCGCCGCGCCGCACGTGCGGGCAGCCGACCTCGCGGTGCGGATCGGTCCCCCGTCGGCGGAGGCGAGCTACCTGAACGTCGACGCGATCGTGTCGGCAGCCCGCGCATCGGGTGCCCGGGCCGTCCACCCGGGCTACGGGTTCCTGTCGGAGCGGGAGGCACTGGCTCGGGCCTGTGACGAGGCGGGCATCGTCTTCGTCGGGCCATCGGCCGGGACCCTGGCCGGGCTGGGCGACAAGCTCGCTGCGCGGCGCGCCGCGCGCTCGGTGGGCGTGCCGGTGGTGCCGGGCACGCTGGAGCCGGCGCCCGTGGCGAGCCTCGAGGCGGCGGCATCCGTGCTCCCCGAGGCGGAGCGCGTCGGGTGGCCGCTCATGGTGAAGGCCGCCGCCGGGGGAGGGGGCCGCGGGATGCGACGGGTCGACGACCCGAAGGAGCTGCCGGGGGCGCTCATCGCCGCGTCCGGGGAGGCACGGGCCGCCTTCGGCGACGGGTCGGTCTACCTCGAGCGCTACGTGGACGGTGCGCGGCACGTGGAGGTGCAGCTCCTGGGCGACGCCCACGGCCACGTGGTGGCGCTCGGCGAGCGCGACTGCTCGGTGCAGCGCCGGCACCAGAAGCTGGTCGAGGAAGCACCCGCCCCGGGTCTGACCATCCGGCGCCGTCGAGAGGTGCACGCGATGGCGGTTGCCGTGGCGGGCGCGTTCGGGCTGCGCAACGCCGCCACCGCGGAGTTCCTCCTGGACCCGGAGGGCCACTTCTGGTTCCTGGAGGTGAACACCAGGCTGCAGGTGGAGCACGGGGTCACCGAGCTGGTCAGCGGCCTCGACCTCGTCCACGAGCAGCTCAGGATCGCGGCCGGCCAGCCGCTCTCGCGGGCGGTGCTGGCGGCTGCCCGCGTCGCCGCGCGCCCGTCGCGCCACGCCATCGAGGTGCGGATCAGCGCCGAGGATCCCGGTCGCTCGTTCGCACCGGTGTCCGGGACGATCGGCCGCTGGCGTGTCCCCGACGGACCCGGCGTGCGGGTCGATTCGGGCGTCGAGCCGGGAGTCGTGGTGGGGACCGACTACGACCCGCTGCTCGCGAAGCTGATGGTGGTGGCCGCCGATCGTCCCGGCGCCATCGCCCGGCTCCGCCGGGCGCTCGAGGAGTTCGAGGTGACCGGCATCCAGACGACCCTGCCGTTCCATCGCTGGATCGCCGGTGATCGCGCCTTCAGCTCCGGCCGCGTCTCGACGTCCTTCGTGCCCGACCGCTGGCGGCCCGCGGCGCTCCGTGCCCGGGCCGCGGAACGGGCGGCGCAGCTCGCCGCGGCGTGGCTCGCCGGGCTCGAGACCGGCTCGTCCGGCGATGGGACGCCGGCCACCGGCCTTCCGCCCGGGGACCTCGCCCGGTTAGGAGCGGACCCGGACCCGGACCCGGTGGCCGTCGATCCATGGGTCCAGGCGGCCAGGCGCGAGGCGGTCGACCGATGGCCGGCGTGACGCGACCGGACCGGCAGCGGGCTCGGGCCGCGGCGGCGCCCGGCGGGCAGGAAGCCCGGGCCACCGAACGGCCCGGCCGCCA
>JAJYKX010000135.1 GCA_021788175.1 Chloroflexota bacterium
GACGGCAGCACGTGGTATCGCGGCCTGCTGCCCGACTGCCAGGACGTGAGCGGGGCCGCCCCGTGCGTCCAGAGCCGGGCCCATGGAACCGTCAACGGCGTCAGCGGCTTGACCGTCACCGTCCTGTCCGCTGCGAACGACCCGATGCTCCACTGAGCGCAGGCAGCCCAGGTGGCGCACCGTGCCTCGAGCCAGGCACGCGAGCCGGAGACCCGTCGCCCCGGGTGATCCCCGGGGCGACGATGCGGGTGCCGAGACGCGTGAAGCCCGCCTCGTGACGAGTCCGGACCCGTCACGAACGACATGCCGGAGCTGCCGCAAGGCGGTGGATGCCCGCTACCGCGCCTGCGGCTACTGCCGCACGCTGTTTGCCGCCGATCCCCGCCCGGCGGAGGTCCACCGGCGGGTCACGATCGTCGCCTCCGACCTCAAGGGCAGCACCAGCCTGGGGGAGAAGCTGGACCCAGAGTCTCTTCGCGAGGTCATGACCCTCTACTTCGACCAGATGCGCGCCGTGTTCGAAACCCACGGCGGCACGATCGAGAAGATCATCGGCGACGCGATCGTGGCGGTGTTCGGGTGGCCGCTGCCGCGCGACGACGACGCCCTGCGGGCCGTCGCGGCGGCCACCGAGAGCCAGCGCGCCCTGGCCGCGCTGAACGAGCAGCTGCAGCGCACGTGGGGTGTGCAGCTCGCGAACCGGACCGGGATCGCCAGCGGCGAAGCCATCATCGGTGAGGCCACCGCGGGAGAGCACATCCTGACCGGGGCGGTCGTCCAGCTCGCGAACAAGCTCGAGCAGTCGGCACCCGCCAACGAGGTCCTGGTCGGCGACCCGACACTCCGCATCGTCGGCGATGACATCACGGTCGAGGCGGTGGAACCCGTCATCCCAACGGGTGCGACCGATCCCGTCCCGGCCTACCGCCTCGTCTGCATGAACGCCGACGGTCCGCTGCTGCAGCAGGCCGCGCCGGCCGGCCGGGTGGACGTGTGCACCTGTCCGAACTGCGGAGAGGAGAACCCGCTCGACTTCACCTGGTGCGGCTCGTGCGGCGGGAAGCTCGCCGGTCGACAGCACGCGCGGGAAAGCCGGAAGACGGTCACGATCGTCTTCACCGATCTCAAGGCATCGACGGTCGAGGGCGCGACGCTGCCGCCCGAGGAACTCCGCGACGTCATGGCGGCGGCCTTCGACGACACGCGCCGGGTGCTCGAGAAGCACGGCGGGACGGTCGAGAAATTCATCGGCGACGCCGTGATGGCCGTCTTCGGGCTCCCCGTGCGCCACGAGGACGATGGCTTGCGGGCCGTGCGAGCCGCGCTCGAGATGAAGATCGCCCTGGCCGCGCTGGCGGAACGCCTCGCCCGCGAGCGCGGCGTCCGGCTGACCTTCGCGATCGGCGTCAACACCGGCGAGGTCGTGGCCGGCGACGCGAGCCTCGGGCAGCGGCTCGTCACCGGCGATGCGGTGAACGTCGCGGCCCGGCTCGAGCAGGCCGCGCCCGTGCACGAGGTGCTGATCGGCGATCTGACCTACCGGCTCGTCCGCGACGCCGTCGACGTGGAGGAGGTCGAGCCGCTGACGCTCAAGGGCAAGGCGCAACCCGTGGCGGCTTACCGCCTGGTGGCGGTTCGCAGCGGCGAGGCAGTTGCCCGCCGGCATGACGCCCCCCTGGTCGGGCGCGAACGAGAGCTGCAGCGGCTCGAGGCCGAGCTCGCCGAAGCGATCGCCGAGCGCGCGTGCCGGATGGTGACACTGGTGGGCGACGCGGGAGTCGGAAAGACGCGCCTGACGAAGGAGTACCTGGACGCGGTCCGGCAACGGGCGCACGTGCTGCGCGGCCGCTGCCTGCCCTACGGGGACGGCATCACGTTCTGGCCGATCGTCGAGATCGTTCGCGAGGCCGCCCACATTCGCGAGGGCGACCCGCCGGAGGCGGCGCGTCGGCGGCTCGCGGAGCTCCTGGGAGATGGGCGGGAGGACATCGCTGACCGCGTCGGCGCCGCCGTCGGCATCCTCGATGCCCCGTTCCCCATCTCGGAGCTCTTCTGGGGCATCCGGCGGTTCCTGGAGTCGCTCGCGGAGGACCGGCCCGTCGTCGTCCACCTCGACGACATCCACTGGGCGGAGGCGACCTTCCTCGACCTGGTCGGGTACCTCACGGAGTCGAGCCAGGAGGCACCCGTGCTCCTGCTGTGCACGGCGCGCAACGAGTTGCTGGAGCGGCATGCCGACTGGGCGCAGGCGCCGCGGCAGGCCCGGGTCGTGCTCACGCCGCTGTCGGACGGGGACGCCGGCAGAGTCGTCGACAACCTGCTGGGACGGGTCGGGATCGCGCCGAGCGTGCAGGCGCGGATCGTGGCAGCCTCGGAAGGCAACCCCCTCTTCGTCGAGCAGCTCCTCTCGATGCTCATGGACAGCGGCTCCCTCCGCTTCGCCGACGGCCGGTGGATCCCCGCGGTCGACCTGTCGGCGATCGCGATCCCGCCCACGATCCACGCGCTGATCGCGGCCCGCCTCGACCAGCTGCCCCAGCCGGAGCGGACCGTCATCGAGCCCGCATCCGTGATCGGCCTGAGTTTCGCGCCAGCCGCCGTACTCGAGCTGGCGCCCGACGAGGTCCGCGACGACTTCTGGCCGCACCTGTCGGCGCTGGCCGCGAAGCAGCTGGTGAGGGCCAGCCCCGGGACGTCCGACTCGGATCCCAGCTATCGCTTCCAGCACATCCTCGTCCGCGATGCGGCATACCAGGGGCTGCTGAAACGATCCCGGGCGGACCTGCACGAGCGGTTCGTGGCCTGGGCGGACCGCGTCAACGCCGAGGCGGGGCGCGCACAGGAGTTCGAGGAGATCCTCGGCTGGCATCTCGAGCAGGCGTTTCGCTACCGGGGCGACCTCGGCCCTCTCGACGATCATGCGATCGAGATCGGGATCGACGCGTCCCGGCGCCTGGGCTCCGCCGGTCGCCGCGCCATGGCCCGGGGCGACATGCCGGCCGCTGCAAGCCTGCTCGGCCGCGCCGCCTCGCTCGTTCCAGGGGATCATCCCACGCGGCCCCGGCTCCTCCGTGACGCCGGCGAGGCGCTGATGGAGGTGGGGCAGTTCCAGGCGGCGGAGGAGGCGCTGGCCGCGTCGGCCGCGGCGGCTTCGGAGCGACGGGATGCGGCGATGGCGGCGACCGCGAGCATCATGGAGATGCAGCTGCGCTTCTACCGTGGCGGCCTCGCCGAGACCGAGCTCGACAGCCTCGCTCGGGCCGACCACGCGATCGCGACGCTCGAGGCGTTCGGCGACCACGAGGGGCTGGCCCGCGCATGGCGCCTGCTGACCCTGATCCGGGCAACGACCGGGAAGAAGTACGTGGTCACGGAGGACGCCGCGGAGCGGACGATCACACACGCGCGACTGGCGGACGACCGTCTGCTGGAGACGCGCTCGAGATCGTTCGTCGCGATGTGCGCGCTGCTCGGCCTGACCCCGGCGGACCAGGCATATGGGCGGTGCGAGGAGCTGCTCGAGCAGGCGCAGGGGGACCGGAAGTCCGAGGCGGTGATTCTCCTCGTGCTCTCCCACCTCGAGTCGATGCGGGGCAACGTCGAGCACGCACGGAAGCTGTACACCCGCAGCCGGGCCACGCTGGAGGAGCTCGGGGCAAGGCTGATGGCTGCCCTGACCTCGATCAGCTCGGGATGGGTCGAGATGATCGCGGGCGACCCGGTGGCGGCCGAGCGCGAGCTCCGCGGCGACTACGAGACGCTTGATGCGATGGGCGAGCGCAACTACATCTCGACCGTGGCGGCGTTCCTGGCCGAGGCGCTCTACCGCCAGGGCCGCCTCGACGAGGCCGAGGAGATGTCCAGGGTGAGCGACGGGATCGCCGCCCCCGACGACCGGGAGACGCAGGCGATCTGGCGCACCGCCCGGGCCAAGGTCATGGCGCGCCGCGGCCGCCGCGAGGAAGCGCTGGCACTCGCAGGGGAGAGCGTCCGGATCATCGGCGAGTCCGACAACATCGAGATGCAGGGCAACGCGCTGCTGAGCCTCGCGGAGGTCGAGTGCCTCTGTGGGCAGTTCGACCGTGCGGCCGAGGCAGCCACACAGGCGATGGACCGCTTCGAACGCAAGGGCAACGTGATGTCGCTGGCGGTGGCCCGGCGCTTCCGGCAGCGTCTGGAAGCGGGCGCGTCGACTGTCGACCTGCTCGAACTCCTCCATTCCGCCGTACCGGAGCAGATCCCGCTCGACCGCTTCACGGGGCTCGCCGCGCCGCTGCCGTCCACTGCGCTCCCCGGGGGCGCCTGACGCTCGCCCGTTCGACGTCCCGTCCGCCCGGCGCGCTGCCCCGCACCTCGCGAGCGACGCGGCCGCCCGTCCGGATGGGTTCCACGCCGGTGGTGGCGTCGTCGACGCGTACGATGACGCTGCGGCGTCCACGGCGGGATCGGATCCAGGGGAGGGTCGGCGATGGAGACACGCACACTCGGATCGACGGGGATCGAGGTCGGCGTCATCGGCCTCGGTGCCTGGCAGCTCGGCAACAGCACGATGTGGCACGGGCCCGACGAGGCCGAGTCGCTGCGGATCGTGGACGAGGCGCTCGACCTGGGTGTCACGCTCTTCGACACCGCGCCGGGCTACGGCGAGGGGCGCAGCGAGGAGCTGCTCGGGAAGGCGCTGCGGGGGCGGCGGGACCGCGTGGTCATCGTCTCGAAGTTCGGCCACACCGCCGATGGCCGCTCCGACTTCAGCCCGGGTGCCATGGAGCCGTCGGTGCGCGACAGCCTGCGGCGGCTGCAGACCGACTACCTCGACGTCCTGCTGCTGCACAGCCCGGCGAAGGAGCTGATGGACGGCAGCGCGCCCCAGTACGCGGAACTGGAGCGACTGCGGGAGGCGGGCCTGGTCCGCGCCTGGGGCGTCTCGCTCGACTGGAACGCGGACCTGCAGCGCGTCCTCGGGACCACGCGCAGCCAGGTGGTGGAGGTCCTCTTCAACGCGTTCCACCAGGACCCGCTCCCGGGGATCGAACGGGCCGGGGCGCAGGGCGTGGGCGTGATCGGCAAGGTCCCGCTCGACTCGGGCTGGCTCTCCGGCAGGTACGGTCGGGGGAGCAGCTTCGACGGCGTCCGGGGGCGCTGGTCGGCCGACGACATCGCGCGCCGGGCAGACCTGGTCGAGCGGTTCGAGCGCCTGCTGCCCGCCGGCACCAGCACGCCGCACGCGGCGCTCCGATACGTGCTGGCGCAGTGGGGAGTCACGGCGGCGATCCCGGGGGCGCGCTCGCTGGCGCAGCTGCGCGACAACGTGGCGGCCGCCGGCGGTGCGCTGCCGGCCGAGGCTGTCCGCGCCATCCGGCGACTCTGGGAGGAGCGCGTCGGGGATGACCCGGTGCCGTGGTAGACGGCTGACGGTGCCCCGGCGTGGCGACGCTCCCTGAGCCAGGGCCCTGACGAGAAGCGGATCCGGGCCCGTCGCTACACTGGTGCCATGCCCACTGCCACGCCCGACGACGTCAAGCGGTACCGCGAGAACCTGCAGGGCGAGATCGATGGCGTCGCCGTCTACCTCGCCATGGCGGACGGGGAGAAGGACCCGCCGCTCCAGGAGCTGTACCGGCGCCTCGCCGAGACCGAACGCCGGCATGGTGCGGTCTGGGAGCAGCGGCTGAAGGACGCCGGCGTCGACATCAGCGGCATGGGCCCGTCGTGGCGCGCCCGTGTGCTCTCCTGGACTGCCCGCCGCCTCGGCGCGGGGGTGATCGCCCCGACGGTCGCGGAGCAGGAAGGCCGCTCCCAGAAGATGTACGACGACCAGCCCGAGGCGCAGGGGACGAGCCTGCCGCAGGACGAGCGGTCGCACGCCCGGATCTTCCGCGAGCTGGCCGGCGGCAAGGGGCTGGCCGGCGGGGAGCTCGCCCGGATCGAGGGGCGGCATCGCTCGACCGGGGGCAACGCGCTCCGGGCCGCGGTCCTGGGTGCCAGCGACGGCGTCCTCTCCAACACCAGCCTGATCATGGGCGTGGCGGGCGCCGCGGTCAGCAACGGCGCCGTGGTGGTGGCCGGACTGGCGGGGCTCCTGGCGGGCGCGTTCTCCATGGGGCTGGGCGAGTGGCTCTCCGTCCAGAGCGCGCGGGAGCTGTACACGCACCAGATCCGGGTCGAGCGCGAGGAGCTCGAGGCGATCCCCGAGGAGGAGGAGGTCGAGCTGGCGCTGATCTACCAGTCGAAGGGGGTCCCGGAGGACCAGGCGCATCACCTGGCGCGGCAGATCGTCCGGGGCGACCTGGCCGTGGCGCTCGACACGCTGTCGCGCGAGGAGCTGGGGATCGACCCGGAGGAGCTGGGGGGCTCGGCCTACGAGGCGGCCTTCACCTCGTTCCTCCTGTTCTCGTCGGGTGCGTTCGTGCCGCTCCTGCCGTTCCTGGTCGGGAGCGGTGCGCCGGCGATCATCGCGTCGCTGGTGCTGGCGGGACTCGCGCTGTTCGGCGTGGGGGCGGCGATCACGATCGTGACCGGGCAGAGCGCGCTGCGCTCGGGGCTGCGGCAGGTGGCGTTCGGCCTGGCCGCGGCGGCGGTCACGTTCGGCATCGGGCACCTGGTCGGCACCGTCGTCCGGTAACCGCGGCGCCCTTCGGGACGAGCTTTCGAGGGGCACCCGGCCGGCCCCGACCCGGACGCCCAGCAGGACATCCACGCCGTCTGGCGGGGTCGGCACGCGCGGACTCAGCTATCGCGGGCGCGGCTCTGTGGCGGACCCGGCTGCCGAGGACCTGGCTATCGCGGCCTCAGCTGTTGCACACCAGGTGGGCGATAGCGTACGGGCCCAGCCCGGGCGCGGCACGCGCGGCAGAGGCGCGGCTGTTGCACACCAGGTGAGCGATAGCGTACGGGCCCAGCCCGGGCGCGGCACGCGCGGCAGAGGCGCGGCTGTTGCACACCAGGTGAGCGATAGCGTACGGGCCCAGCCCGGGCGCGGCTATTGCGCACCAGACGAGCCTTGCGCGCCGGCCGGTGCCGCGCCGGGA
>JAJYKX010000136.1 GCA_021788175.1 Chloroflexota bacterium
TCGACGACCGGGTGGAGACGATCCTCCCCCAGGACGGGACCGTGCTCGCCCTCGACCGGCGGCGGGTCATCGTGAATCCCGGCGGCGTCGGTCAGCCGCGGGACGGCGATCCCCGCGCGTCCGGGGCACTGCTCGACACGACGGCCGGCACCATCACCTGGAGGCGCGTGCCATACCCGATCGCCGCGACGCAGGAGGCGATGCGCCGGGCCGGACTGCCGCAGCGGCTCGTGGACCGCCTGGACCTGGGGCTCTGAGGAGGACGACGCTGGACGAGGGGAGGCGGGGAGGAGGAGGCCCGGCCGGCACGGGCGCGGGTCCCGGCACGCCCACGGGCCCGGGCACGGCCACGGGCCCGGGCACGGCCACGGGCCCGGGCACGCCCGCAGCGTCGGGGCCGCTGCGGGGGCGGAAGCTGGGCGACCAGCGGGTCCGGATCGCGCGCCCGCAGGCCGAGTACTTCCGATACGCGGGGCCGGGGATCGTGCGCGCGAAGCCGAAGGCGGGCGCCCCCTCCACGGAGCTCGGCCGGGCGCTGGCCCGGGTGCGACGGACACTGGTCGGCGCTCCGCTGGCCACCGAGCAGGAGGTCGAGGAGCGGCTCTCCAAGAAGAAGGCCCTGGCGATCCTCAGCTCGGACGCCATCTCCTCGAGCGCGTACGCGTCCGAGGAGATCCTCAACATCCTCGTCCTGGCCGGGATCGCCGCCCTGTGGCTGACCCTCCCGATCGCCATCGCGATCGCCGCGATGCTGGCGATCGTCGCCATAAGCTACCGCCAGATCGGCTACGCGTACCCCTCGGGCGGCGGCGCGTACGCCGTGGGGAGCGCCAACCTCCCCAAGATCTTCGCGCTGATCGCGGCCGCTGCCCTCCTCATCGACTACGTGATGACGGTGGCGGTCTCCACCTCGTCGGCGGTGGAACAGATCTACTCCGCCTTCCCGGCGGTGTATCCGGTGCGCGTCGAGGCGTGCGTCGTGGCGATCACGCTGATCCTGCTCGGCAACATGCGCGGCGTGCGGGAGTCGGGCAGCATCTTCGCGTTGCCCACCTACATCTACGTGGGTTCCGCGCTGTTCGTGGTGGCCGCGGGGCTCGCCAAGGCCGTGCTGTTCCACGACCCGGCCGCGGCGGGCTACCAGGCGGCGAGCGTCGTGGCCCACCAGCCGGCAGGCGGGTTCGAGGCGCTGACGATCCTGCTCGTGCTGCGTGCCTTCGCGGGCGGCTCCGTGGCGCTCACCGGCACCGAGGCGATCGCCAACGGCGTCCCGTCCTTCAAGCCGCCGGAACCGCAGAACGCGGCGCGCACCCTCATCGCCATGGCGACGCTGCTGGCCGTGATCTTCATCGGCGTGACGGCAGTGGCGGTGGCGTACGGGGTCCTGCCCGGCGCCCGGGAATCGGTCCCCGCGCAGGTGGCCCGGGCGGCGGTGGGCACCGGCCCGATGTTCTACGTCTTCCAGGCGTCGGCCGCCCTGATCCTGATCCTCGCCTCCAACACGAGCTTCAACGCGTTTCCCCGCCTCGCCGCCATCCTGGCGCAGGACGGGTACTTCCCTCGGGCCTTCGCCTTCCGGGGCGACCGGCTCGCCTTCTCCACCGGAATCTTCGCCCTCGCCGCGGTCGCCGCCCTGCTGCTGGTGGCCTTCGGCGCAGACACCACGGCCCTCATCCCGCTCTACTCGGTGGGAGTCTTCGTGAGCTTCACCATCTCGCAGGCCGGGATGGTCAGGCACTGGTTCGCGGAGCACGGCCGCGGCTGGCACTCCCGGCTGGCGATCAACGCCTTCGGCATGCTGCTCACCGGGGTCGTCGCGATCGTCGTGGCGAGCGTGAAGTTCGCTGCCGGGGCCTGGATGGTCGTGCTCCTCATCCCCGTGCTGGTGACGCTGATGCTGCTGGTCCACCGGGAGTACGCCCGCGAGGAGCAGGAGCTCCGGGTGCGCGAGGACCTCGTCTTCGGCCAGCCCCACCGGCGGCAGAAGGTGGTCGTGCCGGTGCCGGGGATGACCCGCGCCGTGGTGCAGGCGATCGCCTTCGGACGGACCCTGTCGAGCGACGTGCGGGCGATCTACGTGACGGACGACGTGGAGGCCGGCGAGCGGCTGCGGGCCCGATTCGAGCGCCAGCTGCCCGGCGTCCCGCTGGTGATCGTTGAATCGCCGTACCGGCAGCTGATCGGGCCGCTGGTGACGTACCTGGACGTGATGGAGCGCGACCCAGAGAGCGTGACCATCGTGGTGGTGCCCGAGTACGTGGTCAGCCAGTGGTGGGAGCGGCTGCTGCACAACCGGACGGCGGAGCGGCTTCGGCGCGCGCTGATCGGACGCCCCAACACCGTCGTCGCCCTGGTGCCGTATCGAAAGGATCACTGAACCCCTCGCCGGACCTCGCACGGGTGCTACCCTGTGCGCCGATGGGAGACAGCAGCGGCCCGGGCCAGTTCGCGCGCGCGGTGCTCGGGCTCAACGGGGGGTCGACGGACCCGCTGGTGGTGGGATCCGCGGCGCGGATGGCGAAGCAGGCGAAGACCGAGCTGATGGCCGTCCACGTCATCGAGGTCGACTGGACGCACGACCTGGCCGAAGTGGTGCCGGGGAGCCAGCAGCGCGCCTCCGAGGTGCTGGACCGCGCCGAGGCGCAGGCCGAGCGCTACGGCGTCGCGCTCAAGACCACGCTGCTCCAGGCACGAGACGTGGGCGCCGCCATCGTCGACGAGGCGGTCGCGGTCAACGCGGACGTGGTGGTGGTGGGGCTCCCCTACCGCACCAGGTTCGGCGGGGATTTCGCGATGGGTCACGTCGTGCCGTACGTCCTCGAGAACGCCCCGATGGCGGTACTGGTGGTGCGCGGCGCCATCCCGGCGGAACAGGGGGCCAACACGGACCGTCGGGCAGCCGCCCGGCGGTGAAGGAGTGAGGGTGCGCACGATCATCGTGGGATGCGGACGCGTCGGCGCGGGCCTGGCCGACACCCTGTCCCGCTCCGGGCACGAGGTCACGATCATCGACATCTCGACGCAGGCGTTCAACCGGCTCACCTCGGACTTCCCCGGGCAGGCGATCCGCGGAGACGGCACGGACCAGGACGTCCTGCGCCGGCTGGGGGCGGAGACCGCCGACTACTTCTTCGCCCTGACGGAGGGTGACAACCGGAACGCGCTGGCCGCCCAGCTCGCGCGCGACGCCCTGCACATCCCGCACGTCGTCGCCAAGATCAACGACCCGGTGCGGGCCGCGGCCTACCGGGCCATGGGCCTCGCGGTCATCTGCCGGACCGACATGCTGGTCGACGCCCTGGCGCGCCATGTCGGCCTCCCGGGCGACCCAAGGGCCGCGAACCTGGCGGGGGAGAAGCCCTCCCACGCGGTGGAGGCGCGCTGATGTTCATCATCGTCGTGGGCGGCGGGAAGGTGGGCTACTACCTGACCCGCGAGCTCCTGACCTCGGGGCACGAGGTCGTGCTGCTCGAGAAGGATCCCCGGCGGGCCGCGCAGATCGCCGACGAGATCGGCAGCGTGGTGCTGAACCGCGACGGGTGCGAGGGAAAGCACCTGGCGGCGGCAGGCGCCAACCGGGCGGCGATCGTGGCGGCCGTCACCGGCGACGACGAGGACAACCTGGTCGTCTGCCAGATGGCCAAGCACCACTTCGACGTGCCCCGCACGATCGCGCGCGTGAACAGCAACAAGAACGAGGAGCTGTTCCGCCAGCTCGGCGTGGACGAGGTGATCAACCCCACCCGCATGGCGCTGGGCGCCATCGAGCAGGACATCCCGGTGCACGACCTGCTCCACCTCGCGCAGCTCTCCACGGGTGACATGGAGCTCGTGGAGGCGCAGATCGAGGCGGACTCGCCGGCGGCCGGCCGGGTCGCGCGGGACCTGGTCATGCCGGAGGGCTGCATCCTCTTCGTGGTCATCCGCGGCGACGTGGTGCAGACGGTGCGCCCGGACACCTCGATCCAGCCCGGCGACAAGCTGGTGGCCCTCAGCCGCACCGACTGCCAGGACGAGGTGCGGCACATCCTGATCGGGGAGCGCGCGGAGACGCCCGCCTGAGGTCAACAGGCGGCCTGCGCCCGTCCCTCCGCGCGCAGCGCGGTCGCCTGCCGAAGGCGCACGTCCGTGTCGCCCGGGCGCGTGTAGTACCGGCGGTAGTCGGCCGGCGACATGGATGCGTACCGCTGGAAGACCTTGTAGAACTGGTGCAGGTTCGTGTAGCCGACGGTGTACGCGACCTCCCGCACGCTCGAGTCGCTGGTCAGGAGGAGGCGCTTGGCCTCGGACAGGCGCAGGTTCGTCACATACTCCTTGAACCCAACGCTGGTCACGTCCTTGAACAGGTGGCGCACGCGCGACGGGCTCACGTGGACGTGCTCCGACACCTGCTCCAGCGTCAGGCTCTCCCGGAAGTGCTGGTCCACGTAGCTCAGGACGGGAAGCACCTGCTCGTGCCGCACGTCCTCCACCGACGCACCGTCGGCCTCGGCCTCGGTCTCGGCCGCCCGGGAGTGACGCACCAGGATGGCGAGGGCCCGTCGCAGGTTCGCGTCCAGCAGGTGCCGGTCCCCGGGCTCCTCCCGATCCCAGATCGCCTTCAGTTCGAGGAGGACCGGCCGCAGCTCTGACGCCGCGGCCTCGCCGGCAGGCAGACGGTTGGCGAACGGGCGTCCCCCGCACCAGAAGGGCGCCAGGTAGTCGGTGTCGAAGGTCCGGCACCCCGGCGCGGCGATGAGCTCCGGCCGGAACAGGGTGAGCAGGAGGCGCAGGCGTCCCGGCGCCTCGGCGATCCCCACGTGGGGCTCCGCGTTGTCGACCAGGAAGATGTCGCCGGGCTCCGCGGGGAAGCTGCGGCGCCCGAAGAGGAAGCGGCCGCGGCCCTCCAGGCAGACCGCGACCTCGAGGTAGTCGTGCCAGTGCAGCCGCTCCTCGGTATCTGCCGTCTCGTAGTCCAGCACGGAGAGCGGGAACGTCGGGTCGAGGTCGTGCTTCCAGAAGAAGACCGTCACGCGGGACCTCCGTCCTCCCTCCTCGCGGCCACCTCCCCGTGGGGCCCGCGAGGCGTACCGGCGATGATCCGGCAGATGGGGCGGCGGGCAGGAGGGCCGAATGGCCCAGACCGGAATGGGGCCGAATGGCAGGGAGACACCGCTCGGGGCACCACTCCGCGGGGCGCATGCCGAGCCGTGCCGGATCGCCAGCCGCTCCTGACAGTATCTCGGCCGGTAGTGACATTGCTGCCGCGGAGGCCTGCGCCGAGACTGGAGACACCGAACACAGGCGCATCGGCCGGCAACCGCGCCCACTCGTCGCAGACGCCGGCAGGGACGGGAGGAGCTTCATGTCGTCGTTCCCGCATCTGTTCAGCCCGATCCAGCTCGGGAACCTGGAGCTCCCCAACCGCGTGGTCCACGTCCCAACGGACATCAGCTCGTCGCATGCAGACGGCGAGGTCAGCGAGCGGGACATCCACCACCACGCGGACATCGCCCGGGGCGGGGCCGGGTTCATCATCGTCGGCGCGACCACGCCGGACATGAAGACCGGGCGCCCCACGGTGACCTGCCTGGTCGCGGACGGGGACAACTACATCCCGGGCCTGGCACGGCTCGCCGAGAGCATGCACCGGTACGGATCGAAGTGCGCGGTCCAGCTCCAGCACCCCGGCCGCCAGTGCGCCATTCCGCGCTACAACACCCTCGGCGCGAACGACCGCGTCATCAAGATCCCGTGGTCGGCGGGCCACGAGATCGTCTACGAGAACGCGGAGGAGAAGGGCAAGGAGATCCGGGAGGCGTCGATCTCCGAGATCCTGGAGCTGGTCGACCTCTTCTCGGAGGCGGCGTGGCGCGTCAAGCAGGCCGGGTTCGACGCGGTCGAGCTGCATGCGGCCCACGGCTACCTGCTCTCCGAGTTCATGAGCCCGGTGCTCAACCGGCGCACCGACCGGTTCGGCGGCACGCTCGAGAACCGGATGCGCTTCACCCTGGCCATCGTCGACCAGATCCACAGGAAGTGCGGCCGGTCCTTCCCGGTCCTCGTCCGATACTCCTTCGAGGAGTTCGTCCCGGGCGGCCGCACGCTCGACGAGGGCGTCGAGATCGCGCGGATGCTCGAGCAGGCCGGATGCGCCGCCGTCGACATCAGCCAGGGGATCCAGGAGAGCGCCGGCGCCGGCTTCGACCCGATGCAGTACCCGCAGGGCTGGGCGACCTACGCGGCCGAGGCGGTCAAGGCGGCGGTCCGCATCCCGGTCATCACGAGCCACTCGCTCCGGGATCCCGAGTACTGTGAGCAGATCCTCGCCGAGGGCAAGACCGACCTGGTCGGACTGTCCCGGCAGCTGCTCGCCGATCCCTACTGGCCGGTGAAGGCGAAGCTGGGGCGCGTCAAGTCGATCCGCAAGTGCATCTCCTGCCTCGGCGGCTGCTGGCAGGAGTCGCTGATGGCCAAGCACGAGATCCAGTGCTCCATCAATGCCGCGTGCGGCAACCCCGCGTACGGCCAGATGAAACGGACCTCCACGCCCGTCCGCGTCGCGGTCGTCGGCGGCGGCCCCGCCGGGATGGAGGCGGCGCGCATCGCGACCGAGCGGGGGCACGACGTCACGCTCTTCGAGAAGACCCGGGAGCTGGGCGGGGCGCTCCTCTACTGCTGCATGGTGCCCGGCAAGGAGAAGATGCGCTGGTACCTGGACTGGATCCGGAACCAGATGCTCGACCTGCAGGTCAAGGTGCGCCTTGAACACGTGCCCTCGGTGGACGAGCTGCGCGAGTTCGACGTGGTCCTGAACGCCACGGGCGCGATCTCGTACGTGCCCGACGTGCTCGGGGAGCGTGACCGGGTGGTGCCCTTCGAGGAGGCGATGGCCTGCCCGAAGATCGCGTGCGACTGCCATCCGGGAGCCAGGACGCTCCACAAGCTCGGCACGCACGTGCTCCTGTGGGGCGACCACTATGCCGCGACCGACCTTGCGTCGTTCCTGGGGAGCATCGGGAAGC
>JAJYKX010000137.1 GCA_021788175.1 Chloroflexota bacterium
GCCGCGATGGCCTCCGACGTCGAGGTCGTGATCGGACTGCAGGCCTCGGGCGTCGAGCTGGCCGTCAAGGGGGCCGCAGACGGCGTCGAGGCACGCGGCTTCCCGCCGCTGGCCAAGCTCATGAACGACTACCGGGAGCTCGGGGGGCGCCTGCTGGTCTGCGGGCCCTGCATCAACGGTCGGCAGATCGACGCGTCCACCCGGCTCATCGACAACGCCGAGGTCGTGGCGGCGGGCCGGTTCGTCGCCGAGATCACCAGCGCGACCAACGCACTCGTCTACTGATCGGACCGCCCGTCCGGGCGGCCCACGAACACGCCAGGAGGAAACAGCACATGCCCGCGACACTCACCGACAACGAACTCGAGACGATCACGGCGGCGAAGGTCATCGACGCGCGCGGCGCGGCCTGCCCGGGCCCCCTCCTCGAGGCCAAGAAGGGGATGGGCACGGTGCCGGTCGGCAGCGTGATCGAGATCTGGTCCAGCGATCCCGTCACCAAGACCGACATCGGCGCGTGGGCCGGCAAGGTGGGCCACGAGTTCCTGGGTCATCTCACCGCCCAGGGGTACGACCGCGTCTTCGTTCGCCGCGGCAAGTAGCACGCCTCAAGGGCCCGATGGCGGGGCGCGACCCATCACGCCCCGCCCCGGCACCCGCCAGCCGCAGGAGCACCGTCCCATGAGCGCGGTTGCAGCCGCCGAAGTGCACGAGAAGCACACGGGGTCCGTTCCCCGGATCCTGGTCTTCTCAACGAACAACATCTCGGACCCGGGGATCGACCTGGCCGGGAGCCAGCACATGCATTACTCGCCGGGCGTCGAGGTGATCAGCCTCCCCTGCACCAGCGGGATCAAGCCGTCCTGGATCGCCCACGCCATCGACCAGGGCTTCGACGGCGTCTTCATCGCGTCCGACGGGGACGAATGTGCCTACCTGCCCGACTGCGCCAAGCGGGCCGCCCGGATCGTCAGCGAGGCCCAGGCCCAGCTGACCGAGCTGGGCCACGATCCGCAGCGCGTGAAGATGGCGGCGATCTGCTCGGTCTGCGCGGAGCCGTTCACCCGGCAGGTCCAGCAGTTCTCCGCGACGCTCGCGGCGCTGCAGGCGGCAGGAGCGAAATGACCATGGATTACGACGTGCTCGTCGTCGGCAGCGGCATCGGGGGGATGGAATCCGCCCTGAAGCTGGGCGACATGGGCTACAAGGTGCTCGTCGTCGAGAAGGAGGCGAGCGTCGGGGGGCGGATGATCCTGCTGTCCAAGGTCTTCCCGACCCTCGACTGCGCCAGCTGCATCTCGACGCCCAAGATGGCGGCGACGATCCACCACCCCAACCTCACCGTCATGACGTACAGCGAGGTGAAGGGGATCAGGCGCGACGCCGACGGCCACTTCCGCGCGAGCGTCAAGCGCAAGGCGCGCTACGTGGACGAGGTGGCCTGCACGGGCTGCCAGCAGTGCGAGACCGCCTGCACCGTGGCCGTGCCCGACCAGTTCAACGCGGATCTCGTCGCGCGCCGCGCGGCGTACATCGCCTTCCCCCAGGCCGTGCCGAAGAAGGCCGTGATCGACCGGCAGGGCTCGTCGCCCTGCACGTTCGCGTGCCCGGCGGGGATCGAGGCCCACGGGTACGTCTCCCTGATCCGCAGCGGCGAGTACGAGAAGGCACACCGGCTGGTGCTGGACGCCACCCCGCTGGTCGGGTCACTGGGCCGCGCCTGCTACGCCCCCTGCGAGTCCGACTGCACGCGCGGATCCCTCGAGGGGACCCTCCCCATCCGGCGGCTGAAGCGCTTCATCTCGGACCGCCACGTGGAGTCCGGCGAGGATCTGGGCATCGAGGTCGCCGAGCCCAACGGCCGGCGGGTCGCCGTGGTGGGGTCCGGCCCGGCCGGGCTCACCGCCGCCTGGCAGCTCGCCCGCAAGGGCTACACGGTCAAGATCTACGAGGCGGCTCCGGAGCCGGGCGGCTTCCTCCGCCTGGCCATCCCGTCGTACCGCCTGCCGGTCGAGGTCGTCGAGCGCGACATCCAGAACGTCCGGGATCTCGGCGTCGAGATCGCGACGAGCTCGCCGGTGCGCGACCTGGCCGCGCTCAAGTCGGAGGGCTACGACGCGGTCCTGGTGGCCACGGGCACCCCGCGCTCGACCGGCCTGGGCGTCCCCGGCGAGGACCGCATGGGCGTCCTGGCTGCCACCGACTTCCTGCGCCGGATCAAGCTCGGCGAGACCGTCGACCTCGCGGGCAAGCGCGTCGTGGTGGTCGGCGGCGGCAACGTGGCCATGGATGCATCGCGCGTGGCCCGTCGCATGGGCGCCGCATCGGTGACGGTGGCGTATCGCCGCAGCCGCGCCGAGATGCCGGCGCACCACGTCGAGGCGGACGACGCCGAGAAGGAAGGCGTGCAGTTCGCGTTCCAGGTGGCCCCGGTCGAGGTGACCGGCGACGCCGCCGGCGCGGTGAACGGCCTCCGCTGCGTGCGGATGGCGCTCGGCGAGCCGGACGCCTCCGGGCGCCGGAGCCCGACGCCGATCAGCGGCAGCGAGCACGTCATCGGGTGCGACGTGATCATCGCCGCCATCGGCATGACGCCCGACACGGCAGCCTTCGCGAGCCAGATCGGCGTCGAGCGCAGGGGCACGCTTCGGGCCGACCCGAAGACGCTCCAGACGGACGTCCCCTACGTCTTCGCGGCCGGCGACGTCGTGAACGGCGCCACCGACATCACCCGGGCCGTCGGCGAGGGCCGGCGGGCGGCGCACATGATCGACCGCTGGCTGACCGGCGGGATCCTCGACGGCTTCGACCTGCGACTGCCGGTGGTGGACAAGCAGCAGGTCCTGGCCCGCCAGAAGGTCTACACGCTGCGACCGGCGACGCCGGAGGCGGTGACGCTCGAGGCGGCACCCCGCGACTTCCGCGAGGTCGAGGCACCGCTCTCCGAGACGGAGGCGCGGGCGGCGGCCGGCCGCTGCATGGACTGCGCGGTCTGCTCGGGCTGCCACGAGTGCGTCAGCGCCTGCCCGGTCGACGGGTGCATCGACCTGCAGGCCCGCGACACGGAACTCGACGTGGAGGTCGGGGCCGTGGTGGTCTCGACGGGCTACAAGCTCTTCGCGGCCGACCTCAAGCCCCAGTACGGCTTCGGCCAGTACCGCAACGTGATCACCGGCATGCAGATGGACCGCCTGCTGGCCCCGACGCGGCCCTTCAACACGATCCTGCGACCCAGCGACGGCAAGGTGCCGGAGCGGATCGCCTACATCCTCTGCACCGGCTCGCGTGACGAGACCGTCAACAACCCGCTCTGCTCCAAGTTCTGCTGCATGTACTCCATCAAGCAGAACCAGCTGATCATGGGGGCCCTGCCGCTCGCCGAGGTCACCGTCCATTACATGGACATCCGGGCCGCCGGCAAGCGCTACGACGAGTTCTACGAGCAGTCGAAGTCGATGGGGGCCACCTACGTCAAGGGCCGGGTCGCCAAGATCACCGAGAAGGAGAACGGCGACCTGATCCTCCGCTACGAGGACATCGAGAACGGCGGCCAGCTGGTGGACGCCGAGTACGACCTGGTGGTGCTGGCCGTGGGGGTCCAGCCGAACCGCGACGCGGCCATGCTCTTCCCCGAGGAGCAGCTGGCCGAGGACAAGTACTTCTACGTGGCCGAACCGGACGAGGACCTGAACCCCGGCGTGACGAGCATCCCGGGAGTCTTCGTGGCCGGGACGGCGGCGGGGGCGAAGGACATCGTGGACTCGATCCTGCACGCCGGCGCGGCCGCGGCGCAGGTGGCGGCCCACCTCGAACGCACCCAGGCCAACGTGAAGGTGCCGGCATGAACAGCGAGGAGACCACCGTGGCCGGCCAGCTCTCGCCAGAGCAGCGGCGGATCGGCGTCTACGTCTGCCACTGCGGCGGCAACATCTCCGACTACGTCGACGTGCAGCGCGTCGTCGACGCGATCAAGGATGAGCCCGGCGTGATCGTGGCGCGGGACACCATCTTCGCCTGCGCGGACGCGACCCAGGAGAACATGGAGGAGGACATCCACCAGTACGGCCTGGACGGGCTCGTGGTGGCGTCCTGCTCCCCGAAGCTCCACACCGTCACGTTCCGCGGCGTCGCGAAGCGCGCCGGCATCAACCCGTACCAGTACACGCAGGTCAACATCCGCGAGCAGGACTCGTGGACGCACGGCGACAACCCCGAGGGTGCCACCCACAAGGCGATCAGCCTGGTGAAGGCGGGCATCGCACGGACCCGCCTGACCACGCCGCTGGAGCCCCTGGTGGTGGAGACCACCCAGAAGGCGCTGGTGGTCGGCGGCGGGATCACCGGGCTGCGGGCCGCCATCGGGCTCGCCGACGTGGGGCTCGAGGTCTTCCTCGTCGAGAAGGAGCAGGAGCTCGGCGGGTGGGTCGGCCGGTTCGGCACGATGTACCCGCACGACCGCAGGGGGAGCGAGCTGATCGCCGGCCTCGTCGGCGAGGTGCGGAGGCGCTCCAGCATCACCGTCTTCACCAACGCCGAGCTGATGGCCAAGTCCGGCAGCTTCGGCAACTACGTCGCCGCGATCCGGGTGAACTCGGACCTGCCGGAGCTCATCCACGTCGAGGTCGGCTCGATCGTGGTGGCCACCGGCTTCGACACCTACCAGCCGGAGGCCGGTGAGTACGGCTACGGCATCGACGGCGTGGTGACGCTGCCCGAGTTCAAGGCGCTGATCGACGCATCGTCGGGCCCGCTCGTCCACCACGGGCGGCCGGTGAAGACCATCGCCTACATCTATTGCGTGGGCAGCCGCCAGCCGGGCGCCAACGAGTACTGCTCGCGCTACTGCTGCGCGGCCACGGCCCATGCCGCCCTCCAGGTGTCGGGGCTGGACCGCGGGGTGCACCAGTACCACCTCTACCGCGACATCCGCACGTACGGCAAGTACGAGCTGATGTACACGGACTCCCGCAAGAACGGTTCCGTGTACATGAAGTTCCCCGAGGACACCCCTCCTTCGGTGGCGCGGACGGACGGCGGCCAGCTGACCGTCACCACGCACGACACGCTCACCGGCGGCGAGGAGCTGACGATCCCGGCCGACCTGGTGGTCCTGGTCACCGGGATGGTCCCCCGGAAGAACGAGGAGCTGATGGGGCTCCTGAAGCTGCCGGTGGGGACCGACGGGTTCTTCAACGAGATCCACCCGAAGCTCCGGCCGGTCGAGACGGTCGTGGACGGCGTGCTGATCGCGGGCGCGTGCCAGGGCCCCAAGAACTCCACCGAGAGCGTGGCAGCGGGACTTGCGGCCGTCACCCAGAGCGCGGCGATCCTGAAGAAGGGCTTCGCCGAGCTCGACCCACAGGTGGCCGAGGTCAACGCCGCGGCATGCACCTGGTGCGAGAAGTGCATCGACGCCTGTCCCTACTCGGCGATCGAGAAGGCCGAGGTCGCCGGACGCACGGTCGCGGCGATCAGCCCCAGCACGTGCAAGGGCTGCGGCGGGTGCGTGCCCGTCTGTCCGGAGGACGCGATCGACCTCCGCGGCTACACCGACGCCCAGATCCGGGCCGTGATCGACACCATGCTGGAGGAGCCGGTCGCATGAGCACGACCACGATCCGGGAGATCCGGGAGATCATCCGCGAGGAACCAGTCATGCATCCGCGAATCCTCGAGGCGCTCCGCTCGGGGCCGCTCACCGTGCCCGAGATCGCCGAGGCGATCGGGAGCCCCACCGACGAGGTGCTCTTCTGGGTGATGGGCATGCGGCGGTACGGGAAGATCCGGGAGGTCAAGGACCCCACCGACGACGGCTACTTCCGGTACGAGGCGACGAACTGGGCGGTGCCGGCATGAGCGCGCTGGTGGACGCCGGCCTCCTGGCCGACGTGCAGAAGTTCGGGGCCGCCGACGTCTCGGCGTGCTACTCCTGCGGCAACTGCACCGCGATCTGCCCGCTCTCCGACAACGACGGCACCTTCCCCCGCCGGCTGATCCGCTACGCCCAGGTGGGGATGAAGGACGCGCTCCTGGGGAGCAAGGAGCTCTGGACCTGCTACCACTGCGGGGAGTGCTCCGACACCTGCCCCACCCAGGCTGACCCGGGCGGCTTCATGGCCGCGGCGCGGCGGTACGCGATCGCGAACTACGACCGCACGCATCTCGCCCGCACCATGTACACGAGCCCGCTCGCGGGCTCCGTGATCGCCATCCTGCTGGCAGCGTTCTTCGCCCTCTTCATGTACGCCTCCCACGGCGTGCAGAGCACCACCTCGCTCAACCTCTTCGGGTTCATCCCGGAGCCGCTCATCCACAACACCGGCGTCGTCGTCATGATCCTGGTCTTCCTGGCCGGTCTCGCCGGCGTCGTCGGCATGGCCCGCGGCATCTCCAGGCGAGAAGGAATCTCGGTCCGCGACGTGGTGGGCAGCAGGGCCGCGCTGGCGAGATCGGGACGCGCGCTCTGGAGCGCGCTCGCGGTCGAGTCGCTCGGCCAGCTGCGGTTCCGAACGGACTGTGAGTCGGTGCAGGCGGAGCAGCCCTGGTATCGGCGCCGCTGGTTCATCCACGCGTCGACGATGTGGGGCTTCCTGGGCCTCCTGGCGGCCACCATCCTCGACTACGGCCTCGCCGTGGTGGGGATCAAGGCAACCGGGACGCCCGTCCCGATCTGGTACCCCGTCCGGCTCCTGGGGACGGTGGCGGGCCTGTTCCTCCTCTACGGGACCTCGATGCTGATCCTGGACCGGCTTCGCAAGGCCAACCGCGCCGCCTCCGACTCGACGGCGTCGGACTGGACCCTGCTCGTGCTCCTCTGGATCACCGGCCTGACCGGCTTCCTCATCGAGATCGCGCTGTACCTTCCGCAGGCCCCGGCCTGGGGCTACTGGGTCTTCCTCTTCCACGTCTCGGTGGCCATGGAGCTGGTCCTGCTGGCCCCGTTCATGAAGTTCGCCCACGCCGTCTACCGGCCCGTGGCACTCTTCTTCTACTCGCTGGCGG
>JAJYKX010000138.1 GCA_021788175.1 Chloroflexota bacterium
CGAAGCCGAGCGCCGGGCCGCGGGGCTGGCGCGCGAGCCGCTCCGCCGCCAGATCGGCGAGGGCCTGCGCTTCGTGCTCGGCAACCCCCACCTGCGGGCGATCGCCGGCGCCACCTCGTCGTCGAACCTGTTCAGCAACATGATCTGGGGCGTCCTGCCGGTCTTCCTCTATCGTGAGCTCGGCCTCAGCGCGGCCACCGCGGGCGTCATCTTCGGGTTCGGCGCCATCGGGACCCTGCTCGGTGCGCTGGTCGCCAACCAGGTGGCCCGGCGGGTCGGCCTGGGCGCGGCGATCGTGGGCTCCATCGCGCTCGACGGACCGGCCTGGATCCTGCTGGCGATGGCGCCGCAGGGCGCCCCCATCCCCTGGCTGATGGTCGCCTTCGCGCTGGGCGGCCTGTCCGGCGTCGTCTACAACATCAACCAGGTGAGCTTCCGCCAGGCGATCTGCCCGGTCGAGATCCAGGGCCGCATGAACGCCACGATGCGCTTCCTGGTCTGGGGCACGATGCCCATCGGCTCGATCCTGGGTGGCGTCGTCGCGAGCGTGGTCGGCGTCCCCAACGCGATCTGGATCGGGGCGCTGGGCTCGTGCCTGCCGTTCCTCTTCGTCCTGCTCTCGCCGGTGCGGGCGCTGCGGACCATGCCGGACGCGACGGTCTGACGGCAGGGAGATCGAGCGGCGGCTGAGGGCGAGCCCGGTCGCGCGCCACGGCGCGCCTATCATGGCCGCGCGTCCCGTCAGTGGATCGAGAGGTGGGCGCGATGCAGATCGACGACGTGCGCCGCGTGCTCGTGGTGGGCAGCGGGACCATGGGCCAGCAGATCGCCCTCCAGTGCGCCACCCACGGCTACCGGGTCGTCCTGCACGACATCGACCCGGCCGCGCTACAGGCCGGGATGGCCCGCATCCGGGCGTTCGCGGACGAGCAGGTCCGCTCCGGGCTCCTCGACGACGCCGGACGCGCACGGGCGCTGGCGGCGATCACCACCACCACCGACCCCGTCGCGGCGGCCGTCGACGTCGACCTCCTGAGCGAATCGGTGCCGGAGGACCCTGCGCTCAAGGGACGCGTGCTCGGCCAGTTCGACACGCTCTGCCCGTGCCGCACGGTCTTCACCACGAACACGTCGTCGCTGCTGCCGTCGATGTTCGCCGCCGCCACCGGACGGCCGGACCGCTTCGCCGCGCTGCACTTCCACCCGCCGGTCTGGTCCAACACCGTGGCCGATGTCATGCCCCACCCGGGCACCGCCCCGGAGACGACCGAGCTCGTGCTCGCCTTCGCCCGGCGGATCGGGCAGATCCCCATCCGGCTGCAGAGGGAGAACTACGGCTACGTCTTCAACGCGATGTACATGGCGCTGAACGAGGCCGCCGTGACCCTGGCCGCCAACGGGGTCGCCTCCGTCGAGGACGTGGACCGCGCCTGGATGGGGATCATGCACATGCCGATCGGGCCGTTCGGGATGCTCGACGGGGTGGGCCTGGACACGGCCTTTGACATCGCCGACTTCTGGGCGCGCCAGACGGGCGCTCCGCAGCGCCGCATCAACGCCGACTTCTACAAGGCGTATGTCGACCAGGGGCACCTGGGGGTCAAGAGCGGCGAGGGGTTCTACCGCTATCCCGACCCCGCCTATGCGCAGCCCGGGTTCGTCGCCGGGGCGGCGGATGCGGCGGCACCCGGCGCGACGGCGGCCGCACCGGACTCCGGGACCGAGCCGCCCACCGGGAGCGCCCAGGTGAATGCCGCGCACGGCGCCGAGGGGGACGGGTAGCCGGGGGGCACCGGCCAGCGGCGAAGAGCGTGCCCGCGCCGCCGCTCCAACGCCAGCCGGGGCCCGCGCGCGCTCAGGCCGTCCGGACCTTCAGGCGGTCCGGACCCCCGCGGCCTCGAAGGTCATCGCCCGCTGCAGGGCGGCCGCGCGCAGTTCGGCCGGGATCACCACCGGTCCGCCGAGGGCCCGGGCGTTGAGGGACGCCTGCGCTGCCTCCTCGACCACCCCGCCGACGAAGATGGCCAGCTCGGGCGTGCGGTGGAAGATCAGCACGCCGTGGTTGGCCAGCAGCACCGCGGGCACCCCGGGCCGCACCGCGCGGCGGATGTTCGCCACGGCCTGCGCCGAGCCGCGCGGTCCGTAGGCGGCGAGGGGCACGCCGTCGGGGAGGCCGAACATGGCGAGCGCCTCGATCCAGCAGTCGATCGGCTGGTGCGCCACGGCATGGGCAGTCGCATAGGGCGAATGCGTGTGGAGGACGCAGCCCACCTGCGGGTCATCCTGGTACATGGCCGTGTGCATGTCGACCACCGCGCCCTGGATGGGCGGCAGGTTCCCCTCGAGCAGCGTCCCGTCGAGCGCCACGCGGGCGATGCCGTCCGGCGTCAGGCCCTTCAGCGACGAGGCGGAGGTGAAGTACATCTCCTCGGCGCCGGGGACGCGGAGGCTCACGTTCCCGTGGCCGTTGGCCGAGATCGCGCCGCTGGCGAGGACGCTCGCCGCAGCGGCCAGGACCTGGTCGACCATGCTCTTGTCCATGCGCTTGTCTCCACCGTGAGGTCAGCGGGGTCGCGGTCGGGGGACGCTGGGAGCCACGCTGGTGCGCGGGAGCATGGCGGGCGCCGGGCCCGGCGTCAACACGGCAACACTCGACGGCCGGCCCCGGCCCCGCGCCGGCGCAGCCCGGTCACGCACCTGCGCTCGACCGTCGCGTTGGCGCGCGGGTGCGCCGTGCCATGATGGGCGCGTGCGATCCGCCACCGTAGCCGACGGCTCGGCCACCCGGACCCGCGAGGGACGCGCCGTGGTGGTCGGCGCGGGCCCCAACGGCCTGGCGGCGGCCATCGTGCTCGCCCGGGCCGGGCACGCGGTCGAGGTGTACGAGGCCGCCGACACGATCGGCGGGGGCTGCCGCACCGCCGAGCTGACCCTGCCCGGCTTCCGCCACGACGTCTGCAGCAGCGTGCATCCGCTGGCGAAGGCCTCGCCCTTCTTCCGGGCGCTCCCCCTCGACCGCCACGGCGTCGCCTTCGCCGAGCCCACGATCGAGCTGGCCCACCCGCTCGACGACGGATCGGCCGCCCTGGTGCACCGCGACCTCGACGCCACGGCCGACGCGCTCGGTGTCGACGCCGCCGCCTACCGCGCCCTGCTCGACCCCCTGCTGCGCGATTGGCCCGACTTCATCGAGGAGATCCTGGGTCCGCTGCGGATCCCCCGCGATCCCCGTCGCGCGCTCGCCCTCGCGCGCTTCGGCCTCCGGGCGGTGCAATCGGTGACCTGGCTCGCGCGCCCCTTCCGGACCCCCGGCGCGCGCGCCCTGCTCGCGGGATGCGCGGCCCACTCGATGCTCCGTCTCCGCGAGCCGGCCAGCGGGGCGTTCGCGCTCACCCTGCTCACGAGCGCCCACGCGGTTGGCTGGCCCTTCGTGCGCGGCGGCTCGCAGTCGCTGGCGGACGCACTGGCGGCGGAGCTGGTCGAGCTCGGCGGCAGGGTGCGCACCGGCTGGCGGGTCGACGACCTGCGCGCGCTCCCCGGCCTGCGCCCCGGGGTCCCCGTGCTGCTCGACCTGGTCCCCCGCGACGTGCTGCGGGTGGCGGGCACGCGGGTGGGTCGCGGCTGGAGCGGCCGGCTGTACGCCGCACAGCTGCGTCGCTTCCGGCACGGGCCCGGCGTCGCGAAGCTCGACCTCGCCCTCGACGGGCCGATCCCCTGGCGGGCCGTGGGGGTGGGGGCCGCGGGGACCGTGCATCTCGGCGGAACCCTCGAGGAGATCGCGGCCGCCGAGGTCCAGGTGCGGCGGGGCCGCGTTCCCGCGCGGCCCTTCGTGATCCTGACCCAGCCGGGTGCCGCCGACCCGACCCGTGCCCCGGACGGGCGCCAGGTGGCCTGGGCGTACTGTCACGTGCCGAACGGGGCGACGGTCGACATGACCGAGCCGATCCTGCGCCAGCTGGAGCGCTTCGCTCCCGGCGTGCGGGACCGCATCCTCGCCGTGCGCGCCAGCGGCCCCGCCGACCTCGAGCGCCACGACGCCAACTACGTCGGCGGCGACATCAACGGGGGTCTGCAGGATCTCGCCCAGCTCTTCACGCGCCCGGCGGTGCGCCGCGACCCGTACGCCACCCCCGACCCCGACGTCTTCGTCTGCTCGTCGTCGACGCCGCCCGGCGGCGGGGTCCACGGCATGTGCGGCTACCACGCCGCGCGCTCGGCGCTGGGACATTCGACCGGCTGACGATGCATGCCGGGGGTGCCCGGCCCAGAAACGGTCAGCCGTGCGGCTCGAAGCGGCGCTTGGCCACCTCCACGAGGGCGAGGTATGCGGCCACGACGACCACGAGCAGGGGCCAGAAGACCCAGGGGAGCGGACTGAACCCGAGCACGGTCCCGAGCGGGCTCAGGGGGATGACCACCGCCGCGGCGAGCGCCGTCACCACGGCGGCCAGGAGTTGCGGGCTCGGCCGGCTCCGCCAGAACGGAGAGCGCCTGGTGCGGATGACCAGCACCACGAGCACCTGGGTGAAGAGCGACTCGATGAACCAGCCGGTATGGAAGGCGCGTTCGTTGACGCCGAGCGCCAGGAGCAGCAGGCCGAACGTGATGTAGTCGAACAGCGACGAGATCGGCCCGAAGATGAGCATGAACCGCTGGATCGCGGTGACGTCCCACCGCGCCGGCACCGCGCGCACGTCGTCGTCGATGGCGTCGGTCGGGATCGCGGTCTGGGACGCGTCGTAGATGAGGTTGTTGAGCAGGATCTGGCCCGGCGTCATGGGCAGGAACGGCAGCAGCAGTGCCGCGCCGGTCATGCTCAGCATGTTGCCGAAGTTGGAGCTGGTCCCCATGCGGATGTACTTGAGGGTGTTGGCGAACGTCCGTCGCCCCTCGGTCACCCCCTGGCTGATCGCCGCCAGGCTCGGTTCCAGCAGGATGATGTCGGCGGCCGCCCGCGCCACGTCGGTGGCATTGTCGACGCTGATCCCGACGTCGGTCGTGTGCAGGGCCGGGGCATCGTTGATGCCATCCCCGAGATAGCCCACCACCGCGCCCCCGTCCCGGAGCGCGCGGATCACGTGGAGCTTCTGGTCCGGGTCCACGCGCGCGAAGATCGTCGTGCGCCGGGCCCGCGCCACGAGCGCGGGATGGCTGAGGCCGCGCATCTCCTCGCCGGTCAGGATCCCCTCCACCGGCAACCCGACCTCGGTCGCGACGTGCCGGGCCACCAGCTCGTTGTCGCCGGTGACCACCTTGAGAGCGACGCCCTGGCGCGCGAGCTCGGCGATCGTCGCGTCCACGCCGCTCTTGGGCGGATCGCTGAAGAGGATGACGCCCTCGAAGACCAGGTCGCGCTCGAGCTTGTCGGCGTCCTGGAGACCGGCCGCCGCCGCACCGGCCGGCGCGGCCCGCAGCTCGTCCTGGCCGAGCACGCGCGATCCGACGGCCACGAGGCGGAACCCGTCGGCCGAGGCACCGTCGACAAGCGCCGCCATCCGCGCGTGCTCCGCGACGTCGATCGACCGCGCGGTGTGATCCTCGCGGACCCAGCCCGAGCGCGCGATGACCGCCTCGGGAGCACCCTTGGTGACGAGCAGCGGCGCCTCGCCCTCCCGCTGGACCACCACGCTGAGGAGGCGACGGGTGAAGTCGTAGGGCAGCTCGGCCAGCTTGCGATACGTCCCGAGGTCGGCAGGTTCCGGGGTGCCGGCCAGGATGGCGGCGTCGAGCGGGTTGCGGAAGCCGGACTGGAAATGGCTGTTGAGGTACGCCAGTTCGAGCGCCTGCTCGGCCTCCAGCGCATCGTCGCGGTCGATCCCGACCGCCCGCACGAGCGCCAGCTGGCCGCGGGTGAGGGTCCCGGTCTTGTCGGTGGCGAGCACGGTGATGCTCCCCAGGTTCTGGATGGCAGGGAGCCGCTTGACCAGGACGCCGTGCCCGGTCAGAACACGGGCGCCCTGCGTGAGGTTGAGGGTCACGATGGCGGGCAGCAGCTCGGGAGTCAGGCCCACGGCGAGGGCGATGGCGAAGAGGAGCGAGTCGAGCACCGGTCGGTGCAGGCCCACGTTGATGACCAGCACCGCGATGACAAGGATCGCGGTGACGCGGAAGACGAGGACCCCGAAGGCGCGCACGCCCCGCTGGAAGTCGTTCTCGGGCGCGCGCTGCGCGAGACGGCCGGCGATCGACCCGTAGCTGGTGCGCGCCCCGGTGGCCGTGATGCGGGCCCGGCCGGTCCCACTGACCACGCTGGTGCCGAAGAAGACGAGCCCGTCCCGGTCCACCTCCACCGCCGGGTCGAGGTTCCCCTCGCGGGGCGCCTTGAGGGCCGGGGCGGACTCCCCGGTGAGCGAGCTCTCGTCGAGGTACAGGTGGTTGGCCTCGAGCACCCGCCCGTCGGCGGGCACGATGTCGCCCGCGGCGAACACCACGAGATCACCGCGCACCACGTCGTGGATCGGGATCTCCCGGACCGTCCCGTCCCGCACCACGTCGGCACGCAACGTCAGGCGCGCCTGCAGCGCCGCGACAGCGGCCTCGGAGCGGGCCTCCTGGACGAAACCCAGGGCCGCGCTCATCACCACGATCGCGAGGATGATCGAGGCGTTGACCGCATCGCCCACGACCAGGCTCACCAGGCTCGCCCCGACCAGGATGAGGACGAGCGGGCTGGATATCTGCGCGACCAGAATCGAGAGGTTGGTGCGCCGGCCGCCGGCGCCGATCGTGTTGGGCCCCTCTATCCGCAGACGTTCCGCGGCCTCGGCGGTGGTCAGACCGTCGGCCGACGGCGGGGTGAAGCCGGACTCCGGATCGCTGACCGGAGGGGCGGCGCGCGCGGCGATGGCGTCGGGCGACGACACGGCGTCAGCAAGCGTACCTGAGCGGATCCAGCGGGCGAAGCCCTCTGCCCCGCTCGCCGACGGGCGTCCGGTCGCGCGGGGCCGTTGAACCATTCGACCCCCGCGGACGTCAGATGAGCATGCGGAG
>JAJYKX010000139.1 GCA_021788175.1 Chloroflexota bacterium
GCCCGCACGATGTCCCGCTCGACGCGGTCCGGGTCGTCCACCTCGACCACGATCGCCACCAGCGGCTCGTCGCGCAGCCCGATCGCGATGCTGCGGCCGGGATCGTGCACGTCCCAGAAGACATCGCCGTCCGTCCCGCGGAACGTCCCGGTGGAGATCGCGCCGGGTACGCCGGCGCCCGGCAGGCGGTGGCCGGTCGGCCCGTGATAGGCCTCGTCCGGCCGCGTCTGCACCCAGACCACGTGCTCCAGCGGGACTTCAACGTGGTGGCGCAGGGTGAGCAGCCGGTCGAGGCCCTCGACCTCGACGATCAGCCGGTCCTGCGCGATCGCGACCCGAGCCACCGCCACCTCCGCTCCCTGCACGCGAATCGTGATCCCCGGGACGGGCCCGATCAAGAGGTTCGCACGGCCTCCTGGCTCGCACGTCGCGGGGGCACGCACGCCCCCGGGGCTCGCACGTCGCGGGGGCACGCACGCCCTTCGCTCGATCCGGCGAGCGTGGACGATGAACACCACATCTTGAGGTCAATGGCCGCGCCGTACCACAACATCTTGTGGTTTCGGCCTTGACAGAGGTGGCCGGCGAGGTAGATTCCCAGCCTGCGGCCGGCCACCGGAGTGGCGCCCGGCCCCGCCCGCACCGACCACGTCACCACGCATGGAGGGAGACCACCGATGGCCCGCGCGACCGGAACCGCCAGCAGCACCGCCGTCGAGCGCTCCCGCACGTCGACACCGCCGGGTCTCACCTTCGAACGCCGCTGGACGAGGCCCGGGGTCCACCCCTACGACGAGGTGACCTGGGCCATCCGCACGGCGAGCATCGGGAACGAGAGCGGCAAGGTCGTCTTCGAGCAGGCCGACGTGGAGGTCCCGGAGAGCTGGAGCCAGCTGGCCACCAACGTGGTGGTCAGCAAGTACTTCCGCGGCCACCTGGGGACGCCGGAGCGGGAGCACAGCGTCCGGCAGCTGATCAGCCGCGTGGTGGACACGATCTGCGGGTGGGCCGCGGCGGGCCACTACTTCGCCTCGGACGAGGACCTCGAGACGTTCCGTGCCGAGCTGACCCACCTGATCCTGCACCAGAAGATGTCGTTCAACTCGCCCGTCTGGTTCAACGTGGGCGTCGAGGAGCACCCGCAGTGCTCCGCCTGCTTCATCAACTCGGTGCAGGACTCCATGACCTCGATCATGGATCTCGCCAAGACGGAGGCGATGCTCTTCAAGTACGGCTCCGGGGCCGGCTCGAACCTCTCGCCGATCCGTTCCGCCCGGGAGAAGATGGCCGGCGGCGGGGTGGCGTCGGGCCCGGTCAGCTTCATGAAGGGCTACGACGCCTTCGCCGGCGTCATCAAGTCCGGCGGCAAGACGCGCCGCGCGGCCAAGATGGTGATCCTGGACGCCGACCACCCGGACATCCTCGAGTTCATCAACTGCAAGATGCTCGAGGAGAAGAAGGCCTGGGCGCTGATCGAGGCGGGATACGATCCGTCCTTCACCGGGGAGGCCTACGGCTCGGTCTTCTTCCAGAACGCGAACCACTCGGTGCGCGTGACGGACGACTTCATGCACGCGGTCGAGCGTGACGGCGACTGGACCACCCACTTCGTCACCACCGGCGAGCCGGCCGACACCTATCGCGCCAGCGACATCCTGCACCAGATCGCGGAGGCGGCCTGGGTCTGCGGCGACCCGGGGATGCAGTACGACACCACCATCAACGACTGGAACCCCGTCTCGAACTCCGCCCGGCAGGTGGCCACCAACCCCTGCTCCGAGTTCAGCTTCATCAACGACACGAGCTGCAACCTCGCGTCGCTGAACCTCATGAAGTTCGTGCGGGAGGACGGCGAGTTCGACGTCGACGCGTACCGCTACGCCTGCCGGCTGACGATCACCGCGCAGGAGATCGTCGTCGACTACGCGAGCTACCCGACCCCCAGGATCGAGGAGAACTCGCACCGCTTCCGCCCGCTGGGGCTGGGCTACGCGAACCTCGGCGCGCTCCTGATGAGCCGCGGCCTCGCCTACGATTCACCCGACGGCCAGGCGTTCGCGGCGGCGCTGACGTCGATCATGACCGCGGAGGCGTACCGCCAGTCCGCGGTCATCGCACGGGACTGCGGCGGGCCGTTCGTGGAGTACGAGCAGAACCGCGAGCCGTTCCTGCGGGTGATCCGCAAGCACCGCGACGCCGCCCACCACATCCCCGCGGAGGGCGTGCCGGCCGACGTGCATGCCGCGGCGGGCGACCTGTGGGAGGAGACCCTGGCGCTCGGCGAGCGGCACGGCTACCGCAACGCCCAGACCACGCTGCTCGCCCCCACCGGGACCATCGCCTTCATGATGGACTGCGACACCACCGGGATCGAGCCGGACATCGCGCTGGTCAAGTACAAGAAGCTGGTGGGCGAGGGCTTCCTCAAGATCGTCAACCAGACGGTGCCGGCCGCCCTGCGCAAGCTCGGGTACGACTCCCGGCAGACCGAGGAGATCGTCCGCTACGTCAACGAGCACGAGACGATCGAGGGCGCCCCGGGCCTGAAGGCGGAGCACCTGCCGGTCTTCGACTGCGCCTTCAAGCCGGTCAACGGCGAGCGCTCCATCCACTACATGGGGCACATCCGGATGATGGCGGCCGTCCAGCCGTTCCTCTCCGGCGCCATCAGCAAGACCGTCAACATGCCGGAGACGGCCACGCCGCAGGACATCGAGCAGGTCTACCTGGAAGGGTGGCGGCTGGGCCTCAAGGCGATCGCCATCTACCGCGACAACTCCAAGCGGTCGCAGCCCCTCAGCACCGGGAAGAAGAAGGACGCCGAGGCATCCGTCGAGGCGGCGGCCGAGCAGGCCATCGCCGCGGCCACCGCCGAGCTGGCGGCACGCGTGGCCGAGCTCGAGCGGTCGCTCGCGAGCGCCCAGGTGGAGGCGCAGAAGCCGCACCGCCGGCGGCTGCCGGCGGAGCGACAGTCGATCACCCACAAGTTCGAGATCGCGGGCCACGAGGGCTACATCACGGTCGGGTGCTACCCGGACGGCCAGCCGGGCGAGATGTTCATCCGGATGGCCAAGGAAGGCTCCACCGTCGCGGGCCTGATGGACTCGATGGCCATCTCCGTGAGCGTGGCCCTCCAGTACGGGGTGCCGCTCCGCGACCTGGTGACCAAGTTCGCCCACGTCCGGTTCGAGCCCTCCGGCTTCACCGGGAACCCGGAGATCCCGATCGCGAAGTCGATCGTGGACTACATCTTCCGCTGGCTGGGCTCGCGCTTCCTGCCGAAGGAGGAGCGCGAGGCACTCGGGATCCTGGACCGCTCGGGGGACGAGCCGGCGATGGAGACCGGTGCTCGGGCCGTGCCGGCGGAGCCGGGGACCGGCACCCGGGAGACCGTCAAGGCCCCGCAGCCGACGACCGCCGGGGCCGCGCCCACGCCGGCGGCTTCCTCGACGGCCGCGACCCCGGGGACGGGGACCCCTGCCGCGCAGCCCCCCGCGGCGGAGAGCGGCGAGACCCCGGGCGAGACGGCGCGGGCGGATGCGAACGGGCACGCCACGGGGCGGACGAACGGCACCAGGTCGCTCGGGCTCCAGCTCGGGCGCGGTCAGCGGGTCGCCTTCCAGGCCCAGGCGGACGCGCCGAGCTGCGCCGACTGCGGCTCGATCATGGTGCGCAACGGCAGCTGCTACAAGTGCCTCAACTGCGGCAGCACCAGCGGCTGCAGCTGATCGCCGGGCGGCGCCGCGGATCCACGCATGCGCGGACGGGATCGGGCGGCGCCGCCGGCGCCGCCCGATCTCAGCGCGCCTCCCGGATGGCCCGCCACATCCGTCGGACGCCCGGGCGCTGCCCGTACATGAGCACGCCCGCGCTGTAGATCCGGGCCGCCACCCAGACCGCCCCGACGATCGTGAGCGCGAGCAGCAGGACGGTGCCGACCACCTCGACCGGCGCCGCGCTCCCGTCGTTCACCCGGGCCAGCATCATGTATGGCGAGAGGAACGGCACCCAGGAGAGGACCACCAGCCAGGGCGCCTTCGGGTCCAGGATCCCGATCGAGCCGTACACGCCGACCAGGTAGCCGGCCGTGGAAACCAGGGTCATGGGCGTCACCACCTGGCTCACGTCCTCCTGCCGGCTCACCAGTGAGCCCGCGGCCGCGAAGAGGACCGCGTAGAGCAGGAAGCCCAGGACGAAGTAGACGGAGAAGACGACGAGGAGCCCCGGCGTGAGCCCCTGGGGGATGGAGAGGCCGCCCGTCTCGCCGAGCACCAGCATCCCGACCTGGCCCTGGACCACCAGGGCCAGGAGCGCCGCACCCAGCACGATCACGTACTGCACCAGCGCCGTGGCACCCACGCCGAGGACCTTGCCGGAGAGGAGCTGGAACGGCGTGGCGGCGGCCAGGATCACCTCCATCACCCGGTTGCTCTTCTCCTCGACGACGCTCATCGCGACCCAGGTGCCGTAGAGGATCACGGCCATGAAGAGGAAGAGGACCAGGCCGAAGGTGACCGCGAAGCCGGCGATCTCGCCGGTCACCCCCTGGGCAGTGGACGCCGGCTGAGACGTGTCGGGCGAGCGGACGGTGACCTGCGGCGGCGCGAAGAGGGCCGCCTGCTGCGCCCCCGAGAGGCCGGCCCGCCCAAGGCGGTCGGCGATGGCGATGGAGGCCGCCGCCTGTCGCACCAGGTCCGGGGTCCTGCTCATCGCCGGGTCGTTCACATAGATGGTGAAGACCGCGTCGCCCGACGCGTCCCGTTCGATGTCGACCAGGACATCGAGCTTGCCGTCCTCCACCTGCCGGCGCGCCGCATCCAGGTCGGGCGCAAGCGATACCCGGTAGTCCCTGGTGGCGGGTCCGCCCGGCGTGGTGCCGGCTCCGCTGCCGTCCGTGGCACCGGCGCCGCCCTGGAGCGCCGGCGCGTTGAGCAGGGCGTCGAGCGTCGAGACCGGGTCGCCGTGCAGGTCCGCGGCGCCGACGTGGACCTCGATCGACTGCGACGTGTTCCGGTCGATGTACCCGATCACGACAGGGGCCAGCCCGAGGATCGCGGCCGCCACCACGAGCAGCGCGGTGGAGATCACGAAGCTGCGGGTGGTGGCGCGCGTGACGAACTCGCGCCGCGCCACCGCGACGATGTTGCCGAGGCCCACGGACCAGCGCCGGCTCATCGGCGCCCTCCCCGTCATCGCCGCGCCCCCGCCGGGACCGCGGCAAGGCGTCGCTCCTCGGCACCGGAGACGCCGACCTGCTCGATGAAGATGTCCTCGATCGAGGGGTCCGCGATCTCGAACCGGGTGACGTACTCGCCCCTCGCCAGGGCGGCCTGCAGGATCGTCTCGGGGTCACCGCCGTCCCGCACGTCCAGCTCGTGGTAGTCCAGGCCGGAGCGGGTGACGCGCACGCCCGGCAGCGTGTCGAGCCAGCCGAGGTCCGGGTCGCCGGCGACGCCCAGCCGCACCACCCGGCGCCCGGCGCGGCGCCGCACCTCCCGGGTCTCGCCGCTCACCAGCAGGTGGCCGCGGTCGATGATGGCGACGGCGCCGCAGAGCTCCTCCACCTGCTCCATCTGGTGCGTGCTGAAGACGAGCGCCCGGCCGCGGTCGCGCATCTCCAGCACGGCGTCCTTCAGGAGCGCGACGTTGATGGGATCCAGCCCGGAGAAGGGCTCGTCCATGAGGAGCACGTCCGGGTCGTGCAGGATCGCGGCGATGAACTGCACCTTCTGCTGGTTCCCCTTGGAGAGCTGCTCCGCGCGGCGGTCCTCGTACTCCGGGATGCGGAACCGGGCCAGCCAGTGGCGCGCCCGCGCCGCGGCCTCCCGCCGGGGCAGGCCGTAGAGGGAGCCATAGAAGACGAGCTGGTCCAGCACCTTCATGCGGGGGTAGAGACCGCGGTCCTCCGGCAGGTACCCCCATGTGCGGCGCGCTGCCTCGCTCGCCGGACGATCCGCCCAGGTGACCGACCCTTCGTCGGCGCGGAGGATGTCCAGCACGATCCGCATGGTGGTCGTCTTCCCGGCGCCGTTGGGGCCGAGGAAGCCGAAGACCTGGCCCGGCTCGACCCGGAACCCGATCCCGTCGAGCGCCTGGACCTCGCCGAAGCGCTTGCGCAGGCCGTCGACGACGAGCGCCATGACCCCCTCTCCCCGGGCGGCAGCGGCGGACGTGCTGGGCGGACGTGCTGGGCTGGCGCGCTGCCAGTGGCCATGGTCCGCGCGATCCCCGCGCTTCGCGAGAGCCGATCCGCCCGCCGATCCTCGCCGAGCAGCCCCATCGAGCGGACCCGGCGGCGCGCGGGACCGGGCGCGGGCCCGAACCCATGCCCGGGCACACGCCCGGGGATGGGTTTCGCCCGGACGGCGACGGGCACGAAGACGCCCGGGGCGTCGCCGCACGATCGGCGCAGCCCCGGGCGCTGGATCAGGCGTGCCGCGGGCCCGTGGTCACGAGCGCCGGCGGCGCACGGTCAGGACGCGGGCGACGCGGTCGGCGTGGGCGTCGGCGTCGGGGTCGCGGTCACGGCCGCCGGCGTGGGCGTCGGGAACGGGCAGTGCGCGGCCGACTTGCCGGGCGGGTTCGTGCCGCAGGGCCCATGGTCCCCGCGGGCGACCTCGCTCACCGCTCCGCCGTGGTTGTCGTTGGGCCCGCCGACCTGCGTGGGATCCTGCGCGATCTGCGACACCGCATAACCGTGGTTGTCGGTCGGCCGCGCGGTGGCGGAATCCTGGGCGGCCGCGTTCGCATCGGGCGTGTCGGTCGGCTCGGGGGTCCCCGTCGCCTCCGGCGTGTCGGTCGGCTCGGGGGTGGCCGTCGCCTCAGGCGTCGCCGTCGGGCTGACGTTGGCCTGCTGGTTCGGCGTGGTGAACGCGGAGTGTCCCGGGGTGGCGGAGTGGCTCACCACGGCGGCCGCCGCGACCATCCCCACCGGAAGCGCCGCCGCGACGATGACGGCCGC
>JAJYKX010000006.1 GCA_021788175.1 Chloroflexota bacterium
GACCCCAGGGCGGCTGCCAGCTCCCGGCGCCGCCGCGCTCCCGGGCGCATCCCCCAGGCGGCCGCGGCGAGGTCGAGCGCCGCGAGCGCGTCGCTGCTCCCGCCACCGAGCCCGGCGGCCACCGGGATCCGCTTCCGGAGCCGGAACGCGAGCGGACCGCAGGCCGGGGCCCGACCGGCACGGGGTGCGGCCGGGGTGCCGGGCGGCACGGCCTCACCCGGCAGCGCATCCCGGCGCAGCAGGGCCGCCGCCCGCAGCACCAGGTTGCCGCCGGTCTCCAGCCCGGGCGCGCCGTCGATCGCGAGGAGATCCTCGCCCGACGCGACGGCAACCGGCCCCAGCGGCGAGACAGTCAGCTCGTCCGCGAGCGCGAGCGGCGCGAAGACCGAGCGCAGCTCGTGGAACCCGTCGGGCCGGCGGCCGACGACCTCGAGCGCGAGGTTGATCTTGGCCGGCGCGTCCGCGCCCCACCTGCGAGGCGCCGCTGCGCGGCGGACGCCGCTCCCCGCCGTGGTCGACGTCGCCGCCCGGGGGCGATGGCCGGGGAGCGAGGCGCCGTGCCCTGACGCGGGGCCACGCGCCGGGCCGCTCACGGCACGACCCCCGCCCGCCACCCCGCGCCGACCATCCCGAGCGCCTCGGCGAGCGCCAGCCAGTCCTCCACCGACAGCGTCTGGGGACGCCGCTCCGGGGCGATCCCCGTCGCGCCCAGCGCCTCGTCGATGCGCGCCCGTCCGACCGCCGGCAGCTGGCGGGAGAGCACGTTCCGCAGCATCTTGCGGCGCTCCCGGAAGCCGGCCTGCACCACTCGCCAGAGTGCCTCCTCCTCGTCCGGCGGGAGGCGTCGCGGCCGCGTCGCGCCCGCGAGCACCGCGGAATCCACCTCCGGCGGCGGCTCGAACGCGGCCGCCGCCACGTGCCGGATCACGCGCACGTCGGCGTGGTACTGCACGAAGACGGAGAGGTAGCTGAGCCCGCCCGGCGGTGCGGCGATGCGCTCCGCCACCTCGCGCTGCAGCATCAATACCATCCGCTCGGGCCGCGGCTCCTCCCCCAGGACGTGGTGCATGACGGGGCTCGTGATGTGGTACGGCAGGTTGGCCACCAGGTCGTAGGGCGCGGCGACGAGGTCGGACACCGGGACGTCCAGGGCGTCCGCCTCCACCAGCCGCAGCGAACCGGGGGCACCGGGATCTGCCCCGGCGGCCTCGATCGCGCCGGCGAAGCGCTCCCGAAGGTGGGCGGCCAGCCGCGGGTCCACCTCGACGGCGGTCACCGCCGCGCCGGCACGCAGCAGTTCCCCGGTGAGGATCCCGATCCCCGGCCCGATCTCCAGGACCGTGCGGCCGGGCGTCGGCGCGGCCGCGGCGACGATCGCCTCCAGCGTCGGCCCGTCCACCAGGTGGTTCTGGCCGAGCGAGTGCCGTGCCTCGAGGCCGTGACGACGCAGGTAGCGCCGGACGACCTCGGGGCCGAGGTGCATCGCGTCGAGCTCGTCCCCCCCGGCGCCGCTCACGAGACCAGCGGCAGGGACGGCCTGGCGTCCAGGTCCAGCGACGCGCGCGTCCCGGCGCGCGCCCGGAAGAAGCCGGCGGCCCCGATCATGGCGGCGTTGTCGGTGCAGAGTGCCGGCCGCGGGACGATCAGGGGGATGCCGAGCGCGGCCGCACGTTCCGCCACCCGGTCGCGGAGGACCGCGTTGGCGGCCACGCCGCCCCCGAGCACGATCGCGCGGGCACGGCTCCGTTCCGCCGCCAGCCCCGTCTTGGTGGCCAGGACGTCGACCACCGACTCCTGGAAGCCGTAGGCGAGCTCCGCCACCGCGTCGACGTCCAGTGCCTTCCCGCCCCCGCGGGCCTCGATGGCGCGGCGGGCCGCGGTCTTGAGGCCGCTGAAGCTGAAGTCGTAGGACTCGCCCATCCACGCCCGCGGGAACTCGACGTCGCGCCGCCGGGCGCCCGCGGCGGCCTTCATGATCGCCGGCCCGCCGGGATAGGGCAGCCCGAGGAGCCGCCCCACCTTGTCGAACGCTTCGCCGGCGGCGTCGTCGACCGTCTGCCCCAGGAACCGGTACTGGAGGTGGTCCTGCATCTCCACGAGGAAGGTGTGGCCGCCGCTCACGACCAGGGCGACGAGCGGGAACGGCGGAGCCGGTCGTTCCGGCGCGTCCCGGTCCAGCAGCCACGCCGCGTAGATGTGCCCCTCGAGGTGGTTCACCGGGACGAGCGGGCGTCCGTGCACGTAGGCGAGCGTCTTGGCGAAGTTGATCCCCACCAGCAGGGACCCGGCGAGGCCTGGGCCGTTGGTGACCGCGACCGCCTCGATGGTGGACCAGTCGTCGATGCCGGCGGCGGACCGCGCCTCCTCGAAGACGGGGACGATCCAGCGCAGGTGCGCGCGGGCCGCGACCTCCGGCACGATCCCGCCGGTGGACGCGTGCATCGCGACCTGGCTGGCGACCACGCTGGCGCGGATCAGCCGGCCCTGCTCGACCACCGCCACGGCGGTCTCGTCGCACGAGGTCTCCACCGCCAGGATGAGCCCCGTTCCCTCGGTCGACATCACGCGCCGCCCCCCGCCATCCGGTCGTCGTCTGCCCATGCCGGACCTCCGGCCGCGTCGACGCCGCCGATCAGCATCTCGTCTCCCCCGTCCGCCGCGTCGGAGGCCGGGTCGCCGGTCCGCGCCCGCAGGTCGGCCGCCAGGCGCTGCAGCCGGACGCGCATGTCGCGGGAGCGCAGCTCGGCGGTGGTCATGATCAGCGCGTCCTCGTTGTTGTCCGTGTAGTAGCGGGGCCGCACACCCACGGGCCGGAAACCGTACTTCTCGTACAGGCGCCGGGCCGGCATGTTCGAGACGCGCACCTCCAGGGTGGCCACCGACGCGCCCACCGTCTCGGCGATGCGGAGCAGCTCCAGGAGCATGTGCTGGCCCACGCCCTGCTGGCGGTATTCCGGCGCGACGGCAAAGGTGGTGACGTGCGCCTCGTCGACCATCTGCCACAGGCCGGCATAGCCCACGATCCGCTCCCCGTCGCGCGCCACCAGGTATCGCGCCAGCCGGTTGCCCTCGAGCTCCTGCCGGAAGGCGTAGGACGGCCACGGCGCCGTGAAGCTGGCCCGCTCGATCTCGTGGACGGCGGGGATGTCCTCGACCCGCATCGGCTCGACGGTGACCCTCACCGGAGGTCTCGCGACCACTCGATCCTCCCGACCTGCTCGGTGATGCCGCGCGGCAGCGTGACGTAGGCCGGCACGAGCTCGGCCACGTCGACCGCCCCGCCCGCGTCCAGGGCAAGGCGCCCGAGGGAGAGGAGCGCCGCCCCCAGGGCGTGCTGGGCCCGGAGGCCACGGGCCGTCGCTTCCGCACCGATCGCCGGCCCTGGCGCGAGGTCCACGGCCACCAGCCAGGCGCTCGCCACCCGCGGGTCGAGGGGCTCGCCGCCGGGCACCAGCTCGGGCTCGCCCGCGGCACCCGGCAGCGCGGCGGCGTCGGCGGGCAGCCGGTAGCGCGCGAGGTACCGGTCGTGCGGCCCCGCGGGCAGCACCACCGCCACGTCGCGCGGATCCCCGGGTTCGCGGGCGGCCACCGCCAGGCCGGCCGTCGAGGGGATCCCCGCGATCGGGATCCGGAGGCCGTAGGCCAGGCCCTTGGCCGTGGCAAGGCCGACGCGCAGCCCGGTGAAGGCGCCGGGCCCCGTGCCGCCCACGATCCCGCCCAGGTCGCCGAGGCGGACCCCGGCCTCGCGGAGCAGCTCGTCGACGACCGCGAGCAGCTCCTCGCCGTGCCGGTATCCCGCCACCCACGAGCGCGCCGCGAGCGGAGCGCCGGCTCCGTCGCCGATCGCCACCGCGGCACGCCGCGTGGCGGTGTCGATGGCGAGGAGCAGGCCGTCCCCGCGTGCGCCGCTCATTCCTCGGTCTCCCCCGTCACCGTCGCCTCTTCCTCCGCCTCGGTTCGCCACGTGCGCGCCGCGGCCAGGTACCGGTCCCCGCGTCGGGTGCGCGCCCGCAGGTCCAGTTGCCGGACCTCGTCGCCGGCCCCCTCGAAGTGCACCTCGAGGTCCGCCCCGCCCACCGGGCCGTCCAGCCGCTCGGCCCACTCGATGATCGTCACGCCCCCCTGCTGGCGCTCGTCCAGCAGTCCGCCGGCCAGCACGTCGGCTGCGCCACCCAGGCGGTAGAGGTCCAGGTGGAAGAGCGGCAGGCGGCCCAGGTACTCCGCCATCAGCGTGAAACTCGGGCTGTTCACCACCGCCGTCACGCCGAGTCCCTGCGCGAACCCCTTGGCGAACTGCGTCTTGCCCGCCCCGAGCTCGCCCCGGAGCGCGATGACGTCGCCCGCGACGGCGACGGCCGCCAGGTGCGCGGCGAAGCGGCGTGTCTCCGCCGCGGACGCGCTGGAGACCCGCACGGGCGTGCCGCCGGTCGAGCGCCGCTCAGCCATCGCGTTCCAGGTCCGCCAGCGGCACGTCGATCAGCTCCGCCACGCCCGGCAGCGCCACCGGGTCCAGCTCGACCAGGGCGCATTCCTGGTGGACGCCGGCCGCGCGCCGCCGTCGCGCCAGCAGGCGGACGAAGCGGCCGGTCCGGCCGAGCAGCGGCCCGGCGGTGACGCGGACCCGCGCCGGGTCCGCCACCGGCATCCCGGCCCCCGGTTCCAGCAGGATCAGCGGCGGAGTGATCCCCAGTCCCACCTCCTGGCCGGCGGCGCCCACCAGCGCGTCCCAGGTCCAGCGCGGGACGGGTCGTTTGCCGTACCCGTCGAGCACCACGAGCGCGAAGGAGGGGCTTGCGTGGACGGAGGCGTCCTGTCGTTCGATCGACGCGCGCAGCGCCACGACGTCGCCCCCGATGACGCCCCCCACGATCATCCCGCGCACCCCCATCGCGCGGGCCCGGGTGAGGCCCTCGATGTCCACCCGCGACCCGGCGACCAGGACGGCCCCGGCGTGGCGCACGTCGATCTGGTTGGCGTGCAGCTCGGCGTCCGGGCCGTCGACCGCCACCACCAGGGTGCCGTGGGACGGCTCGCCCACCGCCAGCGCGGCGGGCAGGGCCGGTCCCTCCGCGTGCACCACCAGCGCGCAGGGGTCGATCGACCGCACCGTCCCCGTGACCGGTGACGCGACGACCGCGTGGTGGCGGGCCACGACGGCCCGCAGGCGGCCGGACGGCGTCGCGTACAGCACCTCGCCGGCACCCTCGTAGCGCAGCGCCCGACGACCGGATCCGCCCAGCTCGGCCCCCTCCACGAACCGCGTCCCGGGCGCAGGCACCGAGCGCGCCCGCAGCGGCTGTTCCGCCACCTGTGGGTGTCGCTGGCGGCGCAGCAGCGGATCGCCGACCGACACGCGGTCGCCGGGGACCACCAGCGGCTCGTCCCCGGGACGGAGGCCGATGGTGACGAGCGGCGCGGTGATCGGCGGGGACCGGCGTGGGACCCGCGAGAGTCCGGCGGGCTCGGTCACGGCTCGGCGGTCGTCCAGAAGGGTCGTTGCCATGTGTCCAGGAACTCCCGCCGGCGCTCCGGGCGATCGGGCAGACGGAGGGGCATGTCGCGCGTGTCCACCAGCAGGCCCCCGAGACCACCGGTCACCCGGAAGAGGGCGCGCCGCGCACGCACGCCCACGAACAGGTCGTCCGGTGATTCCAGCTCGGCGGCGGCACTCAGGCCGGGCGGCAGGTCCACGACCTGCACCGCGCCCGGCGTGAGGGGCAGCGACGTGCTCGCGCCGTCCGCCGTCACGCGCAGGGTTCCCCGGTGCCCGGCGCGCAGCCCGGGCGCGACCACGACGCTCCCGAGAGGCAGGAGGATGTCGTCCGCGAGATCCGCCAGCATCCGGCGTCGGTCGGGCTCCGACTCGATGGTGCCGAGCGGCGCGAGGACCCGGGCATGGTCGAGGGCGAGCGCCATCGCGCCGGGCCGGCGGAGGATATCGACGATCGCCAGGGCCACGGCCGGCGCGGGTGGCACGGCGAACGCGCCGCCGCTCACGACCACGAGGTCCGGAGCGGTCAGGGGGACCGGATCGGCCAGCCGGTCGGCGCCGCGCGCGTCGTGGTGCCGTTCGCGGGCAGGATCGTGCCAGGCGGCGTCGAGCCGCTCGAGGGAGGCCCGCGCGGCGGCAAGCCGCAGGCGCGCGCCGTCGCCGGCCGCGTCGCGCCAGGGCGCGACCCGCAGGTTCCGCAGCCGGTCCCGGATCGCGAACGCGTCGTCCGCGAGGGGTGACCAGCGCGCGATCGCGTCGAGGAACCGCTGGTCGTCCACCGCCTCCGGGGGCACCAGGGCAGCATCCGCGCGCACGAGCCGCCGCATGACACCGTCCGGACCGGCCATCACGCGCGTCCCCGCGTCCAGCCCGACGTCCACGCCCTCCACGCGAAGGTCCAGCACCGCCGCGAGCGAGGCGATCGAGCGGACGAAGGCATCGCGGCCGTCGTTCGACCACCCGTCCCGCCGTCGACCGACCAGTTCCCGGGCGGCCGGCACGGCGTCGCCCGCCCCGTGGGTCCGGCGCACCCGCTCCGCCGGCAGGTCGGGCCGGCCCGACCCGCCGCGTCCCGCCACCAGCACGGGCAGGTCGTCGCGCAGCCCGGCGGTCGCTCCGACCAGGGCCAGCACGTCGAGCAGGGCCTCGTGCTCGTGCCCACCCAGCCCGTCAGGTGCGGCCACGGCCACCAGGTCCAGGCCCGGATCGCGGAGCGCGATGGCCGCCTCGAGGGCCCCCGCGCGCTCCGGCGTGATGCCCGTCCCGACGTTCCATCCGTCCGCCGCGAAGGCGCGTGCCAGCGCGTCCGTGCTCCGGTCCGACGGCCCGGCGATCACCACGCGGGGCGGAGGCCAGGTCCGGCTCTCCACCCGCGTCCAGTCGGGCCACCCGGCTGGATCCGGGAGTGCCTCGGGGCGCGCGGCGTGGACCTGGTCCACCAGGCCCCGGAGCAGCACGTCGCCCGGGATGCCCACCGGAGCCGCGTCGGCGGCCAGCAGGCGCCAGCGCCCGTCCACGCGGGCGATCAGCGCGGCCGCCAGCGTGGCGGAACCGGCGTCGAGGGTGAAGAAGGCGTGGGGCTCGGACGTCACGTCGAAATCCTACCCGGCCGCGAGGGCAGGCGTCCGCGGCGGGCCGCCGCGCCCGCAGGTCGGGTCATTCGCGGCGGAGCGGGCCGCCGCCCTGTGGTCGGCCGGCCGGGGGCCGCGTCAGGCGTCCCAGCGGGACGCTTCGTCCAGCTCCTCGAGCCGGTCGATCAGCCGCTCGATCCCCGACTCGTCGGCCAGCACGCGGTCGACACCGACGATCCCCCCGGTCAGGATGCCCCGCAGCAGCGGGTCGAAGAAGAGCATCGCCTGGCCGCCCAGGGGCCGGTACGGTCGGCTCGCCTCGAGGAACAGCACCATGGGGGTGGCCATCCCGCGCAGCTGCACCTCGCGCGCGACGGCGTCCACCAGCTCGTCCTGGACCTCGTCACCGGGGCCCGCGCGTGTCCCGCTCATGCGCGTCGCTCCGGATCGTGCACACCCGGGGCCGCTGCGGGGCGCGGGGCGTCCCGCCCCGCGGGCTCCGGAGCGCCGGCGCCCGGCCCGGCGCCATCGGGCCCCACGGCCTGCGGATCCATGACCCCGACCAGGCCGGCGTATGCGCCCGGGACCACCGGGACGGCGCGGGGCTCGCGCTGTCGCTCCAGCTCTGCCTGGAAGGTGTCGTACGTGTGGGTTCCCCGGAGCGCGAGGACCACGTCCTGCAGCGAGCTGCAGCCCGGCAGGGTCTCCCGGACGGCCCGAAGCATGATCTCCGCGCACGCCTCCAGCGTGACGCCGCCCACCGGCGAGCCCATCGCCGGGAACGCCACGACCCGCAGGCCCATCCCGTCCGCCAGGCGCACGGCGGAGCGGGTGGCGGCATCGATCGCCTCGGCGCTCGTGCGCCGGTCGACCACCAGCGAGACGGCGTGGATCACGTACCGGCAGGGCAGCGTGCCGGCGCCGGTCGCGACGGCCGCGCCGGGGACCTGCTGCCCCTTCGACACCGCCTCGAACTCGATCCCGTGGCCGCCGCGCTGCTTGATCGCCGCCGCGGCACCTGCGGTCATCCAGAGCGTCGGCGTCGCCGGCACCACGATCGCGTCGACCTCCAGGTCGCCGATGTCGCCGTTCCAGAGCCGGATCCCGCTCATCTCGCCCCCGCACCCTGCCGACGGACCTCGCCGGCGAGCGTCCGAACGCTCTGCACTGCGCCGCCCGCATCGTACACGCGGGGCAGGCGCGATGCCATTGCCGTGACGATCTCCCACGGGATCGTGGTGCGCGCACGCGCCAGTTCCAGCGCGTCGATCCGCTCGGGGCCCTGCGCGCCGAGCAGCACGAACTCGTCCTCCAGGCCGACACCGGGAACGTCCGTGACATCGGCGGCGACGGCGTCCATGGCGACGCTCCCGATCAGCGGGACCCGCCGGCCCCGGACCAGGGCGCTGGTCCTGCCGGCCGACGCGTAGGGCCATCCGTCGCCATATCCGACGGGAAGCGTGGCCACGCGGGAGGGGCGTGCCGCGCGCCAGCGCGACCCGTACCCGACCCCCTCCCCCGGCGCCACCTCCGTGACGCGCAGCGGCCGGGCGTGCAGCGACATGGCCGGCCGGAGCTCTTCCGCGGCGAAACGGGCGTCGGGGGCGACCGGGAACCCGGCCGGCAGGAGGCCGTACGTCGAGAGACCCAGGCGAACCATCTCCAGCTGGGGGCCGGTGCGGGCCAGGAGCCCGCCCGTCGCGGACGCGTGCCGTCGCAGGTGGCCCAGGCCCGTGTTCCGCATCGCCTCCCAGGCCTGCCGGAAGCGGACCGTCTGTCGTGCCGACGCCTCCGCGTCGTCCGCGCTCGCCAGGTGGGTCCACGTCCCCACCAGCTCGACCCCCGGGACCGCGGCCAGCCGGCGGGCCGCCTCCGCCGCCCGTTCGGGCGCGAACCCCGCCCGTCCCAGGCCGCTGTCGACCTCGACGTGGACCCGCAGGGTGCCGGCCGCCGGCCTGACGGCAGCGGCCATCCGTTCGATCGCCCCCTCCTCCGCCACGGTGACCTCCACGCCCGCCTGCGCCAGCGCGGGGAGCGCGTCGAGCGGGGGCTGGAAGAGGAGCAGCACGGGGGGTCCAGGCCGGGACGCCGCGACGGCCAGTGCCTCGTCCAGGGTGGCGACGCAGAGCTGGTCCGCGCCCGCCGTCGCGAAGGCACGCGCGACCGGCAGCAGGCCGTGGCCGTACGCGTCCGCCTTGACGACGGCCGCCAGGCGCACGCCGGGATCGAGGAGCGAGCGCAGCGTCCGCACGTTGTGCGCCAGCGCGTCGAGGCTCACCTCGAGCCAGGCCGTCCTGGGGAGGGCGGGGAGCCCCGCTTCGCGCAGGCGGGTCTCGATCGGCTGCCGGGGGATCGGCTGCGCCGGCCCGGTCTGCGCGGGGATCGGCCCGGCGGACTCCGGCCGCCCGGGGATCGGCTGCGCCGGCCCGCTCACGGAGTCTCCTCCCGCAGGGCGAACCCGACCCGTCGGTGACTGCCCGAATGGCGGTCGCGCAGCCGGGACAGCCGGTGCCGCACGTGGGCGATCTCGCCGGGGAGATCCGACGCCAGCAGCCCGCTGTCCCCCAGCCGGTCGCGGATGGCGTCGCCCGCGGCCCCGTGCAGGTAGACACCGACGCGCGCCGCGGTGTACGGGTCGAGCCCCTGCCCCAGCAGCGCGCCGATGGTCCCGGCCAGCACGTCGCCGGTGCCACCCGTGCCGAGTGCCGGGTTCTCGAACGGCGCGCGAGCGGCCGCGCCGTTCGGATCCGCCACGACCGTGCGCGCCCCCTTGAGCACGACCACCTGTCCCCATGCCGACGCCGCGTCCCGTGCAGCCCGCTCGCGCGCGGCGTCGTCGCCCGAGAGGTCGCCCGCGACGCCGGGCAGCATGCGCCGGAACTCGCCGGGATGCGGCGTCAGGACGCAGCGCCGCGCGACCCGGTCCGGCCAGCCGGCGGCGCGCGAGAGCGCGTTCAGCGCCTCCGCATCGACCACCGCCGGCGCCCCGGCCGCCGCGAGGAGGCCGGTCACCAGCGCGTCCGTCGCCGATGAACCGTGGAGCCCCGGCCCCACCACCAGCGCGTCATGGGGCAGCGAGCCGATCCGCTCGAGCGCGGCGCCGGGATCCACCTCGAACGGTGCCCGTTCCGGGAGGCCCGCCGTGATCACCTCCACGAACCGGCCCGCCACGATCGGCTGGAGGGAGGCCGGCACCGCGAGGGTGACCAGGCCCGCACCGGCACGTCCCGCCGCGTGGCTTGCCAGGAGCCCGGCCCCGGCGTAGTCCAGCGATCCCGCCACCAGCAGGACGCGCCCGTTGTCGCCCTTGTGGGCGCGCGGCTCGCGACGCGGCAGCAGCCCCGCCACCAGCGCATCGGTCAGCTCCTCGATCGGGGTGCCCCCGCCGGCGGTCACGTCCCGTCGCCCCTGCTCACGCCCGGCCCTCCGTGTGTGCACCGGGTCCCGTCCGGCCGGTCTCCCCGCGCAGCTCGTCCGCCAGGCCGCGGATCCGCTCCAGCCGTCCCATCAGCCGGCGCTCGCGCTCGTCGAGACGCTCCTCGATGTCCGGCGGGAAGAGGAACGCGCCGCCTTCGGTCCGCACCCCGGACGCGACCGCCACCGCGTACTCGCGCTCGTGGGTGATGGACAGGGCGATGGTGCCCATGCCGAGCTGGGCGGCCCGTGCGCGGGCACGGCCGGAGAGGCGCACCGCCGGCTGGCCCGTGGGGAGGCGCACCACCTCGATGTCGCGCCACCCGACGCCCCGCACGCCGAGGCCGAGAACCTTGCTGACGGCCTCCTTCGCGGCCCAGCGCCCGGCCAGACGCTCGGCGTTCGTCCGCACGTAGGCGGCCTCGTCGGGCGTCAGCACCCGCCGCGTGAACCGGGGCCCGTACCGCGCGAGCGCCTCCCGGATCCGCGAGACGCGGATGATGTCGACCCCCAGCTCGGTCGTCGCCGGGCCCGCGCCGCCCGCCGCGGGCACGTTTGCCGCGACCCCATCCACCATCCCGCGCTCCTACTCGACCGTCACCGATTTCGCCAGGTTGCGCGGCTGGTCCACGTCCGTGCCCCGGGCCACGGCCATGTGGTAGGCGAACAGCTGGAGGGGAATGACCGCCAGGATCGGGCTGAGCGCCTCGAGCGTGTCCGGCACCGGGAAGACGTCGTCGGCGTAGCGGTCGGCCTCGCGGTCCCCCTCGGTCGCCACCGCGATCACGCGCGCGTCCCGTGCCCGGCCCTCCATGACGTTGCTGACCAGCTTCTCGTGCACCGACGAACGGGTGGCCACCGCCACCAGCGGCACCTCCGCGTCGAGGAGCGAGATGGGACCGTGCTTGAGCTCGCCGGCGGCGTAGCCCTCGGCGTGGGTGTAGCTGACCTCCTTCAGCTTCAGGGCGCCTTCCAGCGCCGCGGGGTAGCTCACGCCGCGCCCGACGAACATGAAGCCGTGGCTGTTGACGTACCGCCGGGCCGTCGCGCGGATCCGGTCGTCCAGCTCCAGGACGCGGCGCGCCTGTCCCGGCAGCGCGCGCAGGGCTGCCGCCAGCCGCCGTTCCTCGGCGGGATCGAGCCGCCCCCGGGCACGCGCCAGCGCCGCGGCGAGGATGACCAGCACGGTGACCTGTGCCACGAAGGTCTTGGTCGCCGCCACGGCGATCTCGGGGCCGGCCTGCAGGAAGCAGACCGCGTCGGCCTCGCGCGTCAGCGCGGACCCGACCGTGTTGGTGACGGCCACCACCGCGCAGCCCCGCTCCCGGGCGAGCCGCGTGGCCGCCAGCGTGTCGGCCGTCTCGCCGGACTGGCTGACCGCCACCACCAGGGTGCCCTCGTCGAGCGGCGGGGGCGCGTAGCGGAACTCCGAGCCAACCGTGACGCGGGCGGGGATCCCGGCCCAGGCCTCCACCAGGTGCGCCCCCGCCATGCTGGCGTAGGCCGCGGTGCCGCAGGCGACGAACTCGACCCGTGACGCCTGCGCCAGGCGCTCGGCCAGCGGGGCCACCTCGTCGAGCACGATGGACTCGCCGATCACGCGCCCGGTGATGGCGGCGCGGATCGCGTCGGGCTGCTCGTGCATCTCCTTGAGCATGAAGTGGGGGTAGCCGCCCTTCTCCGCCGCCTCGACCGTCCAGTCGACGACGTGGATCTCGCGTTCCCGCGGCGCCCCGTCGAGACCGGTGATCCGCACCGAGCCGGCGCCCAGGTCCGCCACGTCGCCCTCCTCCAGGAAGACGACACGGTTGGTGTGCGCGAGCACCGCCGCCACGTCCGACGCGACGAAGTTCTCGCCGTCGCCGACCCCCACGATCAGCGGGACGTTCATGCGGGCCCCGATGAGGCGGCCCGGCTCGCGGCGGTCGAGGACGACCAGGGCGTACGCGCCGGAGACCCGTCGCAGCGCCGCGCGCACGGCATCCCCGATGTCGCCCGCGTACGCCTCCTCCACCAGGTGCGCCAGCGCCTCCGTGTCCGTCTCGGAGGTGAGCCGGTGGCCGCGTGCCTCCAGGCCGTCGCGCAGCTCGCGGAAGTTCTCGATGATCCCGTTGTGGACCACCACGATGTCCCCGGTGCAGTCGGCGTGGGGATGGGCGTTCAGATCGTTCGGGCGGCCGTGGGTGGCCCACCGCGTGTGGGCGAGCCCGACGGCCGCCGAGGGCAGGCTGTCGCCCATCGCCGTGCGCAGGTTCGCCAGCTTGCCGGCCTTCTTCTCGACGAAGACCGACCCGTCCGAGCGGACGAGCGCGATGCCGGCCGAGTCGTAGCCGCGGTACTCCAGGCGCGCCAGCCCCTCGAGCAGGATGGGCGCCGCCTCCCGGGGGCCGATGTATCCGACGATCCCGCACATCCGACTGCCCTCCCGTCCCCGCGTCAGGCGGGCTGGTTGAGACGTTCCCCGGCCAGCACCGCGAGCTGGTCGGCCAGGGCCGAGACATGCCCCTCGTGCTCGCCCTCGACCATGATGCGCAGCACCGGCTCGGTGCCGGACGGCCGGACCAGGACGCGTCCGCCCTCGGACAGCTCGGCCTCCGCCGACCGGATCGCGGCGACGAGCACCGGGTCGGCGTCCCACTGGTCCTTGTGCCGCACCCGTACGCTGCGCTGCTGCTGAGGGTACAGCGGGATCGCGTCGGCCAGCTCGGAGAGCGGCCGGCCGCGTCGCGCCAGGATCCCGAGCACCTCCAGCGCGGTGACGATCCCGTCGCCCGCGTGGGTGTGCTCGGCCACGATCACGTGGCCGCTCTTCTCGCCGCCCAGCCCCGCGCCCGAGACGAGCATGGCGTCGAGGATGTACTTGTCGCCGACCGGCGTGCGCACGATGCGCCCGCCGGCCCGCTGGACCGCCGACACCAGGCCGCCGTTGGAGAGGACGCTGACCACGACGGTGCTGCCGGCGAGGGCGCGACGCCCCATCCGGTCGAGGGCGATCAGGCCGATCAGCCGGTCCCCGTCCACCACCTGTCCCCGCTCGTCCACCGCCACGCAGCGATCGGCGTCGCCGTCCAGCGCGAACCCGACGTCGGCGCCGACCTCGGCCACCCGCGCCGCCAGCGACTCGGGATGGGTGGCGCCGCAGTCCTGGTTGATGTTCACGCCGTCGGGATCGTCGTGGATGGCGCCCACGCTGGCCCCGCTCGAGGCGAGGATCCGTTCTGCCACCGGGCAGCCCGACCCGTTGGCGCAATCCACGACCACCCGCAGGTCGTTGCGGCTGTGCTGCGCGAGGCCGACCCGGTGGGCCACGTAGCGCTCCAGCAGGTCGCGGGCGTCCACCTCGCGGCCGATCCCGGCGTTGGTGGGTCCGGAGAGTTCGTCGGCGCGCCAGATGAGCGTGTCGAGCTCATCCTCCAGCGCGTCGTCGAGCTTGATCCCACGATGATCGAGGACCTTGAGCCCGTTGTCATCCGCCGGGTTGTGCGACGCCGACACCACGATCCCGGCCGCGAAGCCGCCGGCCCCGGCCAGGTGGGCCAGCGCGGGCGTGGGCAGCACCCCGGCCCGATGCACGTCGACGCCCATCGAGGTCGCCCCGGCCACGATCGCCGAGGCGAGCATGTCGCCGGAGCGCCGCGTGTCCTGTCCGAGGACGATGGGGCCCCGCCCGCTCGCGAGCAGGTGCGCGGTCGCGCGGCCCAGCGCGTAGGCGAGGGTCGGCTTCAGGTCCACGTTCGCGACGCCGCGAATCCCGTCGGTGCCGAAGAGGCGGGCCATGCTCAGAACCCCGGGCTGCTGGATGGAGAGGGACTTGGACTGCCCGCCGGCGCGGTGACTGTCACCTGGACCTGCTCGGGGCTCACGCTCACCAGGGTGGTGCCCGCCGGGGGCGTGAACCTGGCCGGCAGGGTGAACGTCCCGGAATCGAGCCCGGAGACGTTCACGGTGACGTAGAGCGTCGACGGGTCGATGGCGTCGAGCGCCGCGCTCGGACCGCCGACCGTGACGAGGACGTCGGGCACCGAGAGCGTGTAGGTCCGATCCGGACTGGCGCCGTTGAGCACCACGCCGGCCCCGAAGCTGCGCGAGCCGGTCTCCACCTGGACGCGTACCCGGACCTGCACCTTCGAGGGGCCGAGGACCGTCACCCCCGCGGGCGCCTGGAGTCCGACCGAGGCGAGCAGGTCCGAGCTCCGACCGGCGACACTGATCGATGCCGTCCCGACGCTCGTGAGTGAGTTGACCGCGCTCCCCGGTCCGCTGACCGTCGCGGTGAGCGGCGTCACGGTCACGGCCCGCACCGAGTAGCCGTCGGCCAGCTGGCCGGTGACGTTCGGCACGATGGGGATCGTGCGGTTCACCTGCTGCTCGCTGACCGGGATCGTCACGTGCGCGGACGACGGCGAGATGTCCACCGGCGAGACGACGTCGCCCTTGGCATCGACGGCGATCAGGTCGACGTTGGTGTCCACGTTGGCGCCGTTCGGATCGATGGCCACGCGCGCCTCCGCGGCGGTGACCTGGGACACCAGCGAGCTGGCGCCGCGCACCGTGACGGTGGTGGGGCTCACGGCGGGGATCCCGGCCGTGAGGCCGCTCGGCACGGTGCCGCGATCGACCTGCACCGGCACCTGCGCGCTGATGACCGGGTCGAGCCGCGCGACGACGGTCGCGGGCTCCCAGCCCACCACCTGGATCCGCTGGTCGCGCGCCACGACGGTGACCGGCACGCTCACCGGTGCGCCGCCGGGCTGCGAGGCGACGCCCGCGAGGTTGGCGGTGGCCACGAAGGAGGAGCTCGTCACCTGGGCCGCCACGTCGAGCGGCGCGATGTACTGGATCGAGGACACCGTCCCGAGGCTGGTGAGCAGGAAGGTGCCCGCCGGCTGGTCGATGCCGTCGATGGGCACCGGTCCGTTCCACGTCCGGGCGTTCTGCGAGATCACCAGGCCGAGGTAGAGCACCACGGCCAGTGCGATGGCCCCGAGTCGCAGCGGCCAGTTGCGGACCAGGATGTGAAACAGGCGGCGGGTGGTCACGGGCGGTCGACTCGCCCCGCTGCTGCCCCCGCGGCTCCCGGCGTGCGTCCACCGCGACCGGCGTTCCGCCGGGACGATCCACGCGACCAGCCATGCGAGGGCCGGTGCAGGTGGGGCCAGTGGTCGCGCTCGCTCCCTTCGTCACCTGCGCGCAGTGATGCGTCGAGGTGGAGCAGCGTCACCAGCGCCACCCGCAGCTGTTCCTCGTCGAGGTTGCGCACGATCCGTCCGCGCTCGACCAGGCTGATCGCACCGGTCTCCTCGCTGACGACCACCACGAGCGCATCGGTCTCCTCGGTGATCCCGAAGGCGGCCCGGTGCCGGGTCCCGTAGCGCTCGGAGCCCGGCGCCACCTCGGCCAGCGGCAGGACGGCTCCCGCCGAGAGGATCCGCCCGCCGCGCACGATCACCGCGCCGTCGTGCAGCGGGGAGCGGGGCATGAAGATGGTGCGCAGCAGCTCCGCGGTCAGGTCGGCGTGCATCATGACGCCGCCCTCGGCGAAGTCCTCGAGCCCCGTCTCGCGTTCCAGGACGATGAGCGCGCCGTGCCGGTCCTGGGCGAATCCGGCCGCGGCCCGGGAGATCTCCCCGGCGATCTGCTCGAGCGCACCCTGCTGGCCCGGGGCCAGCATCCATCCCAGCGATCCGACGTGGCCGAGTCGTTCCAGGGCCCGGCGGAGCTCCGGCTGGAAGACGACCACGAGCGCGAAGAGCCCGACCACTGCGCCGGCCTGGAGAATCTGGGAGAGGAGCTGCAGGCCCAGCAGCTGGGCCAGCACGTAGACCCCGTACAGGAGGGTCACGCCGATCACGAGGCGCACCGCCCGGGTGTCCCGGATCAGGCTGAAGAGCCAGTAGATGAGCAGCGCCGTCAGCCCGATGTCGAGGAAGGTCGTCGGCTTCGGCTGGACCCCCGAGAGCAGGTCGAGGATGGAAGGCATCGCGACCTAGTGTAGCAGTGGCCCTCCGCGGCCCGACCGGGGCGACCAGGCTCCGCGCCCGCACCGGGCACCGGCCGAGCGCCTGTGCGCCTGGTCGAACCTTGCGATCGGCCGCGACGAACAGCGCCTCAGCGCATCCCCCGACGGGCAGCGGCCGCGCGCGCCAGGCCCTCCTCGTCGCCGTCCAGCGCGAGGAGCCGCTCGAGCGATCCGATGGTGGCCTCGGTTCGGTCGCGGCGGCCGCTCGCGGCGTGGATCCGGGCGAGGGCGAGGTGCACATCCGTCTCCCCAGGGGCCGCCGCGAGCGCGAGGAGGCACTCCTCGAACGCCGCGGCGGTGGCGCCGATGGCGAGATAGGCGTCGGCCGCCCGGACGTGGAGCCGCGCCGCCCCGGCCGGGTCGCCCGACGCGGACTGCCGTTCCGCGGCCACCGACAGTTCCTCGGCAGCGGCCACGTCATCGAACGCCGGCGTCACGCCGGCGTTCGAACCGGAGGCCGCACGGGTGGCAGCGCCCGCCGGCCGACCCTCCGTGTCGGGGCCGGGCATGGCCTCCGGGGCCCCGGTCTCCGCCGCCACCCCCGGCCCGGCAGGCGGCTCAGGCCCGGCAGGCGGCTCAGGCCCGGCTGGGATCCCCGGCTCGGCAGGCAGCTCGTGCGCGGCCGACGCTCCCGGCTCGAGCCCCGCCGACGCTCCCGCCTCGGGCTCGGCCGACGCTCCCGGCTCGACCTCGGCCGACGCTCCCGGCTCGACCTCGGCGGGCCGCTCGGGCTCGGCAGCAACCTCGAGCGCCTCCGGTGTGTGCACCGCAGCCGCCGAACCGTCGCTGGCCGGCTCGCGGGCCACTTCCGGGATCCCGACCGCCTCGGGAGCCTCCGAGGCCCCAGGGGTCTCCGCCGCCTCGGCGGCCTCGGGCACGATCGCCTCCGGCGTGGGCGCCTCCTCCGGCTCGACCCGCGCCGCCACGGTCCCGTCCGCTGGCACCGGCAGGGCCTCCGGCACCGGGCTGGCACCGGGGGCAGGTGCCGCGGCCGGCCCTGTCGCCACAGCCGCGGCCGGCCCTGTCGCCACCGAGGCTGACACCGTGCCGAGCGTCGCCAGCGGGAGCGTTCCCCCGGAGGCGAGCCATGCTCGTTCCAGGTCCTCGACGCGGCGAACCCGTTCCGGGCTCGGGGCAAGATCGCGCGCCCGCGTGGCGGCGGCGAGCGCCGCGTCGGGACGATCGGCGTCCGTCAGCAGGCCGGCCAGCCGGTCGAGGCTTGCGGCAGCGGCACCGGAGTCCCCGGCCGCCTCGTGGATCCGGGCCTCGAGCTCGACGGCGCCGGCGTCACCGGGCCCGCGCGTCAGCGCCGCCTCGCATGCGGCGAGCGCCTCCTGGTGGCGTCCCATCCGCAGCAGCACGTCGGCGATGCCCACGTGCGGAAGCGGGCGCTCGGGAGCGATCGCCGCCGCGGCGCGGTACTGCACCAGCGCGTCGTCCAGGCGGCCTCGCAGCGCGGCCACGTGGCCGGCCCTCAGCGCCTCCTTGTATCGCTCGAAGATCGGATCCGCCATGCGTGCAGGGTGGCACACCGGGCGGCCGGCTGCACGGCGGGAGCACGCCGGAACCGTCGCGCCGGCCGGTCTGCCGGTCGGGCGGCCGGCTGCACGCTCACGGCGCGGATCAGCCGTCGAGCCGGGCGGGCGGATCCCCGGGGAGGACCCGCCCCTCTCCGTCAGCGCTTCGTGTACTGCGGCGCCTTCCGGGCGCGCTTCAGGCCGTACTTCTTGCGCTCCTTCATCCGCGGGTCGCGCGTGAGGAGGCCGGCCTGGCGCAGGGGGAGACGGGTCGCCTCGGGATCAGACTGCAGCAGCGCGCGGGCGATGCCGTGGCGGATGGCCCCGGCCTGTCCCTGGTATCCCCCGCCCTCCACCTTGACCATCGCGTTGTACCGGCCCTCGGTGCCAGTGACGCGGAAGGGCATCAGGATCTCGGACTGGTTGATCGCGTTGCCGAAGTGCTCGTCGAGGCTCCGGCCGTTCACCACGACCTCACCCTCGCCGGGGATGAGCCGGACGCGGGCGACGCTGGTCTTCCGGCGACCGGTCCCGTAGAAGAAGGCGGCGTTGCTGGTCATGCTGTCCTGGTCTCCGTTCAGGCGAGCGGCTCGGGTCGCTGCGCCTGGTGCGGGTGCTCGGCGCCCGCGTACACCTTGAGCTTGCGGAGCTGCTGCGCGCCCAGGCGATTGCGCGGCAGCATGCCCTTCACGGCACGCCGGATCACTTCCTCGGGCCGCCGCTGGAGCAGCTCGCCGAGCGTCTCCTGGCGGAGCCCGTGGGGATAGCCACTGTGGCGGGTGTACACCTTCGTCTCGAGCTTGTCGCGGGTCACGGCGACGCGCGACGCGTTGACCACGATCACGTGGTCCCCGCTGTCGAGATGCGTGGCGAAGGTCGGCTTGTGCTTGCCCTCGAGGACGCGCGCCACGCGCGACGCCAGGCGGCCGAGCGTCTGGTCGGTCGCGTCGACCACGAACCAGCCGCGCTCGATCTCCTTCTCGCTAGGCGTATACGTCTTCGTCGTCATCCTTCTCCGTCCGTCGAGCCGGCCCGTCGTACACGACGCGCCGGAGGCACAGCCCATGTGGCGGCGCCACCGCCCCGTGGAAGGCTCGGCCGCCGGACCCCAGGGCCCCGGCGATCTCGCTTCCGGCGATCTCTCCGCGTCCCACGCGGAGGAGCGCCGCCACGATGCTTCGCACCATCTGGCGCAGGAACGCGTCCGCGGCGACGTCGATGGTCACCCGGTGCCCGGTCCTGCGGACCCGGATCCAGTGGATGGTCCGGATCGGTTGTCGATCCGCCGCGCCGAAGGCCGAGAAATCGTGCCGGCCAACCAGGGCCGACGCCGCCTCGGACATCGCCGCGACGTCCAGCGGGGCCCGCACCCCGAGCGCGAAGCGCTCGCGAAGCGGGCTGCGCGGCCCGTTCCACACGGTGTAGCGGTACTCCCGATACCGCGCCGCATAGCGAGGGTGGAAGCCCGGTGCCGCACGGCGCACGCCGCGGACCCCGATGTCGGCCGGGAGGATCGCCGCGAGCGCCCGCTCGAGCTCTCCTGCCGGGAGCCGGCCGGGATAGGTGAACGTGATCACCTGCCCCGCCGCGTGGACCCCGGCGTCGGTCCGGCCGGCCGCCACCACGCGTACCCGGCGTCCGTCACCGAGCCGCGAGAGGGCTGCCTCCAGCTCCCCCTGGACGGTTCGACGGCCAGGCTGGACCTGGAAGCCGGCGAACTCCGTCCCGTCGTATTCGACCCGTGCCCGATAGCGCACGGGGCCGCCCTCTCGGGCGGGCCTTGGACCGGCCTCGCGGCCGGTCTGGCTCATCGGCGCCTCAGACGAGCTCGATCTGGACGATGGGCGCCGCATCGCCGGCCCGCTGGCCGAGACGGACGATGCGCGTGAAGCCCGAGGTCCGGTCGGCGTACTTCGGCGCGATCTCGTTGAAAAGCTTGTCGATGACCAGCGGCTCGTCGGGGAGTTGCGCGATCACGCGACGCCGCGCGTCGAGCGAACCCTCGCGGGCCAGCGAGATCACGCGGTCGACCTGTCCGCGGACCTCCTTCGCCTTCGCCTCGGTGGTCCGCACCTGCTCGTAGCGGAGCACGGACACCACGAGGTTGCGATACAGCGCGAGCCGCGGCCCCTGCTTGCGGCCGAGCTTCCGACCGTCGATGCGGTGTGCCACGGATCAGGCCTCCGTCTCGGACGGCGCTAGTTCCTCGCCGTCGTCGGTCTCGAGCTCGTCGAGGGACTCGTCGTCCTCGGGGAGCTCATCGTCCGCGCCGCCCGCCTCACCGTCCCCGGGGAGGGTGAAGCCGCGCATGCGGAGCCGCTCCTTCATCTCGTCGAGCGACTTCTTGCCGAAGTTGCGCATGCGCAGGAGATCGTCGTCGGAGAGCTGCAGCAGCTGCCCCACCTTGACGATGTTGTTCCGCTTCAGCGAGTTGTAGGCCCGCATCGGCAGGTCGAGCTCCTCGATCGGCATCTCCAGCATGTTGGCCGGGAGCAGCGGGCCGGGGGCTCCGGCGGCAGCGCCGGCTCCGACCTGCTTGCCGGTGGAGGTGAAGAGGCTGAAGTGGCGCACCAGGACGTCGGCGGCGTGGGAGAGCGCCTCTTCCGGGGAGATCGATCCGTCCGTCTCGATCTCGATGGTGAGCTTGTCGTAGTTGGTGACCTGTCCCACGCGGACGGGATCCACCGTGTAGTTGACCTTGCGCACGGGCGAGAAGATCGCGTCCACCGGGATCACGCCGATCGGCAGCGGCTCGGTCCGTTCCGCGCCGAGGTACCCGATCCCGCTCTCGACCGTGAGGTCCACCTCGACCGTGACGTCGCCGGAGTCGAGCGTCATGAGGTGGAGCTCCGGGTTGATGATCTCCACCTCCGCGGACGGCGCGATGTCCGCCGCGGTGACGTCGCCGGCCCCGGCCTTGACCAGCTTGAGCTGGACGGGGTGGTCGGTCGCGTACGACTTGAGCCGAAGCTTCTTGACGTTGAGGACGATCTGGGTGACGTCCTCCTTGACGCCGGGGATCGTGCTGAACTCGTGGTAGACGTCGCGGATCTGGATCGCCGTGACCGCGGCGCCCTCCAGCGAGGAGAGGAGCACGCGGCGCAGCGCGTTGCCGAGGGTCACGCCGTAGCCGGCCGGCAGCGGGCCGGCCTCGAACTTGGCGTACGACGACCCCAGCTGCTCGATCGACTCGATCTGGGGGGTCTCCAGTTGCATCATGGACGGCGACCTACCTCGAGTAGTACTCGACCACGAGCTGCTCGTTGAGCTCGAGCGGCATCTGGTCGCGGCGCGGCAGGGCGGACACGGTGCCGCTCAGCCGCTCGGGATCCACGGTCACCCATTCCGGCCGGACCGCGGCGCCCATCTGGGCGCGCGCGTTCTTGAAGGGGTCCAGCGAGCGGCTCCCCTCGCGCACCTCGACCCGGTCGCCGGGGCGAAGCTGGTACGAGGAGATGTCCGTCGGGACGCCGTTGACGGCGAAGTGCCCGTGATTGACGAGCTGGCGGGCCATCGGCCGGCTGTTGGCGAAGCCCATCCGGTAGACGACGTTGTCGAGCCGCAGCTCCAGGAGCCGCAGCAGGTTCTCGCCGGTGACGCCGGGGCGGGAGCGCGCCACGACGAAGTAGTCCTTGAACTGGCGCTCCATCACGGAGTAGACCCGGCGGAACTTCTGCTTCTCCCGCAGGTGCGTGCCGTAGTCCGACATCTTGCGGCGCCGGATGCCGTGCTGGCCGGGAGGGCTCGGCCGGCGCTCCACGGCGCACTTCTTGGTGTAGCAGCGCGTGCCCTTCAGGAAGAGCTTCGCGCCCTCGCGGCGGCAGAGCCGGCAGACGGAATCGTGGTAACGGGCCATCGGATCGCGCTCCTGCTCAGACGCGGCGCCGCTTGGGCGGGCGGCACCCGTTGTGCGGGATGGGGGTCACGTCGGTGATCGCGGTGACCTCCAGACCGGCGGCCTGGAGCGAGCGGATCGCCTGCTCGCGGCCCGCGCCGGGGCCCTTGACGAAGACCTCGACCTGGCGCATGCCGTGCTCCATGGCGCGCCGCGCTGCGCCGTCGGCGCTCAGCGCGGCGGCGTACGGGGTGCTCTTGCGGGAGCCCTTGAACCCCGCCAGGCCTGCACTCCCCCACGCCACCGTCGCGCCCGACGGGTCGGTGATCGTGACGATGGTGTTGTTGAAGGATGCCTGGATGTGGGCGTGCCCCATCGGCACGTTCTTACGTTCGCGCCGTCGGGTCTTCGTGGCGCGCTTGCGATCCGCCATGCGTGGGTCTGCCTGCTCCTGCTACTTCTTGCGGCGGACGCCGACGGTCTTCTTGGGGCCGCGGCGCTGGCGCGCATTGGTCTTGGTCCGCTGGCCGCGCACGGGGAGGTTGCGGCGGTGCCGCAGACCCCGGTACGACCCGATCTCCTGGAGACGCTTGATGTTGAGCGCGACCTCGCGACGGAGATCGCCCTCCACCTTGTAGCGGCGGTCGATGATGTCGCGGAGCCGGTTCACCTGCTCCTCGGTCAGATCCCGCACCCTCGTGTCGGGATTGACGTTCGCCTGGGTCAGGATGGTCTGGCTGGTGGGCAGCCCGATGCCGTAGATGTAGGTGAGGGCCACCTCGACGCGCTTCTCGCGCGGAAGGTCGACGCCGGAGATGCGTGCCATGCTGCTCCTAACCCTGGCGCTGCTTGTGCTTGGGGTTGCTGCAGAGGACCATCACCGTGCCGTGCCGGCGGATGACCTTGCAGCGCTCGCAGCGCGTCTTGACGGACGCTCGGACCTTCACGGTTTCCCTTACCTGCCTACTTCAATCGATACGTGATGCGCCCGCGCGAGAGGTCGTACGGCGACAGCTCCACGCGGACCCGGTCGCCCGGGAGGATGCGGATGAAGTTCATCCGCAGCTTGCCGCTGATGTGGGCAAGGACGCGATGCCCGTTCTCGAGCTCGACAGCGAACATCGTGTTGGGCAACGGCTCGATGACCGTTCCCTCCACCTCGATGGCGTCCTTCTTAGCCACAGGCGACCGTCGTACCCCTCGTGAGTCTCATCGGCGCGCACCGCGTCACGCGGACGCGGCACACGAACGCTGAGTGTATCAGACGCCAGCCTCCAACGACAAACGCTCCTCGCGACCGTTCACCGTCAGGACCTCGGGCCCCTCCGGCAGGATCGCGATGGTGTGCTCCCAGTGCGCCGCCAGGCTTCCGTCGGCGGTGGCCACGGTCCAGCCGTCGGCCCGCACGCGGACATCCGGCCCACCCAGCGTGAACATCGGCTCGATGGCCAGGCACATGCCCGGCTCGAGCCTGCGGCCCCGCCCGTTGCCGCGGTAGTTGGGCACGAATGGCTCCTCGTGCATCTCGGAGCCGATCCCGTGACCGCCGTACTCGCGCAGCACGCCGTAGCCATGCTCCAGGGCCACGGCCTCCACCGCGGCCGAGATGTCCCCGATCGTGTTGCCCGGCCGGGCGGCCTCGATCCCTGCGAAGAGGCTGCGTCGGGTCTCGGCCACCAGGAGACGCACCTCGTCGGGGGCGTCCCCCACGAGGAAGGTCCGCGCGGCGTCACCGTGCCAGCCCTCGATGATCGCACCGGCGTCGATCGACACGACCTGGCCGGCCTCGATCCGGCGCCGGCCCGGGATGCCGTGCACTACCTCGTCGTCGATGGACACGCAGATGGAGTGCCGGTACGGCCCCCCTGCCCCGGGAACACCGATGAACGAGGGGATCCCGCCGCTGCGCCGGATCAGCTCCTCCGCGATCCGGTCCAGCTCGAGCGTGGTGATCCCGGGCTGGATGGCATCGCCGACGCGGTCGAGCACATCGGCCACCAGCCGACCGGCCCGGCGCATCTGCTCCACCTGGTGCCGGGACTTGAGCGTCACGCGACGCTCCGGGAGGATCATGCAGCCTCGCTCCGTCCCGGTCGCGCCGGGTGGGCGATGGCGCGGAGCAGCGCCTCGGTCACGGTCTCGACGGGCTGTGCCCCGTCCACCGCGACGAGCGAGCCCCGGGTGGTGTAGTGGTCGATCACCTCGTACATGGGCGGCAGCTGCTGCTCGAGGCGCGCCCGCACCGTCTCCGGGCGGTCGTCGTCTCGCTGGTAGAGCTCGGAGCCGTCGGCGTCACAGACGCCGGCCACGAGGGGCGGATGGGTCGCCTCGTTGTAGACGTGACCCGACGCGCGGCAGAGCCAGCGCCCGGAGAGTCGCTTCACCAGCTCGTCCTCGGGCACGCCCACGTAGAGGGCCGCGTCCACGCGCGAGCCGCGCCGCTCGAGGGCGGCGTCGAGGGCCTCGGCCTGCGGCCGGGTGCGCGGGAAGCCGTCCAGGATGATCCCGGCGGCCGCGTCCGGCCGGGAGAGGCGCTCCTCGATCATCCCGATCACGACCGGATCGGGCACCAGTGCGCCGCGTTCCATGTAGCGCCGGGCCTCGCGGCCGAGCGCCGTGTCGTTGCGGACCGCGTCGCGGAAGAGGTCGCCCGAGGCGACGTGCACCAGCCCGAGCCGCTCCGCAAGGATGTCCGCCTGGGTCCCCTTGCCGGCGCCGGGGGCGCCGATCATCACGTAGACCTTCACCGGATGAAGCCCTCGTAGTTGCGCATCATCAGTTGCGCCTCCACCTGCTTCATGGTCTCGACCACCACGGACACCACGATCAGCAGCGCGGTGCCGCCGAGCGCGATCCCCCCGAGGCTCGGGAAGGCCTGGCTGAGGACGAACGGCATCACGGCCACGAGCCCCAGGAAGAGCGCGCCGGCGATCGTGATCCGGAAGACCACGGCCTGCAGGTAATCGCGGGTGGGGTTGCCGGGCCGGATCCCGGGGATGAAGCCGCCGTTCTTGCGCAGCTCGTCGGCCGTTTCGTCGGGTTTGAAGGTGAACGCGGTGTAGAAGTAGGTGAACGCGACCGTGAGCACGAAGTAGAGGATCGCGTAGATCGGGCTCCCGGTACCGAGCAGGCTCTGGATCGCCCGGGCCACATCCGCCACCACCGTGACCTGCGACGACTGGAAGTAGGCCGCGATCTGGACGGGGAAGAGGATGATGCTGATGGCGAAGATGATCGGGATGACGCCCGCCTGGTTGACGCGGAGCGGCAGGAACGTGGAGCCGCCCTGGTAGAGCCGGCGCCCGCGGACGCGGCTGGCGTACTGGACGGGGATCCGGCGCTGGCCCTGGTCGATGTAGATGATGGCCCCGATCACGATGACGCCGACCACGGCGAGCGCGATCCCGGCCGCCCAGTCCGGCGCCTCCAGGAACTGGCCCACCGCCAGCGGGATGCGGCCCACGATCCCGGCGAAGATGATGAAGCTGATGCCGTTGCCGATCCCCTTCTCGGTGATCAGCTCGCCCAGCCACATCAGCAGGATCGTGCCGGCGGTCAGCGAGACGAGTTGCGTGACGGTCTGCAGGCTGGCCAGGTCGAAGCTGGTCAGCACGCCCTGGCTGCTCAGGATGGCCAGGAACCCGTAGCCCTGGATCAGCGCCAGGGGCACGGTCAGGTACCGGGTGTACTGGTTGATCTTCTGACGCCCGTACTCGCCCTCGCGCGACAGCGACTGCAGGCTCGGGATCACGCCCTGCATCAGGGTCATGATGATCGAGGCGTTGATGTACGGGTTCACGCCCATCCCGATGATCGAGAAGGACGAGAGCCCGCCACCCGAGAAGATGTCCAGCAGGCCCAGCAGCTGGTTGTTCTGGAAGAGCGTGTTGAGTGCGACTCGGTTGACGCCCGGCACGGGCACGTGCGCCAGCGCCCGCACGATGATGAGCATCCCGAGGACGAACAGGATGCGGCGCCGGATGTCCGGCGCGCGGAACGCGTTGATCAGGGCGTCGAACACCGTCTACTCCGCTTCCGGGTCAGCGGACCCCTGCTCCGGTGCCGTCGCCTCCGGCTCCGCCGTGCGGGACGCCGCGGCGGGCTCCGGCGACGGGGCGGCGCCCGGCTCTCCCGCGGCCGCTTCGGCCGGCTCGATTCCGAGCGCCAGGAGCGGTTCGTCGGGGATCTCGAGCACCTGCGCGGTGCCGCCCGCGGCCTCGATCTTGGCCTTCGCGCTGCGGGTGAACGCGTCCGCCACCACGAAGAGCGGGCGGGCCACGTCCCCCTGTCCGAGCACCTTGACGGGCTGCCGGAGCGAGCCCAGGAGGCCGGTGGCCAGCAGGAGCTCCGGGTTGACGGCGATCGGGGCGCCGGCCGGCGCCTCGCCGAACCCGCCCGCCGCGGCGACGGCGTCGATGCGCCCGACGTTCACCACCGCGTACTCGATGCGGAAGCGGCGCTTGAAGCCGCGCAGCTTCGGGATGCGCTGCGACGCGGGCGTCTGGCCACCCTCGAACCACGCGGGGATCGAGGCGCCGGTCCGGGCCTTCTGGCCCTTGGTGCCGCGGCCCGCGGTCTTGCCCTTGCCGGCGGCGATCCCGCGGCCGACGCGGGTGCGCGCGGTGTGCGCGCCCGGGGCCGGGCGCAGGTCATGGAGCTTCATGCCCGTTCCTCCTCCGTGGCCGGCGCGGAGGACGCCTCCGCCGGGCTGGCGGCCGCCCGGCGGCGGGGCCGGGGCGCGGGCTGCGTGGCCTCGGGGAGTTCCTCCACCTCGACCAGGAAGCGCACTGCGCGGACCATGCCGCGGGTCGCCGGGTTGTCCGGGACCTCCACCGTCTCGTGCAGGCGGTGCAGGCCGAGGGCGCGGACGGTGCCGCGCGCCTGGGCCGTGTAGCTGATGGGGCTCTTGCGGAGCCGGACGCGGAGCTTACCGGGCATCGGCGGCCACCTCCGTGGTCGGCTGGCCGCTGATCACGCTGCGCAGCGGCACGCCGCGCTGGGCCGACAGCTCGTCCGCGCTGCGGAGGCTCCGCAGGGCCTCCAGCGCGGCCCGGGTGACGTTGACCGGGTTGGTCGACCCCAGGGACTTCGACAGGATGTCGCGGATCCCCGCCGACTCGACCACCGCCCGCACCGAGCCGCCGGCGATGACGCCGGTCCCCTGCGACGCCGGGCGGAGCAGCACGTTGCTGGCGCCGTAGCGCACGCTGACCTCGTGCGGGATCGTGGTTCCCACGAGCGGGACCGCGATGAGGTGCTTCTTGGCGTCCTCGACGCCCTTGCGGATCGCCTCGGGGACCTCGCCGGCCTTGCCGAGTCCGACCCCGACATGCCCGGCGCCGTCGCCGACGACGACCACCGCGCTGAAGCTGAAGCGGCGGCCGCCCTTGACGACCTTGGCGACGCGGTTGATCTGGACGACGCGCTCTTCGAGCGTCAGCCTGGCTGGGTCGATCCTCGCCAACGGGGGCTCCTTTCCGATCCTAGAAGTCGAGGCCCGCTTCGCGGGCCGCGTCGGCGAGCGACTTCACGCGTCCGTGGTAGCGGTAGCCGGCCCGGTCGAAGACGACCGAGGCAACCCCGGCGTCCTTCGCGCGCTCGGCGACGAGCCGGCCGACGGTCCGGGCCCGCTCGGTCTTGGTCGCCTGGAGGGTGCGGATCTCCGGCTCGAGGGAGGACGCCGCGGCCAGCGTCCGGCCGACGGTGTCGTCGATGACCTGGGCGTAGATCTGGTCGATGCTCCGGAAGACGGCCAGGCGCGGTCGCGCCGCCGTCCCCCGGAGGGTGAGGCGGATCCGCTCGTGGCGCTTCTGGCGCCCGGCGCTCCGGGAAGGTGCCTGGGCCATGTCGGTGGTGGTCTCCTACGGGTGCCGCGGGCCCGTGCAGGGCCCGCCGTGGCTCACTTCTTGCCGCCGATCTTGCCGGCCTTGCCGGCCTTGCGGCGGATCTGCTCGCCGGCGTAGCGCACGCCCTTGCCCTTGTAGGGCTCCGGCTTGCGCGTGGCCCGGACGCGGGCGGCGGTCAGGCCGACCAGTTCCTTGTCGATCCCGACCACGGCGAGCTTCGTGGGGTTCTCCACCTCGAAGCTGATCCCCGCGGGCGGGTCGATCTCGATCGGGTGGCTGTAGCCCAGGCTGAGCTGGAGCTTGTCCCCGACCTTCTGGGCGCGATACCCGACGCCGGTGATCTCGAGCGGCTTCCGGAACCCGATGGTCACGCCGGTCACCATGTTGGCGACCAGGGTGCGGGTGAGGCCGTGCAGCTCGCGCGAGCGCTTGTCGTCGCGGGGCCGTTCGACCCGCAGCGACCCGTCGTCGCGCACCACGTTCAGCTCGGGCGCGACGTCGCGGTGCAGCTGGCCGCGGGGCCCGGAGACGGTGATCGACGAGCCGTCGATGGTCACCTCGACGCCGGGCGGGATGGGGATGGGGAGACGTCCGATGCGAGACATGGCGGCCTACCAGACGTAGGCCAGGACTTCGCCGCCGAGCTGGGCCTTGCGTGCCTGCGCGCCGGTCATGATGCCCTGGCTGGTGCTGACGATGACGATGCCCAGGCCGCCGAGGACGCGCGGGATGTCCGTCTTGCCCGCGTAGACCCGGAGCCCGGGCTTGCTGATCCGCTTGAGGCCCGAGACCACCGGGGCCTTCCCCCCGACGTAGCGGAGGGTGACCCGCAGCATGGCCCGGGGGCCGTCGCGGACTTCCTCGTAGTCGGCGATGAACCCCTCGTCCTTGAGGATGCGCGCGATCTCGCGCTTGGTCCGGGAGGCGGGGATCAGCACCTCGGGGTGGCGGGCCCGGCTCGCGTTGCGGATCCGGGTGAGCATGTCGGCGATCGGGTCGGAGATGTTCATCGCGTCACCAGCTCGACTTCGTCACGCCCGGGAGCATCCCCTGCAGGGCGCGCTCGCGGAAGCAGATGCGGCACAGCGCGAACCGGCGCATGTAGCCGCGTGGCCGCCCACAGACGGAGCAGCGGTGATGCTCGCGGACCTTGAAGCGGTTCGGGCGCTTTGCCTTCGCGATCATGGACTTCTTGGCCATTCGTGGTCCCTCCCGCGCCGCTAGCCGGCGAAGGGCATGCCGAGGAGCTCGAGAAGCTTCTTCGATTCCTCGTCGGTCTTCGCCGTCGTCACGATGCTCACCTCGAGCCCGCGCAGACGGTCCACCTTGTCGTAGTCGATCTCCGGGAACGCGAGCTGCTCGCGCAGACCCAGGGAGTAGTTGCCGCGCCCGTCGAAGGCACGCGTGGGAACGCCGTGGAAGTCCCGGATGCGGGGCAGCGCCAGCTGGGTCAGCCGCTCCAGGAAGTCCCACATGCGCTCGCCGCGCAGCGTCACCTTCGCACCGATCGCGTTGCCGGTCCGCAGGCGGAACTGCGCGATGGAGCGCTTTGCCCGCGTGACGATCGGCTTCTGGCCGGTGATGGCGGTCAGGTCCGCCACCGCCGCGTCGAGCGCCTTGGCGTTCTGGAGCGCCTCGCCGAGCCCGATGTTGACCACGACCTTCTCGAGACGTGGCACCTGCATCGGGTTGGCGTAGGAGAACTCCTTCTGCAGGGCGGGCACCACGTCCTCGTGGTAGCGCCGCCGGAGCTCGCTCATGACTTCACCTCGCGCGCCAGCGGCTCGCCGCAGCGGGCGCACACGCGCACGCTCGCGCCGGTGCCCAGCGCCGCGTGGCGCACCCGGGTCGGCTGCCCGCAGGACGGGCAGACGACCATCACGTTGCTGATGGCCAGGGGCATCGTCTTGTCGAGGATGCCGCCCTGCTGGATCTGCGGCGCGGATTCCGTGCGGCCCTGGATGGTGCGCGGCTTGGTGTGCCGCTTGGAGACGTTGATCCCACCCACGATCACGCGGTCCGGGCGGACCACCCGGTCGACCGTGCCGTGCTTGCCGGCGTCCTTGCCGGTGAGCACCACCACCTGGTCGCCCTTGCGGATCTCCGGGACCTTCGTGAAATGCTTGACGACCTCGCCCGGCATGACTACAGCACCTCCGGGGCGAGCGAGACGATCTTCATGTAGTTCCGGTCCCGCAGCTCGCGCGCGACGGGGCCGAAGATCCGGGTGCCGCGCGGGTTGCCCTGGTTGTTGATCAGGACGGCCGCGTTCTCGTCGAACCGGATGTAGCTGCCGTCGGGGCGGCCGTACTCCTTGACCGTGCGGACCACCACGGCGCGCACCACGTCACCCTTCTTGACGGCGGCGTTGGGGATCGCCTGCTTGACGCTGGCGATGATCACGTCGCCGACCTCGGCGGTGGTCTTGCGGGAGCGCCCCATGATGCGGATGCACTGGATGGTCCGGGCGCCGGTGTTGTCGGCCACCTTGAGCCGGCTGTACTGCTGGATCATGCGGGCACCCCTCCGGCCGGGGTCTCCTCATGCCGGCCCGGGTGCGCGGCGCCGTGGATCGCCTGGGAGGTGGACACCTCCTCGGTGACGACCTCCCCGGTCGGCTCGCTCGCCCGCTGCACGATCTCCACCAGCCGCCAGCGCTTGGTGGCGCTGAGGGGCCGCGATTCCACGATGCGCACCGTGTCGCCGATGCGCGCCTCGTTGTGCTCGTCGTGCGCCTTGAACTTGGTGGTCAGCCGCACCACGCGCTTGTAGAGCGGATGTCGCGAGAGCCGCTCCACGGAGACCACGATCGTCTTGTCCATCTTGTCGGAGACGACCCGCCCGACCTTGGTCTTCCGCTGCCCTTCCACCTTCACTCCGCTCATCGTCCGGCCTCCGCGGTCGCCCGGCCGAGGCGGCGCTCGGTCTGGACGGTCAGGATGCGGGCGATCCGCTTCCGCGTGGTCCGGATCTGGTTGTAGTCGCTCAGCTGGCGGGTGGCCAGCTGGAACCGCAGGTCGTACAGGTTGCGGCGTGCCGCGGCCAGCTCGGACTCGAGCTCGCCGTCAGAGAGCGCGCGGACCTCATCGATGTCCATCGACGACGCCCTCCTTGACCACGAACTTCACGTTGACGGGGAGCTTGTGGCCCGCCAGCCGCATGGCCTCCTGGGCCTCCTCGACCGGCACGCCGGCCAGCTCGAAGAGGATCCGGCCGGGCTTCACCACGGCGATCCAGTGATCGGGCGCGCCCTTGCCGGAACCCATCCGGGTCTCGGCCGGCTTCTTGGTGACCGGCTTGTCCGGGAAGATCCGGATCCAGACCTTGCCACCGCGCTTGACCGACCGCGTCATCGCGCGGCGAGCTGCCTCGATCTGCCGGCTGGTGATCCAGGCCGGCTCCTCGGTCATCAGCCCGTACTCGCCGAAGGCGATGGTGCTGCCGCCCTTGGCGGGACCGCTCATGCGGCCGCGCATGACCCGCCGGTGCTTGACTCGCTTCGGAAGCAGCATCGCCCTATGCCCCCGCCACCGCGGCCTCGCGGGGCGCCTGGCGCTCCGGGATGATGTCGCCCCGGTAGACCCAGACCTTGACCCCGATGCGGCCATAGGTGGTGTGCGCGTGCACCTGTCCGTAGCTGATGTCGGCGCGCAGCGTGCCGAGCGGGATGCGACCCTCGCGCTCCCACTCGCGTCGCGCCATCTCCGCGCCGCCCAGCCGGCCGGCCACGGCGATCCGGACGCCCTTGGCGCCCGCCTTCATGGTCCGCTGCACGGACTGCTTCATCGCCTTCTTGAAGGCGATGCGGCGGGACAGCTGCTGGGCGATGTTGGCGGCCACGAGCTGGGCGTCGAGCTCCGGCTGGCGGATCTCCTTGATCTCCAGCTTGACCTTGCGGCTGGAGATCCGGCCGATCTGCTGGCGGAGCGCCTCCACGTTGGCGCCGCCCTTGCCGATCACGATCCCCGGCTTGGCCGTGTGGATGGTGACCGTCACGTGGTTGATGCCGCGCTCGATCTCGACGTGGCTGACGCTCGCGTTGGCGAGCCGCCGGTCGATCAGGTCGCGGATCGCGAAGTCCTCCTTGAGGAGATCCGCGTACCCCTTGCCGGCATACCAGTTCGCCGTCCAGCCGCGCGAGACGCCGATCCGGAAGCCGTAGGGATGGACCTTGTGACCCAACCTACGCCTCCTTGCTCTCGACGACCACGGTGATGTGGGTCATCGGCTTGTGGATGGGGAAGGCGCGCCCCTGGGCGCGCGGGTGCCAGCGCTTGATGGTGGGACCCTCGTCGGCCCGCGCCTCCGCGACGACCAGGTCGTCGGGGGCGAGGTGGTGGTTGTTCTCCGCGTTCGCGGCGGCGCTCTTGAGCACCCTCGCGACGTCCCGCGCCGCGCCCTGCGGCATGAACTGCAGGATCGCGGCGGCCTCGCCCACGGGGCGACCCACGATCGCCTGGGTGACGAGGCGCGTCTTCCTCGTGGAGCGGCGGATGTACTTGGCGGTGGCGGCGACTCGCACGGCTCGCTCCTACTTCAGCGCCGTCGAGCGCTCGGTGTGCTTGCCGTGCCCGCGGAAGGTCCGCGTGGGCGCGAACTCGCCCAGCCGATGGCCGACCATGTTCTCGGTCACGTAGACCGGGATGTGCTTGCGCCCGTTGTAGACGGCGACGGTGTGCCCGACGAAGTCGGGGAAGATCACGCTCGCACGAGACCAGGTCTTGAGCACCCGCTTCTCGTTGCGCCGGTTCATCTCCTGGATGCGGCCGAGGAGACGCGCCTCTACGAACGGCCCCTTCTTGACTGACCGCGACATCAGCGACCTCCTTTCGGCCTAGCTCTTGCGGTGCCGGGACCGCACGATCAGGCGGCCCGTCAGCTTGTTGCGCCGTGTCCGCAGGCCCATGGCGGGCTTGCCCCACGGCGTCTTGGGGGGCATGCCGGTCGGCGACTTGCCTTCGCCGCCGCCGTGCGGGTGCTCCCGGGGGTTCATCACCACGCCGCGCACCTCGGGGCGCAGCCCCATGTGGCGCGCGCGGCCGGCCTTGCCCAGGCTCTGGTTCTCGTGGTCCAGATTGCCCACCTGGCCCACGGTGGCGATGCACGCCAGCGGGATGCGGCGCATCTCGCCGGACGGGAGCCGCACCGTCCCCCACTCGCCCTCCTTGGCGAGGAGCTGGGCCGACGCGCCCGCGGACCGCACGATCTGGCCGCCCTTGCCGGGCACCAGCTCGATGTTGTGGACCGTGGTGCCGAGCGGGATGTCCGCCAGCGGCAGGGCGTTCCCCACGCGGGCCTCGACTCCGGGGCCACTGACGACGACGTCGCCGACGCGGAGCCCGTTGGGGACGAGGATGTAGCGCTTCTCGCCGTCCCGGTAGTGCAGCAGGCCGATGCGGGCCGACCGGTTGGGGTCGTACTCGATGGTGGCCAGCCGGGCCGGCACGCCGTGCTTGTCGCGCTTGAAGTCGATGCGGCGGTAGTGCTGCTTCTCGCCGCCGCCGCGATGGCGCACGGAGAGGTGGCCCTGGTTGTTGCGCCCGCTGCCCCGCTTCTGGGGCTCGAGGAGCGGCTTGTAGGGCTCGTCGGTGGTGATCTCGGCGAACGTCGACCGGGTCATGAACCGCCGGCCGGCGGAGGTCGGCTTGTAGCTTC
>JAJYKX010000140.1 GCA_021788175.1 Chloroflexota bacterium
GACCCAGGAGACCGACTACCCCAGCGTGGGACCGGATTCGCCCGAGTACGAGCCGCGCGGGTGCCCGCGCGGCGCCGCGTTCTCCTGGTACACCTACTCCCCCACCCGCATCCGCTACCCGTATGTGCGCGGCGCGCTCCTCGAGCTGTACCGCGAGGCGCGGGCGCGGCTCGGCGACCCGGTGCTGGCCTGGGCGGACATCGTGGGCGATCCGGAGCGGCGCGCGCGGTACGTGCGGGCCCGCGGGAAGGGCGGGCTCGTCCGGGCCTCCTGGGACGAGGCACTCGAGATGGTGGCCGCCGCCCAGGTCCACACCATCCGGACCTGGGGTCCGGACCGGATCGCTGCCTTCTCGCCGATCCCGGCGATGTCGATGGCCTCCTACGCCGCCGGCGCCCGGTACACCAGCCTCATCGGCGGAACGCTCCTCTCCTTCTACGACTGGTACGCCGATCTCCCCATCGCGGCGCCGCAGGTCTTCGGGGACCAGACGGACGTCCCCGAGTCGGCGGACTGGTGGAACGCCTCCTACCTGCTCATGTGGGGCTCCAACCTGCCCGTGACCCGCACCCCCGACGCGCACTTCATGACCGAGGCGCGCTACCGCGGCCAGAAGGTGGTGGTGGTCAGTCCCGACTACGCGGACAGCACCAAGTTCGCGGATGAATGGCTGCCCGCGCAGCCAGGGACCGACGGCGCGCTGGCGATGGCCATGGGCCACGTGATCCTGCGCGAGTGCTTCGTCGAGCGCACCGTCGAGCGCTTCCAGGCGTACGTGAAGCGGTACACCGACCTGCCGTTCCTGGTGACCGTCCGCGAGCGCGAGGACGTCCCCGGGGCGTACGTGGCCGACCGGTTCCTGCGCGCCGCGGATCTCGGCCGGACAGACGAGGGCGATGCCTGGCGGACCGTGCTCGTGGACGCCGCCACCGACGAGCCGGTCGTGCCGAACGGCAGCCTGGGCGACCGGTACACCGAATCGGGGATGGGCCGCTGGAACCTCGATCTGCAGGGCGTGGACCCGCGCCTTTCCCTGTTCGGATCCGGGGAGACGGTCGCCCTCGATCTGCCGCGCTTCGACCTGAACGACGGGCCGGACGAAGGCGGGTCCGTCCTGCACCGCGGCGTACCGGTCCGCCGGATCGCCGGCCGGCTCGTCACCACCGTCTTCGACCTCCTCCTCGCGCAGTACGGCGTGGCCCGGCCCGGGCTCCCCGGCGAGTGGCCGGCCGGCTACGACGACCCGGCCCCGTGCACGCCGGCCTGGCAGGAGGAGATCACGTCGATCCCGGCCGGCACCGTGGAGCGGATCGCGCGCGAGTTCGCCGACAACGCGGAGCGCTCGGGCGGCCGCTCCATGATCGTCATGGGCGCGGGTACCAACCACTGGTTCCACTCAGACCAGATCTACCGCGCCATGCTCGCCCTCACCACGCTCACCGGCTGCCAGGGGGTCAACGGCGGCGGCTGGGCCCACTACGTCGGCCAGGAGAAGGTGCGCCCCCTTGCCGGGTGGTCGCAGCTGGCGTTCGCGCTCGACTGGGTCCGTCCGCCGCGCCAGATGGCCGGCACCGCCTTCTGGTACCTGGCCACCGACCAGTGGCGCTACGACGGGTTCGGCGCCGACGAACTGGCGACGCCGCTCGGTCGCGGTATCTTCCGGGGCCGCGCGCTGGCGGACACGCTGGCCCAGTCGGCCCACCTGGGCTGGCTGCCCTCCTGCCCGACCTTCGACCGGAACCCGCTCGACGTGGTGCACGAGGCGGACGCCGCCGGGGTCGATCCGGCGGCCTACGCGGTCGAGCGACTGAAGGCGGGCGAGCTGCGCTTCGCCTGCGAGGATCCCGACGCGCCGGCGAACTTCCCCCGGGTGCTGACCGTCTGGCGGGCGAACCTGCTGGGCTCGTCGGGCAAGGGCAACGAGTACTTCCTGCGCCACCTCCTGGGCGCGGACGCCGCGATCCGGGCGGAGCAGGCGCCGGAGGGCTCGAGACCGGTCGAGGTGACCTGGCGGGACGAGGCACCCGAGGGGAAGCTGGACCTGCTGGTCTCGCTGGATTTCCGGATGACCTCGACCGGCCTCTTCTCGGACGTCCTGCTCCCTGCGGCCACCTGGTACGAGAAGTACGACCTCTCCTCCACCGACATGCACCCCTTCGTGCACGCGTTCAGCCCGGCGATCAGCCCGCCCTGGGAGGCCCGCAGCGACCACGACGCGTTCGTGGCCCTGGCCGGCGTGTTCAGCCGGCTCGCGGCGCGCCATCTCGGGACGCGGCGGGACCTGGTCGCCGCCCCGCTGCTCCACGACTCCCCGGGGGAGACGGCGCAGCCGGGCGGTCGCGTGCTGGACTGGCGCCGGGGCGAGTGCGAGCCGGTTCCCGGCCGCACCATGCCGGCCCTCGTCGTCGTCGAGCGCGACTACGCCGCGATCGCCGACCAGATGGTCGCGCTCGGTCCCAGGATCGGGACGCAGGGCACCACCACGAAGGGCGTCACCCTCGTCCCGGACCGGGAGATCGATGAGCTCGGGCGGGTGTGCGGCACCGTCCGCGGCGGGACGGCCGACGGGCGCCCGTCCCTGGCCCGTGCCGAGCAGGTCTGCGAGGCGATCCTGGCCCTCTCGGGGACCACGAACGGCCGCCTGGCGACCGCCGGCCTCGCGGTCCTCGAACGACGGACCGGTCGTCCGCTGGCCGACCTGGCCGCCGACCAGGCAGGCCGCCGGGTCACCTTCGCCGACACGCGGGCCCACCCGCAGCCCGTGGTCACCTCCTACGAGTGGTCCGGCAGCGAGCACGGCGGGCGCCGCTACTCGCCGTTCACCATCAACGTCGAGCGGCTGAAGCCCTGGCACACGCTGACCGGGCGCCAGCACTTCTTCCTGGACCACGACTGGATGGCGGAGCTGGGCGAGCAGCTGCCGACCTACCGTCCGCCGCTGGACATGCGGCGGATCTTCGGCGACCAGGGCATCGGCGGGGACGGCGCGGCGATCACGGTCCGCTACCTCACGCCGCACTCCAAGTGGTCGATCCACTCCGAGTACCAGGACAACCTCTACATGCTGAGCCTGTCGCGCGGGGGACCGGACCTCTGGCTGAGCCGGGAGGACGCGGAGCGGATCGGCGTCCGCGACAACGACTGGATCGAGGCCTCCAACCGCAACGGCGTGGTCGTCGCCCGGGCCGTGGTGAGCCACCGGATGCCGCCGGGGACCGCCTACATGTACCACGCCAAGGACCGCACGATCGACACGCCGAAGGCGGAGCTCACGGGCCGCCGGGGCGGAATCCACAACGCACTCACCCGCCTCCTGATCAAGCCGACGCACCTGATCGGCGGGTACGCCCAGCTCTCCTACGCCTTCAACTACTACGGGCCCACGGGTAACCAGCGCGACGAGCTGACGGTGATCCGGCGCCGCTCGCAGCAGGTGGAGTACTGACCGTGCGCGTCATGGCCCAGCTGGGCATGGTCATGAACCTCGACAAGTGCCTCGGCTGCCACACCTGCTCGGTGACCTGCAAACAGGCCTGGACCAACCGGCGCGGCCTCGAGTACGCGTGGTTCAACAACGTGGAGACCCGGCCGGGCCAGGGATATCCGCGGCGGTACGAGGACCAGGACCGCTGGGAGGGCGGCTGGGTGCGCACGCCGAAGGGCAGGCTCGAGCTGCGGTCCGGCGGCCGGACGAAGCGGCTGCTGCGCATCTTCAGCAATCCCACGCTGCCCGGGCTCGACGACTACTACGAGCCGTGGACGTACGACTACGACACCCTGGTCAACGCCCCGGCGCAGGCCGACGTCCCCGTCGCGCGGCCGAGGTCGCTGATCACCGGCGAGCCGATGCAGATCCGCTGGTCGGCCAACTGGGACGACGACCTGGGCGGTGCGCCCGAGCACGCGCCGCACGACCCGATCCTCCAGCGGATCGGCGAGCGGGTGAGGCTCGAGTTCGAGCAGGCGTTCATGTTCTACCTGCCGCGGATCTGCGAGCACTGCCTGAACCCCTCGTGCGTTGCCGCCTGCCCGTCCGGGGCGATGTACAAGCGCGCCGAGGACGGGATCGTGCTGGTGGACCAGGACGCCTGCCGCGGCTGGCGCATGTGCGTCTCCGGCTGCCCCTACAAGAAGGTCTACTTCAACCACCGCACCGGCAAGGCCGAGAAGTGCACCTTCTGCTATCCCCGCGTGGAGGCGGGCCAGCCCACGATCTGCGCCGAGACCTGCGTCGGGCGGCTGCGCTACATCGGGCTCTTCCTCTACGACGCGGACCGCGTGCTCGAGGCCGCCTCCGTCGAGCGGGAGGCGGACCTGCTGGAGGCGCAGCGCTCGGTGATCCTGGATCCCGACGACCCGGCGGTGATCGATGCCGCGCGCGCCTCGGGCATCGCCGAGGACTGGCTCGACGCGGCCCGCCGGTCGCCGGTCTACGCCCTGACCCATCGCTACCGGATCGCCCTGCCCCTCCATCCCGAGTACCGGACCATGCCGATGGTCTGGTACGTCCCGCCGCTCTCCCCGGTGGTGAACGCGGTCCAGGAGACGGGGTTCGACGGCGAGGACCGGTCGACGCTCTTCGCCGCCATCGACGCGCTGCGCATCCCGGTCGAGTACCTGGCGGAGCTGTTCACCGCCGGCGATCCCGCGCCGGTCGTGGCGAGCCTGCGCACGCTCGCCGCGATGCGGGCCCACATGCGCCGGGCCAACCTGGGCGAGCCACCCGACGAGACGATCGCCGCCTCGGCGGGTCTCACGCCGGCCGCGATCGAGGACCTCTACCGGCTGCTCGCGATCGCCAAGTACGAGGATCGCTACGTCATCCCGAGCGCGCACGTCGAGCTGGCGCGCCTGCTCGACGCCCAGGTGGCCTGCAGCGTGGACCCGGCGCTGGTCGACCCGGTGTCGCGCCGCGCCGCCGGACGGCCGGGCCCGGGGGAGCGGCCATGAAGCCCCGCCTCTCCTCCCCGGACCGGCGACTGGTGCTCGCCGCCGCGTCACGGCTCCTGCAGTACCCGGACGCCGCGCTGCGGGACCAGCTGCCGCTGCTCCGGGACGCCGCCGAGCGACTCCCGGCGTCCGTGGGAACGCCGCTGCGCCGGTTCGTCGACCGTCTCGGCAGCCGGTCGCTCCTGGAGCTCCAGGCCGACTACGTCGCGACGTTCGACCTGCGGCGACGCAACTGCCTGTACCTGACCTACCACCTCAACGGCGACACGCGCCGCAGGGGGATGGCGCTCTGGCGCTTCCGGCAGCTCTACCGCGAGCGCGGCTACGCGCTGGCCGCGAGCGAGCTGCCCGACTTCCTGCCGGCGGTCCTGGAACTGGCGGCAGAGGCGAACGCCGGTGACCGCGGACCGGTGGAGCTGCTGTCGGAGCACCACGCCGCGATCACGGTCCTCCGGGATGCACTGGCCGAAGCCGGCTCGCCCTACGCGGACGTGGTCGCGGCGCTGGAGGCCGCACTCCCCGCACCCTCGCGTGCGGCGCTGGAGACGGCGCGACGGCTCGAGGAGGAGGGGCCGCCCGCCGAACAGGTCGGGCTGGAACCGTTCGCGGCCGCCGCGCGCGCCGGCGACGAGGAGCCGCTGCCCGGCATCCCGGCGGGAGGCCGTCCGTGAGCACCGTCCTCTGGATCGCCTTCCCGTACATCTGCCTGACGAGCTTCGCGGTGGGCCACGTCTGGCGGTACCGCTACGACAAGTTCGGCTGGACGACGCGCTCCTCGCAGCTCTACGAGCGCCGTCTGCTGGAGTGGGGCAGCCCGCTCTTCCATTTCGGGATCCTGGGCGTGCTGGCGGGGCACGTGGTCGGGCTGCTCGTGCCCGAGTCGATGACGGCGGCGCTGGGCGTCCCGGAGTGGCTCTACCACGTCGTTGCCGCGATCGCCGGGACGGCGGCCGGGCTCATGACCGTGGCCGGGCTTGCCCTGCTCGTCTATCGGCGCCGCCTGACGCCGGCCGTCTTCCGGGTCACCACCCGGATGGACAAGGCGATGTACCTGCTGCTGGCGGCGGTCATCGCGGTCGGCACCTTCAACACGATCGGAATCAACCTGCTCGGTCCCGGCCACGACTACCGGCTGGACGTGGCCGTCTGGTTCCGCAGCATCTTCTGGCTCCAGCCGGACGCGTCGCTGATGGCCTCGGCGCCCCTGACCTTCCAGCTGCACGCACTGCTCTCATTCGCGCTGCTCGGGATCTGGCCGTTCACCCGCCTCGTCCACGTGTTCAGCGTCCCGGTCGGCTACCTCGCCCGCCCGTACGTGGTCTACCGGACCCGCGGGGACCGGCCGGGCGCGAGGCCTCCGCGGCGCGGCTGGGAGGCCCCCGGCAGCTGATCCCGCGCGAGCCTACGGCGCCTCGGTCGACTCGGCGACCGCTTCGAGGCAGAGCCGGACGTACTCGGGGTCATGCCGGGCGACCTCGCCGAAGGCGGCGGTCCCGGGGTTGTTCCCGTTGGTGAGGGCGGCCAGGCCGCTCTTCGCGCCCGGGGTCGCCTCGAGCGAGATCTTCTCGAGCAGCGGCGTGATGCTGATCCCGGTGACGGTCGCGGCGGTCGCCAGGTTCGCCCAGACCGACTGGTTGCAGAACGCGAGCTCGGAGTCCGTGAGCGCCGACCCCGCGATCGGGATCGGGACGACCGAGCCCTGGGCGGCCGCCGGCACAGTGCTCGCGACGCCGCCCGTCCCGGGTGTCGCGCCGCACGCCCCCACGAGCACGGCGGCGAGCGTCAGCGCGCTGAGCGCGATCAGGCCGGGCCGGACAGGCCCGCGGATGTGGGACTGCATGCCCCCAGAGTGCCTCATGCGGCGCCGGCGTGCACATGCCACGCGCGGGCTGCTTCTTGACCGATCCAGTCGCGGCTGGAGTATGATCGGTGCGGGTCTCTTGATCGATCCAGAA
>JAJYKX010000141.1 GCA_021788175.1 Chloroflexota bacterium
GTCCGTGCGCGGCCTGATCGAGCATGGCGAGATCTCCGGAGGCCCCGTGGTCGATGGGAAGCATCTGACGGGGGGACGCTCAAGGGATGGAAGATCAGGGGCACCGTTGTGGGCCTGTCCGCCGACAAGGCCGTCGTCTCGGGCTACGTCGTCAAGCCCGCGGACAAGCCCTGACGCGAACGGCCGACCGGCTACTGGTGTGGCCGGCGCCGCCCTGACCAACGGGAACCACCCCGGGACCGCCGCCTTCGGCGAGGTCGCCCGGCACGACCCCGAGTACGTCCGGCTGTGCCTCGAGACCGTCGCCGAGTCGACCGAGGGCCGCAGGCGGGGACCCGGACGAGGCCGTCTGCCCGGTCCGGCCGTCGGCGCCGCTACAATCGCGCCGTCCCACCAAACCGATATCCCCGGAGCGTTCGAAGCGTGCGCGTCCAGATTCCCAAGAACCAGCTGATGCTCATCGCAGGCCTGGTCTGGTGCGCGGCCGGTGCGATGGTCAGCATCATCGGGCTGCCGCTGGAGTTCGGGCTGGCGCCCGCGCACCTGGTGCTTGTGCCGCTCGCCGCGGTGATCTTCCTGGTCTTCTACCTCTTCATCTTCTCCCCGCTCGTCCGGAAACACACCGGCCGGATCCGCGCGAGGCCGGAGGATCGCCTTCCTTTCTGGCAGTTCTTCAACGCCTCGTCGTGGGTGGTGATGGCGGTGATGATGGGCGGCGGCATGACGCTCCGGCTCTCCCACCTGATGCCGGACTGGATGATCGCCTTCTTCTACAGCGGGCTCGGCGTGGCGCTCTTCCTGTGCGGCGTCCGGTTCCTGGGGGTCTTCGCGCGCAGGGACGTACTGGCCCTCACCCCCGAACGGCTCCGCGCCGACTCCTGATCGGGACGCAGAGAGGCCGCCCGCCGGGGCGGACGGCCTCTCCTCGAACAGTCGGCAGCCTCAGTGCCCGATCAGCTGCGGCAGTCCGTCAGCTGCGGTAGTACCGCCGCCAGATCAGCCGGTGCACCGGCAGCCAACGGGGGATGTCGCGGAGTATCGGGATGAACGGCACCAGCGCGAGCAGCGCCGTGAGCACGACCATCAGGATCACCACGACGAGGTCGGCGTTCGGGGCGGTGGAGAACGGCGGGACCTGGTACCAGAACGTGTACAGCCACAGCCACGTCTGGCCCGGGTAGCTCCCCGTCTCGTTCATCATGCCCCACTGGTCGCCCGTGAGGTGCTGCGCCGCGGCCAGGTTCGACAGGTACGACCCGTCGCCCATGAAGAGCAGCGGGCGGGTGAAGTCGGTCTGGAAGAAATGACCGCTGTCGAGCAGCAGGCCGTCGAGGCCGCCGGTCCGGGCGACCGCGAGCAGGTTGCTCATCAGCGTGGGGACGGGACCGTAGTCGCCGGAGGCGACCGTCACCTGGCCATCGGAGGCGGTCGCGTTGGCGAGCGCCTTGGTGTACGCGTCGAGCCAGGCACCCTGCTGCGTCGCACCGGCCTGGTCGTACGCCTGCAGCGCCGCGGTGAGCGTCGGGTTGCCGGTCGAGGCCAGCGTCAGCGGCTTCAGCACGAAGTCCTGCGCCGGGTTGATCGGGGTGCTCACCCCCGCCCATACCGCCGGCTGGATCGGACCGATCGCCTGCGCGGCGTCGGGGGTGTTGTTGTAGGGCTGGCCGTAGCCGGCGGTCTCGCTCTGGCCGGAGAGCTCGGAGACGGCCGTGGTGACGAAGTCGACCGGGTCGCTCTGCGCCCAGGTCTGGATGGTGACCGATGGATCGTCCGGAGACGAGAACGCGGCGGCCGCGACGAGCACGAGGAGGGCCGTGACCACCAGGGCGATCACGAGCTCCTTGACCAGGTCGTAGCGCACCATCCGGATGCCGGCGTAGTAGCGGTCCTGGGAGGAGGCTGCGCCGCTCACTTCGAGGCCTCCCCGGCCCCACCGGCGGACCCGGCGGGATCGATGGGCTTGACCACGCCGCGGATGCGGACCTGGATCACGTGGAGGGCCACCAGGGTGGTCACCAGGATCGGGAAGATCATCACGTGGAGCCCGTACATCTGGCCGAAGTTCAGCACGTTGAAGAACGCGCCGACGCCGGCCGCGTTGGTGGCGTCCTTCGCGTTGACCGCGATCCACTGGGCATCGAAGTTCTGCTGCGAGAGGTACCCGGTGAACGCGGTGCCGACGCTGACGGCGAAGATGACCACGCCGATCATCCAGGTCGGGGCCCGGCCGTCACGCCAGCTGGCCATGAAGTACTGGCCCCACAGGTGCAGCACCATGAAGATGAAGAAGACCTGCACTGACCAGAAGTGGATGCTGTTCACGAAGCGGCCGACGCTCGAGATGTGCCACCACTGGGGCCCGAAGAAGGCGAGCACCACGCCGGAGGCCACGATCCAGATCAGGCCGGCGATGGCGACCACGCCGAACACGTAGACCCAGGATCCGACGTAGTACGGCATCCGATGCGGGAGCAGCGAATCGAGCGGGAGCCGCCGCTCCAGCCAGCGCCGGATCGCCAGCGTCCAGTTGCCGGAATCGGTGTCGATGGCCGGGTTGCGGTCAGTCATGCCGGCCACCCGGGCGCTGTTCGCCCGAGTCGTCGTGTGGGAACGGCGCCAGGAGCGCCACCACGAAGACCAGGACCATCCCCAGGATCACCAGGATGTTGGGGATCGATATCAGGACGAAGTTCCACGACAGGTACTGCGCGGGCGCGTCCAACCAGACTCCTCCTTCCACTCGTCCGGTGCATGCCCCGATGGGGACGCCGTCTCCGCGGCTCCCGCCGAGTGCCCGACAGCGCGGGCATCCTGCGGTTGGACGCGGCCCCTCCGCGGCGATGCTGGCCGACGAACGGCATGGGCGTAAGGGTCCGACCGTCGACTATTTTCTGGGCCGATTGGCCCCCAAGAGCTTAGGCCCTTGGTCCCGCATCCGGGGGCGCACCTTCGTCGGGCGCCGCACTCGATTGCGTGGGAAGGTCCAGCTCGAGCTGCGGGGCGGACGCGTCGCCCCCGACCCCGCCCGCGGTTCCGCGTGCTGCGACGCCCTGCCGGCCGCCGCCTCGAGACGCGGATGAGCGGCGCCTGCGCACCCGGCGCACGCCCTCGGCAAGGAGCGGCTCGCCGAGGTTCGCCGCCAGCCGCTCCGCCAGGGGCCACCAGTCCGTCTCGTCGGTGACCTCCGATGCGTGCAGCGCCACCAGGCGCTCCGGCCGCAGGAACGCCGGCAGGACGCGGTCCAGGATCGACTCGATCTCGTCGCGGAAGGCATCGCTCGTGCTGCGGACGCCGTCGGCCCGGAGGGCGATGTCGGGGAGCAGCCGGACCACCAGGTCGTACGTGCCCGACCAGGCCCGCACGAACGGCTCGATGTCGAAGCGATCCGCCATCCCGCAGGCCCGCAGGTAGTACGCGTAGTTGTCCACCACGCCGCGGTCGGTCACGAGGGCCTCCGCCTTGGGCGCCAGCTCCAGCTCCTGGCGGACCTGCGACACCAGGACCCACAGCTGGGCCTCGCCGGTGGCGGTCTCGTTGATCCCGAGCGGGTTGTCCCGCACCACCTCCCGCCCGTACTCCACGGACCGGCCGGCGCGCTGGAGGGTGCCCACGAAGGCGTGGGCGGCGGTCGTCTTGCGGATGCCGTGCGAGCCGACGAAGGCGATCTTGGCGTGGCGAGCCCAGGCGGTCACGCGGCCCCGCGCGAGCTCACGGCGTGCCGCATCGCACGCACCGGCCGAAGATCGCGAGGTGGCTGAGGTCCACGTCGAAGCCGTGTCGCCGGTGCAGCAGCCCGATGAAGTCGCCCAGCTCGTCCCCGCTGATCTCCTGCGTGGCCCCGCAGACCCGGCAGATCAGGTGCACGTGCGGGGACTCCTCGGCCGGCTGGAACGCCTCGTGGCCGTCCGCGTCGTGGATGTGGCTGATCAGCCCGAGGTCCTCCAGCACGTCGAGGGTGCGGTAGACGGTGGAGGGCACGAACTCGGGGTCCTTCTGGAGGCAGCGCTCCACCAGCTGGGCAGCCGTGACGTGCCCCTGGAACTCGCCGAGCGCCGCGACCACGGCGCGTCGCTGGGGCGTCAGGCGCAGGTGCCGCCGCCGGAGCGCCGCGGCGACGTTCGTCCACGCCAGGGGAGAGGTGCGGTCCTGGTCCGCCATCGGCGGCGAGGATACCAGTGCCGTCCGCCCTGCGAGCATCCCGGCGCCGCGCCGGGGCGCGTCGTCCCCCGTGGTCGCCCGGCGCAACCGCGGGACTGGGTCAGCCGCGCGGTGGCTCGTCCGGGTCCAGCCTGACGGCGCGGCCTTCGATGACGGTGCCCCGGGGCGGTCGCCGGCGCCAGCGCTCCCAGCGTGCCGGGATGCTGCTGAAGGGGAGCAGGTAGAGGAGCAGGAGGAGCGGGAGCAGGTACTTGCCGGCCGCCTCGAACTCGATCGCCGCGAGCCCGAGTGCCAGGAGCGAGACCAGGTACCCGACCCGCCATTCCAGCCCCGTGCCGGCGATCCAGAGGCGCCGCGTGGGCAGGAGCGCCAGCAGGAAGAGGACGAAGACGAGCGTGAGCGTCAGGTAGCCCATCGGCCGCATGGTACGCGTGCGCCGCCTGCCCGGGTCAATCCGGGAGGCCACTTCCGCCGATGGTATCCTGCGACGGCCCAGTGGCCGCCGGGACCCGAGCGCGGCCATGCCGCCGTCCTCGCGGCTTCCATCCGTTCGTCCCGCGGGCGTTCGCGCGCCCGCCCCGAGATCCGCATCGCCGGGCGCGCCTCGCGAGAGGGGCACCGCACCAGGAGGGACCGTGAGCCGCCTGACCGAGCTGGCCGTCAGCAAGCGGAGCGTCACGCTCCTTCTTGCCTTCGGCGTCTTCATGGCCGGCATCTTCAGCTGGGGGCAGCTCAACCAGGAGCTGGTCCCGAACGTGGATCTCCCGATCGTGACCGTGCTCGCCTCGCTGCCCGGCGCGGGGGCCACGGACGTCACGGAGCAGGTCACCAAGCCGATCGAGCGCGCCATCGCCAGCGTGCCCCGCCTCGAGCACATCCAGTCGACCTCCTCGAACAGCATCTCGGTGGTGGTCGCGCAGTTCTCCTACGGCACCGACGTCAAGGCGACGCAGACCTCCATCGAGCAGGCGCTGGGGGCGATCTCGCTGCCCGCCGGCGTGACGCCCCAGGTGACGGCGCTGGACATCAACGCGACGCCCGTGATCACGGCCGCCATCCAGGGCGCCAACGGCGCGTCGCAGGACCAGGTGGCGCAGCTCGCCCAGGGCGTGGTGCTGCCGGGGCTGCAGGGCCTGGCCGGCGTCGGCCAGGTGAGCCTGACGGGCGGCGTGGACCGGGTGGTCCAGGTGACCCTGGATCCCGCCGCGCTCGTGGCCGACGGGATCTCGGTCGGGCAGGTGGCGGGGGTCCTGCAGGCGAACAACGTCACGATCCCGGCCGGTTCGCTGTCGCAGGGCGGGACGTCGATCCCGGTCTCCGCGCTGCACCAGTTCTCCTCGCTCGACGAATTGCGCAACCTGGTGGTCGGCGTCCGACCCACGGCGGCCACGGCGGCCGCGACGGGTGCAGCCACCGGCGCGATCGGCGGGGCAGCGGGCGCCGGTCTCGCGGGCACCGGTCTCGCGGGCGCAGCCACCGGCACGGGCGGCGCCATTCCCGGCACCTCCGCTCCGGTCGCCGCCGCACCCGTCCCCGTCCGCCTGGGCGACATCGCCACCGTCGCGATCGCGGACGTGTACTCGACCGGCTACGCGCGGCTCGACGGGGCCCCCGCCATCACGCTGACGGTTTCCAAGACCACCGACGCGAACACGGTCAACGTGGCGGACGCGGTCCGGGCGAAGCTCTCCAGCATCCAGGCGCAGAACCCGTCCCTGAAGATCACGGTGGTCGACGATCTCTCGTCGTTCATCAAGGAGTCCCGGGACGGGCTCCTCCGCGAGGGCGGCCTGGGGGCGATCTTCGCGATCCTGACGATCTTCCTGTTCCTGCTGAACGTCCGCTCGACGTTCGTGGCCGCGATGAGCATCCCGCTCTCGCTGCTGGCCGCGATCGGGCTCATGCTCGGCGCCGGGATCACCATCAACATCATGACCCTGGGCGGGCTCGCGGTCGCCGTGGGCCGCGTGGTCGACGACGCCATCGTCGTGCTCGAGAACATCTATCGGCACCACGCGCGGGGCGAACCCATCGGGAGCGCGGTCATCAGCGGGCCGCGCGAGGTGGCGAGCGCGATCACGAGCTCGACGCTGACGACGGTCGCCGTCTTCCTGCCGCTGGGGTTCGTGGGCGGCCTGGTCAGCCAGTTCTTCCTCCCCTTCGCGCTGACGGTCACCTTCGCCCTGCTCGCCTCCCTGGTGGTGGCGCTGACCGTGGTGCCGGTCCTGGCGTACTTCCTCATCGGATCGCTCGGCATGCGCTTCGAGGCGGCACCCAGGGACACGATCTGGCAGCGGCTCTACACGCCGACCCTCCGGCTGGCGCTGCGCAACCGCGTCACCCGCTGGGGCGTGGTGATCCTGGCGGCGGTCCTCTTCGTCGGATCCGCGGCGCTGATCCCCACCCTCCCGACGCAGTTCCTGAACTCCGGGTCGGAGAAGTACCTGCAGGTGACCGTCGCCCCGCCGATCGGCACCGCGTCGTCGGCGGTACTGACCCGGGCTGAGCAGGCGGAGCAGATCCTCCGCGCCGATCCCGAGGTCCAGCTGGTCCAGACGAGCGTGCCCGGCGAGGGCGACACGGGCGTCCAGACGCTCAGCGCGGCATTCAGCGGTCGTGCCGCCAACTCGGCCCAGATGCTGGTCCGCCTCAGTCCGTCCACCAGCCTCGACGCCGAGCAGCGCAAGTTCCAGCAGCAGCTCCGGCCGCTGGTGGCCGAGGGCTACGCGGTGGACGTGCA
>JAJYKX010000142.1 GCA_021788175.1 Chloroflexota bacterium
AGGGGCACCGCGATGGGACCCAAGCGGCGGCAGGTGCCCCGGCGGGTGGCCCGGGCGTGCAGGGGCACCGCGACGGACCCCAGTGGCGGCAGCTGCCCCTGTGGCGGCAGGTGCCCCGGCGGCAGGTGCCCCGGCGGCAGGTGCCCCGGCGGCAGATGCCCCGGCGGCATGTGCCCCGGCGCCAGGTGCCCCGGCGGCGGCCAGAGCACATCCGATCCGCCCGCTGATTCGCCGCCACCCGCGACCGATCCGCGAATCTGCCGCGAACGACCCGCGGTCCTGCCGCCGACCGGCGCTTCTGCCGCGGTTCTGACCAATGCTCGCGTGGTGAGCGCGAGACGGGAGGTCGCGTCGGGTCCCGGACCTGGACGTGCGCTTCTCGAATCTCCGGTGGCATCATCCGCGGAACTTCGCATGTCCGAACCGCGCGGCCGCCCGTGTGCCGGACGCATCGTCAGGTAGACCAGCATCAGCCCCGCCACACGCTCGCCTGGTGAACGTTGGTCAGACGTTTGGGGTGACGCTGGGTCGTCGCCCTCATCCCGACGCAGCGGAGCCGCGCACGCCCCCCAGGCGCCCCGGAGCGTGCCCGCTAGCGCGCGGCGCTCTGGCCCAGGCACTCCCCAGGCACTCCCCAGGCACGCCCCAGGCACACTCCGGGCGCTCGGGGCGCCCCCGCTGGCACGGGCCCACGGGCCCTCGGGCCCAGGCACTCCCCAGGCACACTCCGGGCGCCCTCGCTGGCATGCGCCCTCGGCCCAGGCACTCCCCAGGCACGCCGGGGTCCGCCGTGCGCTACCATCGACCTTCCATTCAGACTGCATACGGGCTATGCATTCGCTCCCCGTGCGGGTCGCGCAGGAGGTTCACGGACGATGGACGGCAGCAAGCTCGCGCCGGGCGCGGTCACCCACGTGACGGGCCGTGGCGACGACGCGCCCTTCGTGAACCGGCGCGATCCGGCACGGCGCCTGGGCCCCGACGGCCGGCCCGCGGTCAGCCGGCGCGCCCCCATCTGGGCGGACGTGCCCGACGAGGAGTGGAACGACTGGCGCTGGCAGCTCTCCCACCGGATCAACTCGCTCGAGGAGATCGAGCAGGTCCTGAACCTGACCGAGGACGAGCGGGAGGGCCTCTCCGCGCCCGACAAGTTCCGCGTCGACATCACGCCGTACTTCGCGAGCCTGATCGACCCGGACGACCCGGACGACCCGATCCGCCGGCAGGTCATCCCCACGGGCCGTGAGCTCCGCGCCTTCACCGGGATGATGGAGGACTCGCTCGCCGAGGACCGCCACTCACCGGTGCCCGGCCTGGTCCATCGCTACCCGGACCGCGTCCTGATGCTGGTGACCACACAGTGCGCCAGCTATTGCCGGTACTGCACGCGGTCGCGCATGGTCGGCGACCCGACGCAGAACTTCAACCGCCGCGAGCACGAGGCGCAGCTGGAGTACATCCGGCGCACGCCCCAGATCCGCGACGTGCTGATCTCCGGCGGGGATGGCCTGACACTGGCCCCGAAGCTGCTCGAGCAGGTGATCCGCGATCTCCGCGAGATCCCCCACGTGGAGATCATCCGGATCGGCAGCCGTGTGCCCGTCTTCATGCCCCAGCGCGTCGACGACGAGCTCTGCGACATGCTGCAGAAGTACCACCCGGTGTGGCTCAACATCCACGTGAACCACCCGAACGAGATCACGCCGGAGCTCGCGCGCGCCTGCGACCGGCTGGCCCGGGCGGGCGTGCCCCTGGGCAACCAGTCGGTGCTGCTGGCGGGCATCAACGACTGCGTGCACATCCAGCGCGATCTCGTCCAGAAGCTGGTCGAGATCCGGGTGCGGCCGTACTACCTGTACCAGTGCGACCTGGTGGAGGGTGCCGGCCACTTCCGGACGCCGGTGGGGAAGGGACTGGAGATCATCGAGGGACTGCGCGGGCACACTTCCGGGTTCGCGGTGCCGACCTACATGATCGATGCCCCCGGCGGCGGCGGGAAGATCCCGGTGATGCCCAACTACCTCATCAGCTACTCCGACCACAAGGTCGTGCTGCGCAACTACGAGGGGTACATCACCACCTACGAGGAGCCACAGGAGTACACGCCGCACGACCGGTCGAAGTGCCGGTACTGCCAGCACCAGCGGCCGGAACCCGGGCAGAAGGGCGTGACGGCGCTCCTCGACGGCGACGCGATGTGGATCGAGCCCGCCGGGTTCACCGAGCTCCACGCCAGGGGCACGACCGGAGCGCACCGGCTGCAGGATCCGTCGAAGTGGGTTCCGCTGGGCGTCGGCCCCATCGAGGGCCGGCAGGCGCGGCCCGCGCTGGGCGAGGGCGACAGCGGGTCGGCCGACCAGCGGGCGACGGAGGACGGCGTACGAGCGGATGAGGCTCCGGCGGCCGGTGGGAGACGGTCCGACGCGCCGGCGTACGGCCCGGGCGAGGAGCTGCGGCCGGGACTCGGGGAACCGAACGGGACGTCGAACAAGAAGCTGCTCTGACCGGGCCCTCCGGCTCTCTCCCGTGTTCCCGCCGCTCGGCGAGCGCGGGGCGGAGGCATCAGGGCGTGTATGTGATGAACGTGACGCGGCCGATCAGCACGAGCCCGATGCCCGCAAGGGCGTGCGCCAGCCAGGGCGCCGCGAGGTTGCGCGTTCGCTGGAGCAGGTAGCCGAACAGCAGCCCGAGGGCGAACGTGGCCGCGATTCCGAGGGGGGACTCGAGCGGCAGCGTGGAGGTCGTCGTGCCTTCGAGGGGCGGGAAGGCGTGCCAGAGCGTGAAGGCGGCGGACGCGAGGAGCAGTCCCTGCCAGCGTCCGTGCGCCGCCTCAAGCCTGGGCTGGAGCCAGCCGCGGAAGAACAGCTCCTGGAACGGGCTCATCAGGAGCAGCCAGATCGGCACCCCGACGGCGACCTGAAGAGGCCAGAGCGGCGGGAGCGCCAGCCCATGCCCGAAGGCGAGCCACGTGGCGAGCGCGGCACCGATGCCGCCGATCGTGCCCCATCCCACGGCGGGGCCCAGGTTGCGCCCGTGCCACCCGAGCGCCGCGAGGTCGTGGCTGCGCCAGGCCCAGACGAGTGGGAACGCGAGGCCGTAGCCGACGAAGGCGAGGAAGACGGCGGGCAGGAGGCGGCTCGCCAGTCCGAGCCCGCAGAAGACGGCATACGCCGACCATGTCACCCCCTCGTCGCGCCGGCTCTGCCGGACGGCGCTTGCGCCACGCCAGCCGGCGGCCGCCCGCTCCAGCCGTTCCGTGGACATCGTGGCGGCGCTCCCTCGCCCGTAGTGTCGGTGGGTCGCGGGGACGGCGCCAGTGGCTGAGTGGCCCGCGATCGCGGGCCCAAGGCAGGGTCGATCGGAAGGGTGCGCAGATCTGCCACAGGGCTACACTTCCCGGCGCATGACGGACCACGGGGAGGGAGGCATGTCCGAACTGCGATTGGGAATCCTGCTGTGGGCCCAGGCCACGCCGTGGGGGCCGATGCTGGACGCGGCGCAGCGCGTCGACGCGCTCGGCTACGACCACCTGTGGACGTGGGACCACGTCTATGCGATCTACGGCGATCCCTACCAGGACTACTTCGAGGGGCCCAGCGTGCTGGCCGCGTGGGCGGCGGCCACGAAGCGCGTCCGGCTGGGCCTGCTGGTCGGCGCGAACACGTTCCGCAACCCGGGCCTCTATGCCAAGCAGGTCGCCACGCTCGACCACATCAGTGGCGGCAGGGCCATCGCCGGCCTGGGCGCCGCGTGGTTCGACCTGGAGCACCACGCCCACGGGATCGAGTTCGGGAGCGGGTTCGGCGAGCGGCTGGACTGGCTCCACGAGTCGGTGGGGCTGGTCCGCCGGGTCCTCGACGGTGAGACGGTCACGCACCACGGGCCGCACTACGACTTCGACGAGGTCCGCCATCACCCGGTGCCGGTCCAGCGGCACCTGCCGATCATGATCGGCGGCGAGGGCGAGCGGAAGACGCTCCGCACGGTGGCCACGTACGCCGACCTGTGGAACGCGTCGTCGGGGAGCCTCGAGCGGCTGCGCCACAAGGACGAGGTGCTGCGACGCCACTGCGCCGACGTCGGGCGCGACGAATCGGCGATCGAGCGGACGGTCTCCTGCAAGCTCGTGATCCGCGACGATCCGGCCGAGGCGCGCCGTGTCTACGCCGCGCAGCTGGAGCACAACCGCTGCCCCTGGTCCGAGGGGGACGACGTCTGGCTGGGAACGCCGGCGCAGATCGCCGAACGGCTGCGCGCCTTCCGGGACCTGGGATTCTCCACCCTCATCCCCGAGATGCCGGCCCCCTACGACGTCGAGACCCTCGAGCGGCTGATCGGCGAGGTCAGGCCGATGGTGGACGCCGGCTGACACCACGCCGGCGAGGTCAGGCCGATGATGGACGCCGGCTGACACCACGCCGGCCGGTCGCGTGGGGGCCCCGCGTCACGACAACCTCCTGGGCCGTGCCGGCTCCTCCCTGGGGCCTAGTTGCGCCGGCCCCCGAAGATGGCGCGGGCGATCCGGACCTCCTCGAGGTCCGGGGCCTCGGGGAGCTCCTCCAGGTAGCGGTCGAGCCCGCGCACCGCGTCGGTGAAGCGGCCGCAGCGCCCGTAGAGGAGCGCGCGGTCCCGGCGGAGCGCCGGGTCCTCCGGGTCGAGGATCACCAGGAGCTCCAGCACGCCGAGCGCCGGGGCCCACTCCCTCCGGGAGAGGTAGATCCCGCGCAGGTTGCCCAGCAGCCTGGCGATGATCTCCCGCCGGGTGGCGGGTCGGAGCATGGAGCGGCGGAGCGGCACCGGGCGCCCCAGCGCGTCCCGCATCAGCGCCTCGCAGTCCTCCTCCGAGAGCGTCCGGCCCCGGCTGTATGGGTCGATCAGGCGACCCTCGGGGCCGCCGACGATGAAGTGGCCGGGCAGCCCGATCCCGTAGAGCGGCAGCCCCAGTCGCCAGCCGACCTCGAGCTCGAGCACGCCGAGGGCGATGGGCAGGCCCCGGCGGAGTCGGATCACGTCCGACAGGTAGGTGTGGCCCGGCTCCCACGCGTCGCGCGGCGCGCCGCTCAGGGCCAGCTCCTCGTACAGCACGTGGTGCAGCCCGTCCAGGATCGCGTCCAGCTCTGCGGCGGTGCGGATCCCGCTGTCGCGACGGGCCGCCTCGCCCAGGTAGGGCGGCAGCTCGCTGCGGACGCGTTCGGCCAGCGCATCGAGCTCGTCGTGGAGCGCACGGGAGCTGACCCCGGGGTCCGCCTCGGCGGCGATGCACGCGCAGGCGGTGGCCAGGTCGATGTAGGGGTCCGGCAGCGTCACGATCTCGGCGAAGCGTGCGCGCATCGCGGGCGGGCGCGGGGCTCGCCGTGGATCGCGCGGGGACGGCTCGGACATGGACCGATGGTAGGCGAGGCCACGGGAGTCTGCCACGCGCAGCGCCCTCCATCGGGATCGTTCCGCGAGCGTGCTAGCCTCGCTGGCGCCCATCCCGAGCCGACCGAGGAGCCGCTTCGCCCATGCTGAACCTGCGCGACCTTCCCGACCTGCCCGATCCCGGGATCCGGCCCCCTGTGGTCGCGGAGTCGGGCGACCCGTTCGCCGCGCTCCGGATCGTCCACCTCGCGGCGCGCATCCCCCGCGGTCGTCCGGTCCGGGTGCGCGACATCGTCGATGAGCTCAACGCCCGCTGGCTCGACTGGTCGTTCGACCGCCAGGTCGTCCTCGACGCGATCGTGCAACTGCAGGCCAACTGGATGGCCGACTACCGGACGGCGGATGGGATCCAGCTGGGGTCCGATGCCTACGGCGCCACCGTCACCATCGAGGACACGAGCCGCGTGGATCCCTGGATGGTCCTGCAGGTCCGCGCCCTCGCGGAGGTGTGCCACGAGCGGCTTCGCGAGTTCGCCCGCGGCGCGGGCGACGTGCCGTGACGGGGAGGATGCCCTCATGAACACCGTGCCGCTCGAGAGCCACGTCTGGGTGGATGGGCGGCTCGTGGGGGCCGAGGCGCCGGTGCTCAGCGCGTACGATCGGGCGTTCCAGGTCGGTGACGGTGTCTTCGAGACGATCCGGGTCGTGGGGGGCCGCATCCTCGAGCTGCCGCTCCACGCCGAGCGGCTGCGGGCCTCGGCAACGGCGCTGGAGATCCCCCTGCCCGCCGATGTCGGGACCACGCTGCGCGACGCGATCGGCGGGCTGCTCGCAGCCGATGGGCTCGACGCGCCCGGGCTGCAGGTCTCCGTGCGCGCGACCTTGAGCCGCGGCCCGGTGTGGAGCCGCAACCTGCTGCCACCGGCCGACGTGCGGCCCGTGCTCGTGGTGCAGGCCTGGCCGGTGGCTCCGCCCGAGCCGGAGCTGCTCGCCCGCGGACTGCATCTCGCGATCTCCGCGGTCCGCCGCGATCCTTCCAGCCCGCTCGCGGCGGTGAAGACGACGAGCCGGGCGGAGTTCGTCTTCGCCCGCCTGGAGGCACGCCGGCGGGGGGCCGACGACGCCCTCTTCCTCACGCTCGACGGCCACCTGGCGGAGGCCACCTCGGCGTCGCTCTTCCTGGTCGTGGGGCACGTGCTGGCGACGCCCGCGCTCGAGTGCGGCGTGCTGGCCGGCACCACGCGCCAGTGGCTCCTGCGCTGGGCCGGCGCGGTGGGGCTGAGCGCGCGCGAGGACTGGCTGACGCCGGACGACCTGTACCGGGCGGACGAGGCGTTCCTGGCCAGTTCGGTGGCCGGCGTGCTCCCTGTCACGCGCGTGGACGGCCGGCCGATCGGCGATGGTCGCCCCGGCGCCCGCACGCTGCGTGCCCGCGCCGACCGCGAGGCGTACGCGAAGGACGAAGCGTAGGCACGGGGG
>JAJYKX010000143.1:0-2968 GCA_021788175.1 Chloroflexota bacterium
AACGTGCGGCCAGGGCCGCGGAACGCGAGGCACGGGCCGAGGAGCGGGCGGCGCAGGCGGCGGAGCGCGCACGGCAGCGCCAGGTGGAGACCGTGATGCGCTCCGGGACCCGGATCCTCACCTCGCGCGCCGGCCAGCAGGTGATCCGCGGGGTCTTCGGCACGCTCTTCGGAACGCGGGGCCGGTGAGGGCAGGCTCCTGTGGGCGTGGCCCGCCCCGGAGGATGGGCCACGCGCGGCCATGATTGCGGCCACCGCGCTCCGGTGGCGGCCGGGTGCGCCCGCCGGGGACCCCTGGGTCCTTACCGGACGACGGTGCCCTCGATCCCGGCCTCGCCCGCGGGGTATTCGGCGTGCAGATCCTCCAGCACGTCGCCCAGGATGTCCGCGACTGCCAGGTTCCGGAACCACTTGTGGTTCGACGGGACGAGGTACCACGGCGCCCACGACGTCGAGCAGCGGGACAGCGCATCCTCGAACGCCTTCCGGTAGTCGTGCCAGCGCGCGCGTTCGGCAAGGTCCGCGCTCCGGAACTTCCAGCGCCTCGTCGGGTCGTCCACCCGGTCCTGCAATCTCGCGCGCTGCTCGTCCTGGTCGATGGCCAGGAAGAACTTCACGATCGTGGTGCCCTCGTCGGCGAGCTGGTGCTCCCAGGCGTTGATCTGCTCGTAGCGCTTCTCCCACGCGTCCCTGGGCACCAGCTCGTGGACCCGCACCACCAGCACGTCCTCGTAGTGGGAGCGGTTGAAGATGGCGATCTCGCCACGCGCGGGGGTCCGGCGATGCACCCGCCAGAGGTAGTCGTGCGCGAGCTCCTCGTCGGTGGGCACCTTGAAGCTCGTGACCGGGCATCCCATCGGGTTGAACGCCGTCATCACGTGGCGGATGGTGCCGTCCTTGCCGGCGGCGTCGATGCCCTGCAGGACGACCAGCACGGCGTGCCTCGCCTCCGCCCAGATCCGGTCCTGCAGCGCCGTGAGTCGCTCGAGCCCCTCGGACAGCTCGAGCGCCGCCTCGACCCGCTCCCTGCCGTACGTCTCGCCCGGGTCGAAGTGCTCCAGGTCGACGGCCGTGCCCGGGTCCACCCGCAGCCGGTCGCGCAGCGCCCCGTGCTTCGCCCGATGCCGATCGCGCTCCGCCATCTCCGCCTCCTTGCGGCGTCCGTCCCGGGGCGCCGCCGATGCGCCCGCGTCGGCCGTCCCGCCCGCCCTCGGCCCATGCGCGCACGGTCGCGGTCACCGACCCGATCGTCGTGCCCGGCAGGCACGGTTTCCGGGCCTCGTACCGGCCCTGTCGCCCGGCCTTCCGGGTCCCGGGCGTCTAGAATCGCGCGCACATCGTCGCACGTCCCGGCCCGTCGTTCCGTGCGGAAGAGGAGTCCCAGATGGCCACCGTCACCGCGATCAGGCCCCACCCGATCTTCCTGGCCGGACGCTGGGTCGACTCGCCCGACGTCATCGAGATCGCCAACCCGGCCGACCCGTCCAGGCCCGCCGGCGCCACGTACCAGGCCACGCCGGAGCAGTACGAGGAGGCCGTGCAGGCCGCCGTCCGGGCGTTCGAGATCACCCGCCACCAGCCGGCCTACGAGCGGGGAAACATCCTGCGGTCCATCTCGGCCGGGATCCGCGAGCGGCGCGAGGAGCTGGCCCACCTGCTGGCCAGCGAGTCCGGCAAGCCCATCCGCGATTCGCTGGTGGAGGTGGACCGGGCGAGCCTCACCTTCCGCCTGGGCGCGGAGGAGGCGGAGCGCATCTACGGCGAGACCATCCCGCTCGACCTGATGCCCTCATCGAAGGGCCGCATGGGGATCACGCGGCGCTTCCCGGTGGGGCCGGTGGCGGCGATCAGCCCGTTCAACTTCCCGCTCAACCTGGCCGCGCACAAGGTGGCCCCGGCGATCGCCGCGGGATGCCCGGTCGTGCTCAAGCCCCCGTCCAAGGATCCCCTCGTGATGCTCGCCGTGGGCGAGATCATCGAGCGGGCCGGGGCCCCGGAGGGCTCGGTCAGCATCCTGCCCATGACCCGCGCGCTCGGCGACCGGATGGTCACCGACGACCGCTTCAAGCTGCTGACCTTCACTGGATCGCCGGCGGTCGGCTGGCCCATGAAGGCGAAGGCCGGGAAGAAGCGCGTGGTCCTGGAACTGGGCGGCAACGCCGGGGTGATCGTCGACCGGAGCGCGGACCTCGACTGGGCCGTGCGGCGGATCCTGGTGGGGGCGTTCTCCTACTCGGGCCAGGTGTGCATCAGCGTGCAGCGCATCTTCGTCCACGCCGACGTGATGGACGCCTTCCTCGAGAAGTTCATCGCCGGGGCCCGTGCGCTGAAGGTGGGCGATCCGCTCGATCCGGCCACCGACCTCGGGCCGATGGTCGACGAGCAGGCGGCGCTGCGGACGCAGGCGTGGGTCGACGAGGCGGTCGCGATGGGCGGGCGCGTCCTGCTGGGCGGCCGCGCACAGGGCACGTTCTTCCCGCCGACCATCCTGGCCGATACGCCGGTGGAGGCGAAGGTCTGCTCGGCCGAGGCATTTGCGCCGCTCGTGGTGGTCTTCCCGTTCGCCGACATCCGCGACGCGGTGGCGCAGGTGAACCGGAGCTTCTTCGGGCTGCAGACCGGCGTCTTCACCAACGACCTGGCCGACGCCTGGTACGCGTTCAACGAGACCGACGTGGGCGGGGTGATCGTCAACGACATCCCGACCTACCGGATCGACCACATGCCGTACGGCGGGGTCAAGGACTCCGGGCTCGGGCGCGAAGGGTTGCGCTGGTCGATCCAGGACATGACCGAGCTGCGCATCATGGTGCTCGCCCAGCCGGGCTGAGTGCCGGTCGGGCCTGCCGAGTATCCGCTGGGCCGAAGGCCGCTACCGCGCACGCCGTGTGCCATAGCCAGCTCGGACGCCCGTCGGACGCAGGCTGGGTGGTTGCCGTCGGCTATCGCACGCCGTGTGCGCGATAGCC
>JAJYKX010000143.1:3068-6837 GCA_021788175.1 Chloroflexota bacterium
GCGTCGAGCGGCTTGACATCGCTTCCCTTGAGCCAGAACCGGTTCACGCCGGTCGCCGCCATCCTGAACTTCGGGCTCGTCCACACGGCCGGCGTCGTGCTGGACGTGGCGGTCGACGTCGTCGTGTCGGTGACCGTCACCTGGACCGTGGAGTCCGGCTTCACGCCGTAGAGCTTGACCGCCACGCTCGCGAGCCGTCCGTTCCCGACCTCCACGATCGTGGCGCCCCCGCGAACGTTCGTCGTCGGCGCCGTCGTCGCGGTCGTGGTCGTCGCGGTCGCGCTCGTCAGCGTGGCGCGCCAGATGTTGTTGTGCGTGGCCGCGAACACAGATGTACTGGACAACAGCAGCAGCCCCAGCGCACCGGCGAGAGCGAGACGTCGCATCTGCGAACCTCCTGCGGATGGTGGCGCGGTGGTCGAGCCCCTCGGCGGCCCGCCGCCGCCACCAACGAGAACGAAGCAGGCCCGCGTCCGTTACTGGTGCGCTGCCCGAACCCACCCGGTGCCGGACGAGCCGATGGTCATGGGTCGCCGGGGTGACATTCGGGTGGGTACGTCCCGCCGCCCGCCATGCGATACCTGTGCACGCCCGGCGGCCAGCCCGGCCGCCCGGCCCATCGGCTACACCCTGAACGCCGATCGACCACGAGGGAGTGTGCGTGAACGCTCCGGGCACCGGCGCCACGCCGACAGGCCCGCGCGAGCCCGGCGATCCGACAGGGCGGCATGACCCGGCGGTCCCGTCCGGTCTGCGGTCCCGGCTCACGCGCGCCCCCCGCCCCGAGCCGGATCCCCAGGCGCTCGCCCAGCTGCGCATGGAGCTGCTCGGCCTCGCCGAGGAGAGTGCCGCAGCGGACGATCCCGGCGCCCCGCCGGCGACGGATCCGTCGGCCCGGACGACATCGCCTGCCGGTAATCTCGTGCCGGCGACCGTGCCGTCCGACTCGCCGGCGCCGGTTCGCGCCATTCCCGTCCCGGCGGCTCCCGAGAGTCCCGGTGCGACGCCGTGGGCATTCGCCGCCCTCCGCGGCGTACCGGAGACGCCCGCTTCCGACCCGATGGACCCGCGCGAGTCGGCTCCTCGCGCGCCGGATCCCGTGCGCGCGGTGGCAGGGGAGTCGACGTCGCTCGCGACGACCGCGCCCGCGACGACCGCGCCAGCCCCGGACACGCCCGCCTCGGTACGAACCCCGGCCCCGACGGCCACGCCCGCGCCCGCACGGACCCCGGTCCCGCCCGCGTCGCCCACGCCGGCTTCGCCCGCACCCGTACGACCAGGGCCCTCGGCCGCTCCGGCCCCGACGGTTTCGCCCGCCCCGCCCGCGCCGCCCGACGACCCCGCGCGCACGTCGTCGACCATCGGGCTCGTGCGGCTCCGCCTCGCACTGGCGCTCCTCGCCGCCGCCGCCATCCCCATCGTGGTGGCCCTCGTCGTCCCCATGATCCTGGGTGCCGGCCAGGTCGACCAGGCCCACGCCGCGCAGGTCGGCGGGCAGGTCTCCGCCTCGCTCGGCGCCGAGCTCGATCGTGACCGCAGCGCCCTCCTGCTCTACGCCGCGAACACCAGCACCGTCCGCCTGGCGACGGGTGCCGGCACCGCCTCCGCCGCCCGGACCGACCTGGCGCCCATTGCTCCCGTCGTCGGCGACGGCGTCCCCGTCGCCGTGGTGACCGACGCCTCGGGCGCCGAACGCCTCCGGATGGAGGACGGGCAGTTCGTGCCGGTCGCGACCGATCCGGTGGACGCCCGGGTGCTCGCGCCGACCCTCGCGCTGCACGCGGGCCAGGTGTACCTGTCGGCACCGTTCGCCGGCCCCGGCGGCAGCCCGACCGTCGCCATGACCACGCCGCTGGTGAGCTCGGACCATCCCGTCGGGCTCGTGCGCTTCGACCTCTCGCTCGTCTCGCTCCTGGCCGACCCGCAGTCCCCCGTCGGCCACGCCGGCGGGTACTCGCTGATCGTCGACAGCGCCACCGGCACCCTCCTCGCGGACACGCGCGGGGCCGCGGGCAGTTCAGGGGCGTCCGCCGCCGACGGTGCAGGCGCCGGACTCCCCAGCCCCGACCAGGTCCTGTCGAGCTTCGTCCGGCAGGCCGGCCAGACCGTGACCGCCTGGCTCGGTGATCGCTGGAGCGTCGCCTACGCACCGCTCGACGCAAGCCTGCCCGGGTTCGGCGACTGGGCGGTGGTGGTGGCCATCCCGGCCGTGCCGACCACGCCGCCCCTGCCGCTGCTTGCCGCGCTCGGCCTCCTGATCGCGCTCCTCCTGGCGCTCGCCGCCTGGATGGCGCGCCAGGTGCTGCAGCCGGCGATCGAGATGGACCGGTCGCACCGCGAGCTCTCGCAGCGCCTGGAGGTGGCCCAGCACGACGCGCTGCACGACAGCCTGACCGGCCTCGGCAACCACCGCGCCTTCTACGAGGAGCTCGACCGGCAGCTGCTGGTGTCGCGCCGGTACGGCGTCGCGTGCGCGCTGCTCCTGATCGACCTCGACGACTTCAAGCAGGTCAACGACACCGCCGGCCATGCCACCGGCGACGCCGTCCTCGCCGCCGTGGGCGCCTTCCTGGCCCGGTATGTCCGGGCGACCGACCATGCCTTCCGCATCGGCGGTGACGAGTTCGCCGTGGTCATGCCGCACACCGATGCGTCCGGCGGCCTGGTGGTCGCCCAGCGCCTGCTCGCCATGGCCCTGGAGCCGGTGGCGAGCGTGACCCAGCGGCATGCCGGCCTCATCCGGCCCGTCTCCTTCTCGGCCGGTGTCTCGGCCGTCCCGGTGCCGGCGGAGAGCCGCGCCGAGCTGTACGCACAGGCCGACGCCGCGCTCCTCTGGTGCAAGCGCCACGGGCGGACGACGGTGGCCGAGTACGACCCCGAGCGGCACACGCTGGACGGGCAGGACGTGATCGCCGAGCTCTCGCAGGCGGTGGCGCGGGTGGCCGCCGACCGGGCGCTCCGCCCGGTCTTCCAGCCGGTGGTCGAGCTGGTGAGCGGTCGGGTGACCGGGTTCGAGGGACTGGTGCGACCGGCCGCGGGCTCCGGCTTCGACAACCCGGGCAGTCTCTTCGTCGCGGCCGAGCGGTGCGGGCGCACCGTGGAGCTCGACCAGGCCTGCCTCGAGGTGATCGCCGCGGCCGCGGCCGCCATCCCCGAGGATCGCTCGGTCAGCCTCAACCTCTCGCCGCGCAGCCTGGAGGCACCGGAGTTCAGCGCCCACGCGCTCGCGCGCACGCTGGACCGGCTGGGCCTCTCGCCGGAACGGGTCGTCATCGAGCTCACCGAGCGCGAGGCGGTGGACGACATGGACCTGCTCCGCGCGAACCTGGAGGCGTGCCGGCGGGCGGGGATGCGGATCGCCGCCGACGACGTCGGCTCCGGCAACGCCGGCCTCCGGCTCCTCTCGCAGATCCACTTCGACATCGTCAAGATCGACCTGTCCCTGGTCCAGGGCGGGGCGGCTCGCGAGTCCTCGCTCGCGGTGCTCCGCTCGCTCGTGGAGCTCGCGAAGCGCTGGGGCTCGGTCGTCGTCGCCGAGGGCGTGGAGACGCCCGAGCAGCTGCGCGTGCTGCGCAGCCTCGACGTGACGGCGGCCCAGGGCTACCTGCTCGGCCGCCCCTCCGACGACGTGACTGTCGACTCGGTCGACCTCGAGGCGCTGCTCGCGCCTCCACCCACTCCGAACATCCCCGGCTGGGCGTCGATCAGGGCGACACCCGCCTGACCCGGCGAGAGGGGCGGCCCAGTGCCCGGGCCGCCCTTTTCGCCG
>JAJYKX010000144.1:0-4248 GCA_021788175.1 Chloroflexota bacterium
CGACCGGGCGGCCAGGCAGCGCGGAATGCGCGGCGGTCGCCCGGCCAGGGGTGACGACTGGGACGAGGACGAGCGCCGTTACTGAGCGACGCCGGTCACGTTCCTTTCACTCGTAGCGCAGCGCGACGACGGGGTCGAGACGCGCGGCCTGGCGCGCGGGCCAGACGCCGAACACGATCCCGACGATCAGGCTGAAGACGACCGGGACGGCGATGGTGAGTGGGTTGAAGGCGATGGCCCAGCCGGCGAGCAGCGCGATCACGATCGAGACCGCCACACCGATCACGATGCCGATCAGGCCCCCGGCCAGCGACAGCGCCAGCGCCTCGATCAGGAACTGGAGCATCACGTCGCGGCCCCGCGCCCCGATCGCCTTGCGGATGCCGATCTCGCGCGTCCGCTCCCGGACCGAGACCAGCATGATGTTCATGATCCCGATGCCGCCCACGATGAGCGAGATCGAGGCGATGCCGGCCAGCAGCACCGTCAGCAGCGTTCCCACCGAGGAGGCGGTGGACAGCAGCTGGGACTGGTCCTGGATGGTGAAGTCGTCGGTGCCGCCGGCCGCGATGCCGTGGCGCTGCTCCAGCAGCGTCGTGATCTCAGCCTTCACGGCCTCCATCTGCTTCGCGGACGCGACGCTGACTCCCACCGACCGGATGCTGTCGGTGCCGACGAACAGCGTGCGGGCGGTGCTGAGCGGGATCAGGACCTGGTCGTCAGGGCTCTGGAAGCCGCTGCCGCCCTTGGCCTGCATGATCCCGATCACGCGGAACGGGTACCCGCCGATGGTGATCTCGGATCCGATCGCTGAGGCGCCCAGCCCGAGGTTGTCGGCCGTGGTGGCGCCCAGGACCGCGATGCGCAGCGTGTTGTCCTCGCTGGCCTGGTTCAGGAACGAGCCCTGCCAGATGTCGTAGGCGTTGACCAGCGCGAACGCCGGGCTGGTGCCGATGACCGTGGTCGTCTCGTTCTCGCTGCCGGCGACCACCAGCGCCGACGTCGACAGCTCGGGCGCGACCCCGGCGACCCCGGGGAGCTTCGAGATCGCGGTCGCGTCGTCGATGGTGAGCGTGGTGGCCGATCCGAAGGCGCCCCGGGTGGCCCCGCTGACCGACCCGCCCGCGTTGACCGTGAGCAGGTTGGTCCCCAGGCCCTCGAGCCGGCTGTTGATGCCCGACGTGGCGCCCTGCGCGACCGATACCAGGGCGACCACCGACGCGACGCCGATGATGATCCCGAGCATGGTCAGCGCGGTGCGCAGCTTGCCGGTCCCGAGCCGGGAGATCGAGAGCGTGAACAGGTCGAGGAGCTTCATGCCGCGATCCTCCCGTCCCGGATGTGGACCTGGCGGCCGGCCGCCGCCGCCACGTCCGGGTCGTGGGTGATCAGCACGATGGTCCGGCCCGCATCGTGCAGCTCGTGGAAGAGCTCAATGACCTCGGCGCCCGACCGGCTGTCGAGGTTGCCGGTCGGCTCGTCGGCGAGCAGGATCGCCGGGTCGGTGACGAGGGCGCGGGCGATCCCGACCCGCTGCTGCTGGCCGCCGGACAGTTCCGTCGGCTGGTGGTGCAGCCGGTCACCGAGCCCCAGCCGCTCGAGCATCGCCCCCGCGCGCAGGGTGCGCTCGTGGCGACCCACGCCCTGGTAGGCCAGCGGCGCGGCCACGTTCTCCAGTGCGCTGGTCCGCGGCAGCAGGTTGTACGACTGGAACACGAAGCCGATGGAGCGGCTGCGCAGCGCCGCCAGCCCCGCATCGTCGAGTTCGTCGATCGGGGAGCCGTCCAGCACGTAGCGCCCGGCGGTGGGCCGGTCGAGGCAGCCCAGGATGTTCATCATGGTGGACTTGCCCGAACCGGACGGCCCGACGATCGCGAGGAACTCGCCGCGCTCCACGCGCAGGTTGACCTCCTCGAGGGCGGGCACAACCACGCGGCCGGTGTCGTACACGCGGGAGACGCCCTGGAGCTCGATGATCGCTCCCGAGCCGTCGCCGCCGTTGATGCCGCCGATCGGCGCCGTTCCGGCGGCCGGATCCGCCTGACGGCGTGGGTGCAGGCCGATCATGGCTGGCCACCCGGAGCGCCGGCCGGCGGTCCACCCGCCGCGCCACCCGCGATGCCACCCAGGCTGCTCAGCCCGGATGACGACTTCGAGCTGGAGCTGGAGCCGGAGCTCGTCGACGTCTTCGCCGTGCTCGACCCGGTGACCACCGTCTCGCCGGCGGTCAGGCCGCCCTGGATCTCCGCCATGGAGCTGGTGACCAGCCCGACCTTGACCGCGACCGTCTTCGTCGCCCCGCTGGCGTCGACCACCTGCACCGTGTAGCTGCCGGCCGAGCCGGAGAGGGCCGTGGCGGGGACGGCGAGGACGTCCGCGGCAGATGCCGTGGTGACCGCCACGCTCGCGGACATCCCGGATCGCACCCTCGCGGGCGGGTTCGTCAGCGCGACGGTGACGTCGTACGTCACCACGCTGCTGCTGCTCGACGAGGTCGAGCTGGTCGGCGCGATCTCCGTGACCGTGCCGGGTACGGACGCGTCGATCGCCGAGATCGTGGCGGTGGCCGCCTGGCCCACCTCAAGGCTCGCCACGTTGCTCTCGGTGAACGCCGCGATCACCTGCAGGGACGGGCTCTGGATCTCGACCGCGTATCCGCTCGGCGCAAGGGCGCCCGGCTGGGCGTTCACCGCGATGACCAGGCCGTCGATCGGGGCGGTGATCGAGGCGAGGCTCAGCGTCTTCTGGGCAGAGGCCACGGTGAGTTGGGCATTGGCGACCGCTGCCTTGTCGGCGGCGATCACGTCGGGCGTGCTGGGCCCGACCTTCTGCGTGTAGCTGTGCTGCGCGGTGGTCAGCGCCAGGTACGCCTGGGCAAGCTGGTCCTTCTGCTGGGTGACCGACGCTGACTGCTTCTGCTGCGCCGACGCAAGGTTCTGCTCGGCTGACTGGACCGCCTGCTGGGCCGCCGTGATGGCGGTCTGCGATGGCGTCGTGCTGGTGGTGTAGTTGCGCTGGGCGGTGGTGAGGGCGTCCTGGGCCGCGGTTACCTGGTTGGCGGCCTGCTGCTCGGCCGCGGTTGCCTTGACCTGCGCAGCCTGAAGGGCGAGTTGGGCGCTCTGGACGGCTTGGGCGGCCTGTGAGATCGAGGCGTTGTCCTGCGCGAGGAGCGACGCATTCGCCGTGGGAGCCGGACTCGCGCTCGAGGCCGGAACGACGGCATCCGCGTTCAGTTGCTGCACGGCATTCGTGTACTGGGCCTGGGCCGCGGCCAGCGCCTGCTGCGCCTGCTCGATTGACAGCTGGTCCTGGGCCACCGTGGTGGCCTGGTTCTGTTGAGCGCTCGTGAGGTTGAGCTGGGCCGAGTTCACGGAATCCTGGGCCGTCGCGACCTCGTCCGCCGTGGGGCCGGCCTGAACGGTCGCAAGCTGGGCCTGCGCGTCGTCGAGCGACTGCTGGGCGGCCTGAACGGACAGGTCGTCCTGCTGCAGCGCGATGGCCTTGTTGTCGTTCGCGGTGGTGAGCGCCAGGTTCGCCTGCGAGATGGCGTCCTTCGCGGCGGCAACCACCGTGGCCGCCGGGCTTCCGTTCGCGATCGCAAGAGTCGCCTTCGCGGATGCAAGGTTCGCCCTGGCGATCGCCAGCTGGACCGTTGCGCTGCTGGTATCGGCGGCGGCAAGAACCTGGCCTTTCGCCACGGTATCGCCCATGTTCACGCCCACGGTCTTCACGAGCCAGGTCGTGCTGGTGGAGCTGCCGGAGCTCGACGTGTTGGAGCTCACGGTGCTCGAGCTGGACGTCGTGCCGGTCGTCAGGTCCGGGTCGCTACCGAAGCTGAGACCGTAGACGGCGGTGGCGGACACACTGCCGGTCGCGGCGACCTGCTCCGCCACGTTCGTCCTGGCGACCGTGGCGGTCAGCAGCTGCGCCGTCGCGTTCTTCGACAGGCCCGGCCCGAACGCCGCGAACCCGGCAGCGCCCACCCCGATGGCAACCATCAGGGCCGCGCCCACCACTCTTCGTCTCATCCCTGTGTCCCTTCTCGATGGTTCCTGCGTGCCTCTCCGGGCTTCCGCCGGACCGCCGCCGCCCACGGCGGCGCCATGGATCGCCTACGGGCGCGAAGCGCGAGAGGACCCCTGACGCAGCGGCGGTCGGGCTCGACAGGCGGGGGCGCGGTCCGCGCGTCCGGAGCCGGCTGCGTGTTCATGCGCGCCAGTCTTGGACCGGGCACCTTGCGGAAGGGTT
>JAJYKX010000144.1:4258-6751 GCA_021788175.1 Chloroflexota bacterium
CGCCGCCGGTGGTGGTTTGTGCTGCCCTGGAACGGCCCGTTGGTCAACGTTGCCTGTTGGCTACTGACCCACGACTGTGACGTCGCCGGCAGTGAACGTGCGCTGGTTGCCGCCGGGCACCTTGCGGAAGGGTTACGGAGAAGCAGGCGATGCAGTGGCCGCGCAGGGCAGCTCCCAGTGGCGTGTCCGGCCACCCGGCTGGTACATTCGGCCCATGGGCACCAGTCCGCCGACACCGCACGATCAGCGGAGCCCGCGATGCCTCCCGGCTGGAGGTGTCGCGATGACCCAGGCCCCAGGCGGGCGGGGCGTGCTTGCCAGAGGGAGCCAGGAGCTCGCGCCATGAAGATCCGCAGCGTTATCCCGCGTCAGCTCTCGGGCGCGACGCGGGTCGGCGCCCTGCTCGCCGGCGTCGTGCTGGCGGTCGAGCTGGCCGCGCCGTCGGCGGTCCATGCAAGCGGCGTGACCGTCACGATCGACTGGGCGTTCTACCCATCACCGGTAACCGTCTACGCAGGCCAGAGCGTCACCTGGGTCAACCACGGTACCGTGGATCACTGGGTCACACCCTTCCTGAGCGGGTTCGTGGGCAGCGGGCCGATACCACCCGGAGGATCGTTCACGGTCGTCTTCCGGACCGTCGGGTCGATCACCTACTTCGACCGCCAGTACACCTTCATGAAGGGCACCGTCAACGTGGTGGCCGCCACGCCGAGGCCCACGAGCACCCCGCGGCCGACGGCGCGGCCCACCGCCACGCCGAGGCCCACACCAAAGCCGACCGCGGCTCCAGTGGCACGTGTCACGCCCAAGCCAACCGCCAAGCCAACGCCGAAACCCACGAAGACGCCGGTGCCGGCGGTGGCCCCTGCCTCCAGCCCGAGCGGCGGGTCATCCGGCTCCGCTTCTCCGCCGGGCTCGAGCCCCGTCGTAGCCGGCGCCGGAAGCACGACGAGTGGCCCGGGCGGGGGCTCCCCGTTGGATGGGCTGCTGCCCATCCTCGCCGCGCTGGTGCTCGTCGTCGTCGCGTTCCTGGGCGGGCTCGCGTACCAGGGCCGCCGGTCGCGCAGGGCCGCCAATGGCGATCCGGGCGCCGCCGATGCCCCACCGCCCCCGGTGGGCTACAGGTACGCCCCGCCGGACGAGTCCCCCGCCGAGGCCCCGCCGCCGCCCCCGGTGGGCTACGAAGTGCACCCCGAGCGCGGGACCCGCTCCGGCACGGCCGAGGATCTTCGGCCCCGCTGGCTCAGGCGGGACGCCCAGACTCGAGGGCTGCGCCGCGATCCTCGAGACATCCCGCCTGACGACGACTGGTAGCCGGCGAACCGGAGAGACCGGGCCGCCGATCGCTCAGGGAACCCGGTAGAACACGGCAGGGGTCCAGAAGCTGTTGGCGTTGACCGGGGTGGGCTGGGCTCGTGACCGCACGTACCACGTCCCCGACGTGGAGAACGTCCACGTGAAGTAGGCATTGCCGGCCGCGTCGATGACGGCACTGCGCTGCGTGTACAGCCGCCAGCCGGCGCTGGTCCTCTGCCACACCTGGAAGAGCGCCGTCGCCCGCACGAGGTCAGGGCGCGCCGGACGTATCACCACGCGGTAGGTGATGGACGTGCCCCTGGCCAGGGTCGTGGTGCCGGCGGGGTTGGGTCGGATCAGGCAAAGCTGGCGCACCGTGACCCGGACAACGTTGCTCGGCGCCGCGCCCCCGCCGACCACCACCGCCCGATACCAGTAGTTGCGGATCGGCGTGTAGTGGTACGTGGCATTGCCGGCCGCATCGGTCGTGAAGGTCAGCGGCGATCCTGTCGAACTCAGGAGGGGGCCCCACGTGACCTGGTTCAGTGTCGTCTGGATCTGGAACTGCACGTAGGGGACGCTCGTGTGCGAGATGAGGTCGACACCCTGGCCCCACAGGATGGCGCCATTGTTCATCACAGGCGAGTACGACCGCAGCGTGATCGTCGTGACCACGGCCGAGACGTTGAACGCGACGCTGGTGGCCGTGCTCAACCCCGACGCGGTTGCCACCAGGGTGTATCCGGTGCCGGCCTGGCTGATCGAACATCCCGTGAACCGGGCCACGCCCGCAACCGCCACCACGGTCCTGCCGCCAGTGCAGGCGAGAACGCCTCCACCGGGATTCGACCCGAGCGAGAGCGTGATGGCGGTGGTGCTCCCGGCGCCCGATGTGATGGTGTTACCACCCGCATCCTGCACGGCAACGACAGGGGCGACGGGGAACGTCTGCGACACGGTCACGTTCGATGGTTGCGTCGTGAAGCCGAGCTGGGTCGGGGCGCCCGCGACGATGTTGAATGCCGAGCTCGTGACCGCCGCGATGGAGGAGTTGTAGGGCGTGCTCGCCCGCAGCGTGTAGCCGGTGCCGATCCTGTTGACCGAGCAGCCGGTGAACGTCGCCACACCCATGGAGACGTACTGCGTGAGCCCGTTGGTGCAGGTCAACGTGCCGCCTGCAGGGTTGGTCGAGAT
>JAJYKX010000007.1 GCA_021788175.1 Chloroflexota bacterium
TCAGCTGGAGCGTCGACCCAGCCGCCGGCACGATCAACACCTCGGGCCTGTTCACGGCCGGCGCCACCTCGGGTGGCCCGTACACGGTCAGGGCCACGTCGGGGAGCGTGAGCGGCACGGCCTACGTCACCGTGACCGCGCCGGTCCCCGCGAGCTTCACGCTCTCGGCCAGCCCGTCGTCGCGGACGATCAAGCCCGGCCGGTCCACGAGCTACACGATCTCGATCACGCGCTCGAGCGGGTTCACCGGCGAGGTGACCTTGACGATCGCTGTCAGTGACAGCCCGTCCGACGTCCTCGGCACGTTCTCGCCGAACCCCGCGACCGGCACGAGCGCGAAGCTGACCATCACGACGACCAGCCAGAGTCCGGGCGGCACGTACACCCTGACGATCACCGGCACCAGCGGTGGCCTCAGCGCCACGACCACCGCCACGCTCACGCTCCGCTGACCTCGGTCGCGCCAGGATCGCCGGGCTGACACGCAGAAGGAGGCGAGTCTGATCGAGCAGGATCCGTGGGACGCGCTGCTGGCGGAGATCCGCGGCCAGTGCCGCGCCGTCGGCTGGTGGGCCGGCGAGGCGCGTCGGCTCCGCGACGCGGTGGGTGCCCGGCGGATGAGCCCCCCGGTGGCCGCTCGCATCGCCGAGCGGCTTGCGGGGGCCGGTTACGAGCTCGACGGGGAGATCCGGCTCGAGAGCGATGAGCCCATCGTGGTACCCGCCGGCGCCCGTGCCCTGGCGGCCAGCCTCGAGGCCGTGCTGGAGGACGTGCGCGCCTTCGACGCGGCGATCCCGCCGGGCCTGGCGTGGCGGGACGTGCTCATCGCGCGGGGTGCCGCCGGCCGGTACCTCGAACGGGCGCGGCATGCGCCCGTCGGCGGACCGCGGGGGAGGGAGCAGCGCGTTCCCTGAACGCGGAGATCGCCTCACCGGTCGTGTCGCGCAAGCTGGCACGGTCCGGGTGGCGACCGGGGCGGCAGCGCGCCCGGCCACGCGCCGCGGACCGGACGCGTAGCGGCCCCCGCCCGCCCCTCGCTCAGCGCAGCTGGGCCAGCAGCTCCCCCGTCCCGATGAGCACCACGTGGTGGCGCGCCCGGCTCGACCCCACGTAGAGGAGCTGGCGCAGGCGGGGGTCGTCGGCCCACAGCTCGACCAGGACGACGCACGGCCAGTCGAGGCCCTTGGCGCGGTGGATGGTGTCGCACAGGATGGTGTCGGAGGGCTGCGGTGCGACCGCCTCGGCGGCCAGCCCGAGCGGGTGCCCGGCATCGTCGACGTGCCCGTTCCAGAGCACCTCGTCGCCGAGGGTGCGCCGCTGCCAGTCAGGAATCGACCTGGACCAGAAGATATGCTTCAGTGTGGTTCGATCGGCTCCACGGGCGCGGCGCACTGTCCGTCACGGGCCTGCACTTTGGCGCCGCTGGACGACCCCCCGGCGGAGCGGGGGTTGTCCATGAACCAGGTGCTCCTGACAGGCCGTGTCACCCGGGAACACGGCCTTCGCAGGACTCCGAGAGGCGAGTCGGTCGCGCAGTTCACGATCGCGACGCACGACCACCGGTCCGGGTCGGAGAAGGCGGAGTACCAGGGGGTTCGCCACCTTGCCCCGCCAGCGCCCTCTGATGTGGTATGGTGTTCCACGAATTGGCCTTGTTCCGCAAGGAGTGGAACAGCGCACATGGCTGGAACAGTGGAGGACCTTCTCGCGCCATCGAGCGAACGCGAGCTCCTCGGTTCGCTCGAGAAGCTACTAATCGACAGACTGCCAGATGGCTGGTCGATCGCTATCGAGCGCGAGCCCCGAGGCCAGACCCCGAGCGAATGGCGGCCCGATGCGTTCATTGCCGTCCAGGCCCCCAACAGGGCGCGAGCGCGTTTGGCCGTCGAAGCACGCGCAAGCCTCTACCCGCGCGACACGTACGCGTTGTCGAGCGAGCTCGGCTCGCTGTGGCTGCGTCCGCCGGTCCCGAAGGGCCGAGTGGCAACCTTCCCAGGGGTCGATGGCGTGCTTGTACTGAGCCGCTTCCTAACGGCGAGGACTCGCACGATGCTGGACAAACTCGGGTTCTCGTACGCGGATGCCACCGGCAACCTGCGCATCGCGACGCGCGTGCCGCCGATCTTCATCGAGCTCTGCGGAGCGGAATCGAACCCGTGGGCTGAGGATCGGCCGCTGCGATCGCTGCGAGGACCGGCGTCCGCTCGAGTCGTCCGCGCTCTGCTGGACTTCAGGCCGCCATATCCGCTCCGTCTGCTGGCCGAGACGGCCGAATTGCCCCTCGGAAGTGCGTCGCGGGTCGTCGCCTTCCTCGTGAGCGAGGCGCTCGTCGAGCGAAGCGGACGCGGACCGATCGAGAGCGTCGACTGGAAGGCGCTCCTGCGGCGATGGACGCAGGACTACTCACTCCTGAAAACCAACAGATCGCGGTTCTTCCTCGAACCTCGGGGCCCGCGGGCCTTGGAGGCTCGCCTTCGAGAGTTGGATGCTCCGTACGCCGCGACGGGGAGCCTTGCTGCAGCACGCCGAGCCGAGGCCGCCCCGGCGGCGCTCGCCGCCGTGTACGTGCCGAACATTGACAAGGCGGCGAGTCGCCTCGGGTTGCGCGACGCACCGAGCGGCGGCAACGCGGTGCTACTCGAGCCCCTCGCTGACGTTGTATTCGAGCGGACCTGGGATCAGGACGGCATCACGTACGCGGCCCTGCCACAGGTCGCCGCGGATCTGTTGACCAGCCCCGGCCGCGGCCCGGCGGAGGCCGAGGCGCTTGTCCAGTGGATGGAGGACAACCAGGATGCCTGGCGGGTCTCCCTGCGCATGCGAGGCAAGACCTAATGGCTTGGCCGGTCGTCTACTACCGAGCCTCGGACCGGTCCGAGCCGGTGAACGATGAGATCGACCGCCTGCCACCCAGGGCACAAGTCGCCATCGACAACCAGATCGAGCGGCTCGGCCTCTTCGGTCCGAACCTCGGCTTCCCGTACACCAGCCAGATCGAAGGTGAGCTCCGCGAACTGCGGTGTCACCTCGGCGATGACCTCTACCGGATCCTCTATCGGCGCTCGCGGAACCTGTTCGTGCTCCTGCACTTCATCGAGAAGCGGACGGACAAGGTACCCGCCGAGGATATTCGAATCGCCCAAGCTCGCTGGGACGAGTTTGTCCGGCGGATGAACGAGCGTCCGCGTCGACCGCCACGTGCGGCAGGCCACGATGCTCCTTGACGAACTTCTCAATAGTGGTAATCTCACGCCGACACCTACCGCATGAGAACAGCCACCGTGACAGCTAAGCAGGAGTGGGTAAGCCCCGTCGGCAGCACCAGTCGCACAGCGAGGCGACGTCGCGCGGGACGGAGTGCGGAGTATCGGGCCGAGCAAGAGCGACTGGCCCCGTACGAGGCATTGGCGAGGATGGTCATCGCTCGTCGGATCCGATATAGCCTGACCCAGGAGCAGCTGGCCGATCGGATGAGCACGAGTGTCTCGGCGATCAGCCGGCTCGAGAGTGGTCAGCACCGCCCGAACGTTGAGACCCTCGAGAAGTTGGGCCTGGCATTCGGGGAACGGTTCGTCTTCGGATTCGAGGATCAGGCCGGCGAGCGCGAGCTCGCGGGTGTCGGGCGCTGATTCGTCCAGGTTTGCTGTCAGGCCGGGCTGCGCCAGACTCAGCCGCGCTGCTCGCTGGCAGCCAGGAACGCGGCTGCGGCCGCCCTCACCGTGTATGCGATGTGGGCGGCCGCTACCCGGGATGCGCGCGCGTCTAGCTCGGTTTCGAATGCCTCACCAGAGCGGCGACTCTGCGCGAGGCCGAGCCACACCGCCCTCGGGACCAGCTCCCCGGGCTCCTCAAGCAATTCAGAAATGCGCGCCTGCCGCAGCTCGGGGGCGACGTCAACCGTGGCAGCCCCAAGGGCGTTCCCGGCAGCCGCTCGGACGAACGGGTCCGGGTCGTGGGACAGGCCAATCAGGACTGCCGCAAGGGTCGAAGAGTCCAGGCTCCCGCGAATAACGCCAAGGGACCGGATGGCCTGTAGGCGCGCCTCTTGACTCGGTGAGTGCGCGAGCCGCAGGAGATGGCTCAGGGCCACGCTCGTGCTGACGTCACCAAACACGGCTTCCAGCTGAAGATTCACTCCGAGGAGATCGGCCTGCGTGCCAAAGATTGGCATACCGATCTGAGCCGCGGGCAGGCCGGCGGCGAGCCGTCGCCGGTGCCTAGACGGGACCTCTCCTGGCTCGGCGATGAAAGGCACAACGGTCGCTATTCGTTCGTCGAGTGACACCTTGGGGTCCATCGCGAAATCAAGGGCTTCATCGAACAGGCCGCGACGCCGGCTAGTTAGCGCGAGCCGACCCAGGAGCCCGCCAACCCTGATGAGTCCCATCGTGTACCGACCCGCGGACGCCTCACGCCGCATCGACTGAGCGAGATCAATGACCGCATTCTCGACAGCTTGCCGATCGTCGGAACGCAGCGAGCCACGACGCAGCAGCAGGGAGACGAGATACAGAGACCGCGTCTCGCGAAACGCGGCCAGGGCGACCCTTGAGATTGCGATGGGATGGAGCGACATCAACTCATGGGCGGCGGCCATCGCTGGGAACACGTGATCATCGCGCGCGCCGAGGTTGTCTTGTACATACCCAAGCCAAAGGCGGACTTCGGTCCGGCCGAGGCGTTCCCAATCGAGGCTGTGCAGCACCCGCCCGATGGATTGATGAACCATTGGGTCTGGCGGCGCCGAGGCGAGTTCGCGGATGGCGCGGGACATCCGGCGCTGGTGTAGTGGCCCTGCAGGCGGTGCTAGTGCGGCGAGCGCCTTCATGATGGGATCGACAACCCAGCCACTGCCAGGCACGAACCGAAGCATGTCTGGCAGGCTTCCGAGGATTCTGTCAAGAGCGCGCTCCACGGCAGCCGCGTCGAGGGCTGTGGCGGCGTGTTCGAGTATCGAGAGGTCCGCCCTTAGCTCGATCGGCCACCATGGCATTGAACTCACACGGTCTCCGGCTCCCCTCAGCGGTTCGAGAGGGCCGGCAGCTCGAAACACGCTCAGGGCACGGTCGAGGCCTTCGACGTCGCGGCCACGCCGGAGCTGCTCAAATCCAAACGCGGCGCCCGGCGAGCTTCTTCCAGCCTCGCTCAACAATCGGTACCGCCCGAGGCTCTTCCTCGCTCGTGCCACGCCCTGCCAGTCCGCGAGACACTCCGCCCGGAACAGCGATCGGGACAGCCCTCGATCTGTCTGATCCTCCCTCGCGAACGTCACCGACCGGGTGAAAGGCTGCTCGAAGAAGGCCTTGAAGTGGCCGTCGAGGTAGTCCTCGAGTGCATCAACCGCAAGGAGGTCGATCCACGCGATCGCCTTCGAGTCAGCGCGGCGCGGCATATCTGGCGGAACCGCATGCCCGACGATCCAGCCGAACTGCGCCGCGTTGTGCCTGGCGATCGTCTGGATGGCCAGATGGGGTTCCGAGCGGTCGTCAGTCGCATCGCCCGCTGCGGTCGAACGAGCCTCTGCCTCGGCGAACAGACCGCACTCGGCTGCCCGGAATGCCCAATGCACGTCGAGCAGCGCCTTCTCGGCCGGCTCGTTGACGTCCCGTGCGCGCTCGTCGAGAAGCGGGAGCGCAAGGTCAGGGCGCCCACTATCGCTCAGCGCGGCTCCGCTGAGGATGGCGGCGATGGAACGGATCCCGGACTCCACCTCCGGAGACGCGGCTATGGACGACAGGCCGTCCAGCGCCTCTCGATGCCCGCCCACGAGAAGCGAGATAGCAGCGACGAGCCTCGACTCGCCGTCACGACGAGCCTCGGCCGTTGCGCTGGCGAATGCGGGCAGGCCGGCGTCAGGCGCACGACGCTCGTAGTCATCCAAACGACCGTCGAGCAAGAGCGCAATCGCTGACTTCCGCTGCTCGTCGGGACCTGCGGAAGCGATCACAGACGGCGGGTCGACAAGAACCTGAACCCAGGACGTGGCCATCGTCAGGCAGCCGATCCCAGCGGCCCATGGCCTACGCCGACGCGCGTCATGAGGAACGGAAAGAGGGTGGTCATCAGACTCGCTTGAAAGTCCAGCTCAGTCTCGCTTCGGCGATAGATCAGCTCGCGGCCAAAGTCTCGGCGGACCTCGTCCACGAATTCTCGGATCGTCGGCGCCCCTGCAGGAACGGGTGTCGCCCCGCGAGACGGCGATCGAACGAAGACCCACAGCTCACGGGCTTGGCCAAGCTGCCGCAGCTCGAATACGCGCCGAATCTCGAGACGCGTGACTTCGGGAACGCTTCGTCCGAGGATGGCAATCACGCCCTCGGACTCGTCGACCTGCCGAAGGCTGCGATCCGGGACGTGACCAACCGGCTCGTCGCGCGACGGATCCAGCCGATAGTCCCACTGGTTCAGGTTGTACTTGGTTGCGAGGTCAAACCGCAGCACGTGATCGAGGCGGCGGATGACGTCGCTCGAGATGTCACGGAGGCGGTTCATCTCGCCGCCACAGCTCACCAAGAGGAGGATCTCCTCACGCAGCACACCGCCGCCTGCGGGCGGCGGCGTGGCAACGAACGCGCCCGCGCTGGCGAACGCGAAGGTCATGGCGCGCGTCGGGAGAGCGCTGTCATCGATTGCAGCGTACCAACGTCACGGGTCGTTTTCCGGTCGTGGCATCCGCCATCGAACCTTCAAAGCCGGTCGCCCGGGCTGAGCCGCTTGCACGCCTCACGTGCCCGCTCGTCGGCCGCCGAGGCGCCGTACCGGGCAAGCATCTGGCGGCTCTTCCAGCCGGCGAGGCGCATGAGGTCGCCCTCGGTTCCACCCGCAGCGAGCCATTGATGGGCGTACGTGTGGCGGAACTGATGCGGATGGATGTCGGGCAGGCCGGCTTCGCGCCCGCGGCGCTTGATGGCCTGCTCGACGCCGGTCTCGGTCAGCCGGCCCCGCTTCCCGAGCCACAGCCAGGGCTCGGCAGCATCGGGCCGCTTCGATCGCACCCGGAGATACCGGTCGATTGCCTGGCCGGTCTTGTGGCCGAACGGGCACGCTCGCGGCCGGCGGCCCTTGCCGAGAACGACGGCGGTCTCCTGGTCGAGGTCGACGTCCTCCATCTCCAGTCCGGCGAGCTCGCCGCGGCGCATCCCCGTGTCGAGGAAGAGCCGGATCATGGCGTTGTCGCGACGGTCCTCGAAACCGGTCCCGGCGCAGGCATCCAGCAGCTTTCGCAGGTCGGCCTCGCGCAGGACGGGCGGGGGAGTCTCGGGGACGAGTGGCGGACGCATCGTCGCCATCGGGCTCGCCGCGATCTCGCCTTCGGCGGCCAACCACTTGAAGAACTGCTGGAGCGAGCGGAAGCGCTGCGAGAGTGTGGCCGGGCGCATCCCGGCGTCGGAGCGCTCGACGAGGAAGGCCTCGACGTCCTCGCGCCGGACGCCGGCGACCCGGCGCGGTCGGTGGCGGCGCGGCTCGGCCAGGAACGCGTCGAACTGCTCGACCGCCTTGGCATAGGTCACGATCGTCGAGGGCGCTTTGTTTTCGGCCCGGAGGTGGCGGATGAACGAGGCGAGGTTGGCGGTGACGTCGGGTTCGGCTATAGAATCAGCCGGAGCCCGACCGCGGGCGCTAGGACTCATAACTATCGGCCGCCGTGCGTGGAACCATGGCGACAGTTATGAGCTCGACATCGACTGCGGTCAAGCTCTGCGCCAGTTATGAACTGTAACTGTGCGTGAATCGGCGGCGGAGTAGCTCAGTGGTAGAGCAGGGGACTCATAAGCCCTTGGTCGCAGGTCCGAATCCTGCCTCCGCTACCAGCCCTCTCGAGACACCTCACGGCCGGTTCCCCGTCACGGGGGAGCCGGCCGTCGCGATTCCGCGGCGCGGCTGAGCGCCAACCGCCGGTCCCGCCGTGCCTGCCGCCGACCCATCCGCGCGCCCCGCTGCTTCGTAAACGTCGGAGGAGGATGCCGGGGCCTATAATTCCGGCACGCCACCGCGGTCGCCGCGGGGCGCCCCGCCATGACCCGGAGGGTCTCCCTTCTTGAACACGCGATTCCTCAGAAACGGCATCGTCATGCTGATCCTCGTCGTGGGAGCGGCTGCGCTGCTGTACACCGTCTTCGTTCCCCCCACCACCACCCAGGACATCCCCTACAGCGGTGGGTCGAACTCGTTCCTCGGGCTCGTCAAGGCCGGCCAGGTGGACCAGGTCATCGAGCAGGGGACCTCGCTCACCATCACCCTGAAGGATCCCGCCAACAGCCAGAAGACCAGCCAGGTGCCGGGCACGCTCGGTGATCAGCTGATGGCGGACATCCGCGCCACCTGCGCGGAGCCCGGCGCGGTGGCCAACTGCGAGAACGTCACCGTGATCCCGCAGCAGGCCTCGCAGACCGGCCAGTGGCTGGGCCTGCTCATCAGCGCCCTGCTCCCGGTGCTCCTCATCGGCGGCTTCATCTTCATCATGATGCGGCAGGCCCAGGGCACCAACAACCAGGCCATGAGCTTCGGCAAGAGCCGGGCGCGCATGTTCCTGGGCAACAAGACCGTGGTCACGTTCGCGGACGTGGCCGGCGTCGACGAGGCCAAGGCGGAGCTCCAGGAGGTCGTGGAGTTCCTGAAATACCCCGAGAAGTTCAACTCGCTGGGGGCGCGCATCCCGCGCGGGGTGCTCCTGATCGGCTCGCCCGGCACCGGCAAGACGCTCCTCGCGCGCGCCGTGGCCGGGGAGGCCGGGGTGCCCTTCTTCTCCATCTCCGGCTCCGAGTTCGTGGAGATGTTCGTGGGCGTGGGCGCGTCCCGCGTGCGCGACCTCTTCGACCAGGCCAAGCGCAACAGCCCCTGCATCGTCTTCGTGGACGAGATCGACGCGGTGGGCCGCCAGCGCGGCGCAGGGTTGGGCGGCTCCCACGACGAGCGCGAGCAGACCCTCAACCAGATCTTGGTCGAGATGGACGGCTTCGACACCAACACCAACGTGATCGTGGTGGCCGCCACCAACCGGCCCGACGTGCTCGATCCGGCGCTGCTGCGCCCCGGGCGCTTCGACCGCCAGGTGATCCTGGACCGGCCGGACATGAAGGGGCGCCTCGAGATCCTGCGGGTGCACGTGCGCGGCAAGCCGCTCGACAAGGCGCTCGACCTCGAGTCCATCGCCCGCCAGTCGCCCGGCTTCAGCGGGGCCGACCTGGCCAACCTGGTGAACGAGTCGGCCATCCTCGCCGCCCGGCGCAACAAGAAGGTGATCGGCGCCTCGGAGTTCGCGGAGGCGCTCGACCGGGTGATGGCCGGCCCCGAGCGCAAGTCCCGCATCATCAGCGACGCGGAGAAGGCGATCATCGCCTACCACGAGGGCGGCCACGCGCTGGTCCAGCGCATCCTGCCCAAGTGCGACCCGGTCACCAAGGTGACCATCATCAGCCGGGGCATGGCCCTGGGCTACACCATGGCCCTCCCCGAGGAGGACCGCTACCTGCAGAGCAAGTCCGAGTTCGAGGACAAGATCGCCGGGCTCCTGGGCGGCAACGCCTCGGAGAAGCTCGTCTTCGGGGACACCACCACCGGTGCCTCCAACGACATCGAGAAGGCCACCAACCTCGCCCGCAAGATGGTCACCGAGTACGGCATGAGCGAGAAGCTCGGGCCGCTCGCCCTGGGCAAGCGCGAGGAGATGGTCTTCCTCGGGCGCGAGATCGGCGAGCAGCGCAACTACAGCGACGAGGTCGCCAAGCAGATCGACGACGAGGTGCGCACCATCATCGACCGCGGCTACGCGCGGGCGATGGAGGTGCTCTCCCGCTACCGGGACCGCCTGGACACCCTCGCCCAGCGCCTGGTGGCCGAGGAGACGCTCGACCACGTGGAGTTCGAGAAGATCTTCGCGGACCTGCCCGACCCCCGCCGCGACGAGGGCGGGCCCACCCCCCGGCCGCTCGGCGTGCTGACGCCGGACCACCGGCTCCCGGCCGACGGCTCCTCGCCGTCCGGCTCGGCGCCGGCACCGTCGCCCTCGCCGGCATAGCCGGGGATCCACCGGTCGCCGGAGGCACGGCGACGAACAGCATCATCGACGATCGAGGCGGGCCGGGGGCCCGCCTCGTCGTGTCCAGCCGGTGACGGCCACGGACGGACGGCCACGCACAGGAGGAACCCGGAAGATGGCGAGCGGCTTTGCCGATATCGAGCAGCACCTCGACGCGACCAGCGGGGCCCGCCTCGCGGACTACGTGGAGTTCCTGCGGATCCCGAGCGTGTCGACGCTCCCGGAGCGCGCCGCCGACTGCCGGCGCGCGGCCGGGTTCCTGGCCGATCGGCTGCGGCAGGCCGGCCTGGAGCACGTCGAGGTGTCGGAGACCGAGGGGCATCCCGTGGTCTATGCCGACTGGCTGCACGCGGACGGCGCGCCGACGGTGCTGGTCTACGGGCACTACGACGTGCAGCCCGCCGAGCCGCTCGAGCTGTGGGAGAAGCCGCCCTTCGACCCGCGCGTGGAGAACGGCCGGGTCTACGCCAGGGGCGCGGCCGACGACAAGTCCAACGTGCACGTGCACGTCCAGGCCGCGGCGGCCTGGCTCCGCATCCGGGGCGCCCTGCCCCTGAACCTGAAGTACGTCTTCGAGGGCGAGGAGGAATCGGGCTCCGAGCACCTGGACCGCTGGCTCGCCGACAACCGCGAGCGGCTGGCCGCGGACCTCGCCGTGGTGAGCGACACGGGGTTCTTCGAGGGCAACCTGCCCGCCATCACGGTCGGGCTGCGCGGGATCATGTACGCCCAGCTGGACGTCTCCGGACCCACCGTGGACCTGCACTCCGGCGGGTACGGCGGCGCGGTGCGGAACCCGGCCACGGTGCTCGCCGAGATCATCGCCGGGCTCCACGACGCGGACGGGCGGGTGGCCGTCCCGGGCTTCTACGACGACGTGCGGCCGCTGAGCCAGCGCGACCGGGACGAGCTGGCGCGCCTGCCATTCGACGAGGCCGACTACCTCGCCTCGATCGGGGTCGACACCCTCTGGGGCGAGACGGGCTACACCACGCTGGAGCGCCGCGGCGCGCGCCCGACCCTCGAGGTCAACGGGATCTGGGGCGGCTTCCAGGGCGAGGGCGCCAAGACCATCATCCCGGCGCACGCGCACGCCAAGATCAGCTGCCGGCTGGTGCCGGACCAGGATCCCGAGCGCGTCTTCGGCCTGGTGCGGGACCGCATCGCCGCCCTGGCGCCGGCCGGCGTCCGCGTGGAGACGCGGTACATCCACGGCGGCCGCCCGTCGCTGACGCCCATCGACCACCCGGCCACGCGCGCGGCCGCCGCGTGCCTGCGCGAGGTCTTCGGGACCGAGCCGGTCTACATCCGCGAGGGTGGATCCGTGCCGGTCACCGCCTCGTTCGAGTCGACCCTGGGGCTCCCGGTCGTGCTGCTGGGCTTCACCCCGCCGGACGACCACGCGCACGCCCCCAACGAGTCGATGCGCCTGGACAACTACGAGGCCGGGATCCGCACCATCGTCCGGTACTGGGACGCGCTCGCCAGCACCCGCCTGCGCTGACCACGCCCCGGCGCCGAGCACGCCGCTGCGCTGACCACGCCGCTGCGCTGACCACGCCGCTGCGCCGGGCGTGCCGCCGCGCCGGCCAGGCCGCTGTGCCGAGGGCGCCGCGGGCCGGCGGCCGGGTACGACCGGGGCAATCCCGGGGTACGACCGGGGTCCGGAAGGCCACAGACCGGATGCTATGATCGGGCGGCTGCACGTCCGGAGGTGAGGACCAGGTGGAGACCACTGCACGACCCACGGGCACTCCCGAGCCGTCCGACGGGGGGACCGTCGGCGACGCGGCCTGGCGGCTGGAGTCGGATGGCGGGTCGATGCGTCCGCGCTCGGCCATGGACGTCCTCAGCACGCTGAACGAGCGGATCTCCACCGGGGACGTGGGGCGCTACCAGCCCGTCCCGCTGGGCTTCACGCCGCTCGACAAGACCATCGGCGGGGGCCTGCGCCCGGGCGAGATGCTGCTGCTCGGCGGCGCCCAGGGCACCGGCAAGACCACCATGGCGCTCCAGATGGCCCGCAACATCGCGTCGGGCGGGCTGGCCAACGTCCTCTACATCTGCTTCGAGCACGACGAGGAGTACCTGCTCAACCGCCTGATCGCCCTCGAGTCCGCCCTGGTGCACCTGCCGCAGACCACCGGCGCGATCAAGATCCAGGACGTGCGCCGCGAGATCCTCGGCAGCTGGATGGCGGAGGGCGACATCACCCAGCACCTCGTGTCGAACCCCCGGCTGCGCCCGGCGCTGGAGCGCATCGCGCGCTACGGGGACGGCCTCTTCCTGATGCGCGGCTCGCAGACCGCGTCCACCGTGGAGAACATGCGGCTGCTGGTGCAGCAGCACCGTGCCCTCTCCAACGACCGGCCCCTGGTGGTCTTCGTGGACTATCTCCAGAAGGTGCCGGTCATCCCCGAACCGCCCACGGAGACCGAGAAGGTCACCTTCGTGGTGAACGGGCTGAAGGACGTGGCGCTCTCCGAGGAAGTGCCGCTGATCTCGATCGTCGCTGCGGACAAGGAGGGGCTCAAGGCGTCCCGCCTGCGCAACCACCACCTGCGCGGCTCGTCGGCGATCAACTACGAGGCGGACATCATCCTGATCCTCAACGAGAAGTACCACATCGTCGCCAAGGTCAACATCGAGTTCAACCCGTACCAGGCGCAGCGCTTCCGGGACTGGATCGTGGCCTCGGTCGAGAAGAACCGCGGCGGCAAGGACAACGTGGACCTGGAGTTCGAGAAGCACTTCGAGTACTCGTGCTTCGATCCGGACGGGCGGACCGTGCAGGAGAAGCTGATCGAAGAGCGCCTCTACAACGACTGATCCGATGGCCCCCGTACAGCAGTTCCCGGACGTCCTCGAGGCGGTCATCGAGATCCCGGCCGGCAGCCGCAACAAGTACGAGTACGACGAGCACCACGACGTCTTCCGCCTCGACCGCGTCCTGAGTTCCGCCGTCTACTACAACTTCGACTACGGCTTCATCGAGGGGACCCGAGCCGACGACGGCGACCACACCGACGTGATGGTGCTGATCGCGCAGCCCACCTTCACCGGCTGCCGGATCTGGGTTCGGCCCGTGGGCGGCCTCGCGATGCGGGACGAGCACGGGGACGACTTCAAGGTCCTGGGCGTGGCGATCGGCGATCCCCTCTGGGCGCACCTCGAGTCCCTGGCGGACGTGTCGCCGCACCGGCTGGTGGAGATCGAGCACTTCTTCGAGACGTACAAACTCCTGGAGAACAAGGCGGTGGAGGTCCTCGGCTGGCAGAGCCGAGACCGGGCGCTCGAGATCCTGCGGGCGGATCGCGCCCGGTGGGAGCGCGAGCAGGCCGGGCGGCCCGACCCGCACGGTGCCGGGGGAGCATGACGGCGCCTCGAGCAGCCCGCCCTGCACCGGTTCCTCTCGCGCCCCTTCCCGGACCGCGGCCCGAGCTGGTCTTCTTCGACATCGGCGACACGCTGGTGCGGGTGGATCCCTCCTGGACCGGCGCCTACCTGGCCGCCGCCACCTCCTGGGGGCTCGACGTGGAGGCGCAGGCGCTGGCCACGGCCTTCGCGACCGCGCTGGGGGAGGGGCTGTGGGATTCGCTCGGCCCGTTCGAGGCGACGCCGGAGGGTTCCTACCAGCGGATCAAGCAGTTCGACGTGCGCGCGATGGCCCTCCTGGGCTACCACGACCTGCCCGACGAGTTCTACCGGCACCTGGGGCGCTTCTTCGAGCAGCGCGCCGCGTGGCACGTCTTCCCCGACGTGACGCCCGTGCTGGAAGCGCTCGCCGCCGCCGGGTTCCGCCGCGCGGTGATCAGCAACTGGGTCTGGGCGCTGCCCGAGCTGCTGCACGACCTGGCACTGGCACACCACTTCGAAGCCATCGTGGCCTCGGCGCGGGTGGGCTACGTCAAGCCGCAGCGGGAGATCTTCGAGCACGCCCTCCAGCTCACCGGGGTGCCGCCGGAGCGGGCGGTGCACGTGGGCGACAATCCCGACGCGGACGTGTCGGGCGCGAGCGCGGTGGGGATCCGGCCCATCCTCCTGGACCGCGGCGCCCGCTTCCCGGACGGATCGCCCGGTCGGCCGGACGTCCCGGTGGTGGGCGACCTCTACGGGCTGCTGCCCCTGCTGGGCGTGACGGATGGCCCGTCGCCCTCCGGTGCCGGAGGGCAGGTCGCCCGTGCCTGACGAGGCGTGGCGCCTCTTCGTGGCGATCCCCGTCCCCGGGGAGGTGCGGGACGCCCTGGCGCGGGCCATCGAGCCGGTGCGGCGCCGCGTGCGAGGCGGTCGCTGGCAGTCGCCGGAGACGTGGCACCTGACGCTCCGGTTCCTGGGGGACACCCCCACCGGCGCGATCCCCCCGATCGAGCGGGCCGTGGGCGCGACGGCCGCCGGGCGTCCGCCGTTCCGGCTCGAGCTGGGGCGGGCGGGCTCCTTCGAGCACCGCCGCGGTGGCCGCATCGCCTGGGTCGGCCTGGTGGAGGGCGAGCAGGAGGTGGCGGCACTCGCCGAGCGGCTGGCACGGGCGATCGCACCCAACGAGCCCACGGCGCCGCTGCAGGCCCACCTCACCATCGCCCGCGAGGCACCCGACGGGCTGGTGGAGGCACTGGCCGCGGTGCTGGCGGGGCTGCGCTCGGCGGACGTGCCGCGGGGGGCGGTGCCGGGACGGGTCGGGCTCGGATCGCGGCCGCCGGCGCCGGTCGACCGGCCGGAGCCGCTGGCGTGGACGGCCGACCGGCTGGTGCTCTACCGGAGCGTGCTGGGGCCGTCCGGCGCGACGCACACCCCGCTGCTCGAAGCGCCGCTCGGGGGCTGATCGCGCCGGGCCCTTGCAGGCAGCGTCGTCGACCGCTAGATTCCGCGAACCAGTCGGTGACCGGGACGAGTACCCGTCAACCGCGGGCCACAGCGAGCCGGGGTGGTGAGAGCCGGCGCCGACGGCGGGACGGGGAATGGACCCGCGAGACGCCAGGGCGAACCGCGTGGGGGCGCGCAGTAGTCCGGGCCGGAGGCCCCCCGTTAGCGCAGGGCAGGTTCGGCGATCAGGCACCCCGAACCGCGGAATGAGCGGCCGCCATGCGGCCGGAACGAAGGGTGGCACCACGAGGCCTCGACCTCGTCCCTCGCGGGACGGGGTCGATTCATGTCAGGGCCGCGAGGCCGGCAGCGAGAGGTGCACCCGCATGAGCGCGCAGACGAAGTTCATCCTCGATGAGTCCCGCATTCCGCGAGCCTGGTACAACATCGTGCCGGACCTGCCCGTCCCGCCCGCGCCGGTCCTCCACCCGGGCACCGGCCAGCCGATCGGGCCCGACGACCTGGCGCCGCTCTTCCCGATGGCGCTCATCGCGCAGGAGGTGAGCGGGGACCGGGATATCGAGATCCCGGGGCCGGTGCGCGACGCGTACCGCCTCTACCGGCCGGCGCCGCTCCACCGGGCCCACCGCCTCGAGCGCGCCCTCGATACCCCGGCGCACATCTACTACAAGTACGAGGGCACCAGCCCGGCGGGCAGCCACAAGCCGAACACCGCCATCGCGCAGGCGTTCTACAACCAGCAGGAGGGCGTGCGCCGGCTCGCCACCGAGACGGGTGCCGGCCAGTGGGGCAGCGCCCTGGCCTTCGCCGGCGCGCTCTTCGGGCTCGAGGTCAAGGTCTACATGGTGCGCGCCAGCTACGACCAGAAGCCGTACCGGCGCAACCTGATGGAGCTCTACGGCGCCGAGGTGGTGGCCAGCCCGAGCCCCACCACGAGCTATGGACGGCGCGTCCTGGAGGAGCATCCGGGCAGCCCGGGGTCGCTCGGGATCGCCATCAGCGAGGCGGTCGAGGATGCGGCCGGGCGGGACGACACGAAGTACTCCCTGGGCTCGGTGCTCAACCACGTGATGCTCCACCAGACCGTGATCGGCCAGGAGGCGATCGAGCAGATGGAGCTGGCCGGCGAGCGGCCCGACGTGATCATCGGCTGCGCCGGCGGCGGCTCCAACTTCGCGGGGCTGACCTTCCCGTTCATCGGCCAGATGCTGCGGGGCGAGGCGTCCTACCGGGTGGTCGCCGTGGAGCCGGAGGCGGCGCCGAGCCTGACCCGCGGCGTCTACGAGTACGACTTCGGCGACACGGCGCGCCTGACGCCGCTGGTCAAGATGTACACCCTCGGGCACGACTTCGTTCCCGAGCCGATCCACGCCGGCGGGCTCCGGTACCACGGGATGTCCCCGCTGGTGAGCCTGCTCAAGGCGCACGACATCATCGAGGCGCGCGCCGTCCACCAGCGGCCCACCTTCGACGCGGGCGTGCAGTTCGCGCGCACCGAGGGGATCGCCCCGGCACCCGAGTCGGCCCATGCCATCCGTGCCGCGATCGACGAGGCGCTGGATGCCCGCGAGCGTGGCGAGGCACGGGTGATCCTCTTCGGGCTCTCCGGCCACGGGCACTTCGACCTGTCGGCCTACGAGCGCTACCTGTCCGGTCAGCTGGAGGACTACGAGTACCCCGCCGACCGCGTGCGCGAGGCGCTGGCGGCCGTTCCGGTCGTCTGAGCCTCGTGATCTCGAACGGGAGCCGGCCGGGCCGCGCGTCGGTCCACCGGCTCCCGGCTGCCCCGCGCCCGCCGCGCGTCGGTCCACCGGCTCCCGGCTGCCCCGCGCGCGGGTAGACTGCCGGCCATGCGGCTGGCCATCGTCGGGTTCGGGCTCATCGGGGGATCCATCGCGCGCGCCCTGGCGGCCCGGGACGCGGGCCGCTGGCACATCACGGCGTGGAGCCGTTCGGCGGACGGGCCGCGGGCCGCCCTCGCGGACGGCGCGATCGACGTCGTCGCGCCGTCTGCCGCCGGTGCGGTCGCCGAGGCCGAGCTGATCGTGCTCGCGGCGAGCCCGCTGGCGAACCTGGGCCTGGTCACGGAGATCGGACCGGCGATCGCCGCCGCGGGCGCCACCCTCTCCGACGTCACCTCGGCCCAGGGCGCGATGGCGCGGGCCGCTGCCGCCGTGCCGGGGCTGCGGCACGTGGGCGGGCATCCCATGGCGGGGATCGAGGCCCGCGGCTACGAGGCCGCACGGGCCGACCTGTTCGTGGGGCGGCCCTGGATCGTGCTCCCCGGGTCCGCGGCGCTCCCGGACGACGTGGCCCGCGTGGACGAGCTGGCATCGGCATGCGGCGCGCGGCCCGTGGAACTGGATCCGGATGCACACGACCGGCTGGTGGCGGCGATCAGCCACCTCCCGCTGGTCGTCGCGGCCGCCCTCGCGGAGACCGTCACCGGGACCGACGCGTGGGACGGTGCGGCGCCGCTTGCGTCGGGCGGGTGGCGGGACGCCACGCGGGTCGCCCGCGGCGACCCGGACCTCGGCGCCGGCATCGCGGCGCTCAACCGGGACCGGCTGCTGGAGTGGCTCGACCGCTTCTCCACGGTGCTGGACTCCTGGCGGGCGGATCTCGCCGGGCTGCCGCCGACGCCGGACGCTCCCTCCACGGAGGTGCTGCGCACGCGGTTCGAGCGCGTCCGGTCGGCCCTGGAGGGCCCGGGACGGCGATGACCGGAGCGAGCGCCCGCGGGGACGAGGGGGCGGCGCAGGCCGACCGGACGGGACCCGGCGAGGAGGCGGTCCTCGGCGTGGCGCGCAGCCGGCTCTGGTCCGGGCCGGGGTGGCGCGGCGTCCGGCAGGACGGCGTGGCGGCCCTCCTCGGACTGGCGCTGGCAGGGGCCGGCTACCGGCCGCGCCGCGAGGCGGAGACGGACCCTTCCTGGAAGCAGCTGATCCCGTACCTGGTGCTCCGCGACGGGCAGCGGATCTTCCTGATGCACCGCACGAGCGCGGGAGGCGACGCGCGGCTCCACGAGCGCTTCACCGTCGGGATCGGCGGGCACATGAACCCGGGCGACGACGGGATCGAGGGCGCCCTGCGCCGGGAGTGGCACGAGGAGATGCTGGCCGGCTTCGACCCGGAGCCGCGGCTGGTGGGGCTCCTCAACGACGACACCGACCCGGTCGGCGCGGTCCACCTGGGGATCGTGTACGAGGCCGAGGCGGGCGGCCGTCCCGTGTCGATCCGGGAGACGCACAAGCTGCGGGGCGCGTTCGCCACCCCGGACGAGGCGCGGGCGGTTCGCGACCGGATGGAGACCTGGAGCCAGATCCTCCTCGACCACCTGCTGCCACCGGATCGCTGAGCACCGGGCCGCTGGTGGGCGCCCACCGCCCGCCGAGTGCCGCCCACCGCCCGCCCGGCCCGGCGGGCAATCCATCCGGCCCTTGGGGTTCGACGTAGGATGGTCGGGGAGGCACGCGTGATGCGCCGAGCGATGCGCCTGGTGGCGCTCCTGTCCGCCTCGCTGGGGATGGTCCTGCTGTCGGCCGGGGCGGCGCGTGCGACTGCGCCTCGCGTCGTGGTCCTCCCGCTCACCGGGATCGTGGACCAGGTGATGGCCAGCTACGTGCACGACGGCATCGCGCACGCCACCGCGGAAGGTGCCAGCGCCGTCGTCTTCGAGATCGACACGCCCGGGGGCTCGCTCGACGCGATGCGCTCGATCACCCAGGACATCCTTGGGTCGCCCGTCCCAGTGATCACGTGGGTTGCGCCCCAGGGGGCCTGGGCGGCGAGCGCGGGCACCTTCATCACCCTCGCGGGCGCGATCGCCCTGATGGCGCCCGGCACGAACATCGGCGCTGCGTCGCCGGTCGGGTCGGGGGGCCAGACGCTCACCGGGACCGAGGCGGCGAAGACGATGAGCTTCGCGATCTCGAGCATCACGTCGATCGCCGAGGCCCGCGGCCGGAACGTCTCGTGGGCCGTCTCGGCGGTCAGGGACGCCAGCTCGTCGTCGGCTACCGAGGCGGTCGCGGCGCACGCGGTCGACGGGATCGCCGCGACCCTGCCGGACGTGCTCGCCTACGCCTCGGGCCGCCAGGTGACCGCCGGGTCGCGCGTCGTCACGCTCGACCTCACGGGCGCGTCCGTGGAGCAGATGGCGATGAACCCGCTCCAGCAGATCCTCCACCTGCTCGCCGACCCGAACCTCGCGTTCGTCCTCTTCGTGCTCGGCGCCTACGGCCTGATCCTGGAGTTCGTGCACCCGAACCTGGCGAGCGGGACGCTGGGCGGGATCGCCCTGATCCTCTCGTTCATCGGGTTCGGCAGCCTGCCCCTCAACATCGCCGGGCTGCTCCTGATCGTCCTGGCGCTCGCGCTGTTCGTGCTGGACCTGACGGTCACGAGCCACGGGCTGGTGACGCTGGTCGGGCTGGGGTGCTTCATCCTGGGCGCCGGGGCGCTGTACACGCAGCCGGGGCCCGCGGGCGCCGGGATCGGCGTGGCCTGGCCGATCATCGCCGCGATGTCCGGCCTGACCGCGGCGTTCATGCTCGTGGTGGTGGCAACCGCGTGGAGACTCCGCCACCGTCCCAGGCTGCCGCTCGGGATCGGTGGGAGCTCGGCCGGCGGGACCACCTCGATCCCCGTCGGGATGCCGGCCAGCGTGCGCCGCCCGCTGGTGCCGGTCGGGACGGTCTTCGCGGGCGGCGAGGAATGGAGCGCGCGGAGCGCGGACGGCGCCGCGCTGGATCGCGGGGTCGCCGTCCGGGTCGTCGGGCAGGACGGCCTGATGCTGGTGGTGGAACGCGCCGGTCCCGAGGGGTCGGCTGAGCAGGAGGTATCCGGCCGATGAATCTCGACCCGATCGCACTTGGCGCGCTCGTGCTCGTCATCGTCGTCCTGCTGGTCCTGGTCTACCTGTCGGTCCGCATCGTCAACGAGTACGCCCGGCTGGTGGTCTTCCGGTTCGGCCGCACCGGGCCGGACCTGGTGCGGGGGCCCGGCCTGGTCTTCCTCATCCCGATCGTGGACCGGCCGGTGACGGTGGACCTGCGCGAGCAGTTCATCGAGGTCCCCAGCCAGACCACGATCACCAAGGACAACGCCCCGATCAACGTCGACTTCCTGATCTACTGGCGCATCGTCGATCCCTTGAAGAGCGTGGTGCAGGTGGCCTACTTCGCGGGCGCCCTGCAGGGTGTGGCGACCACCACGCTGCGCGCCGTGATCGGCGACATCCTGCTCGACGAGGTGCTCTCCAAGCGCGAGCAGATCAACGAGATCCTGCGGGCCAAGCTCGACGAGGTCACGGAGCGCTGGGGCGGCAAGGTCACCACGGTCGAGATCCGGGAGATCACCCCGCCGCGCGACGTGCAGGAGGCGATGAACCGGCAGCTCTCCGCCGAGCGGACGCGGCGCGCGGTCATCACCGAGTCGGAGGGCACGCGCCAGTCCACCATCAACGTGGCCGAGGGCGACAAGCAGTCGGCGATCCTCCGCGCCGAGGGCGATCGCCAGGCGGCGATCCTGCGGGCGGAGGGCTTCAGCGAGGCGCTGAACCGGATCTTCGCGGCCGCGAAGGGCGTGGACCAGAAGACGATGGCGCTGCAGTACCTCGACGCGCTCAAGACCCTGGGGATGGGTCCCGCCACGAAGTTCGTGATCCCGCTCGAGTTCACCGAGCTCCTCCGGCCGATCTCCGGTTTCGTGAGCGGCGGGATGTCGACCGGCACGGGAGGCGGCGCGGGAGGCGGCGCGGCGTCCGGCGGGACGGGCAGCGGAGCGGCCGGCGTCGCCGGTGCGGCGGGGGGAGCGGAGGTGCCGGCTTCGTCCGGCGAGCCTGCCGAGCCGCCCCCTGGCGACGCATGACGTCCGTGGCGGGTGCGTGACACCCGCGGGGCGCCGCGTGCCCCCGCCGGCGATCTCTCGACAGGAGGCCGCGCGTCGCCGAGAATCGGCGGATACATCCCGGGATCGGGCGGGTATCATCCGCCCGACTCGAGGCACGCCGCCCAGAGAGGTCAGATGGCCGCCGCCAAGATCCTGATCGTCGACGACGATCCCGACACCCAGCGGGTGCTGGGGTACACCCTGAAGCAGGAAGGGTTCGAGGTCCTCGCGGCCGTCGACGGCGCGGAGGCGCTCCGCGTCCTGGAGCGGGACCATCCCGACCTGATCCTGCTCGACATCATGCTGCCCAAGCTCGATGGCTACCAGGTGGCCGAGCGGATCCGCGCGGACGAGGGATCGACCGCGCACATCCCGATCATCATGGTCACCGCCGAGACGGACATCGAGCAGAAGGTGCGCGGCCTCCGGGCCGGTGCCGACGACTACCTCGTCAAGCCCTTCCACCCGGCGGAGCTCCTCGCCCGCATCCGCAGCCTGCTCGCCCGGTTCGCACCGCGCTACGTGGAGACGGCTCCCCAGCAGCCGGCGGCGGGCCGCGTCATGGCCTTCTACGGGGCGAAGGGCGGCGTCGGCACGACCACCCTCGCCATCAACGCGGCCATCGCGCTCCAGCGCGACCAGGGGCGGCGGGTGGCCCTGGTGGACGGCAACCTCCAGTTCGGCGACCACCGGGTCTTCCTCGACCTCGGGCTCGACCGCAAGTCGATCGTCGATGTCGTGGCGGCGCCCTCCATCGACCAGGACATCCTGAAGTCCGTGCTGATCCACCACGAGGCAGGGATCGATCTCCTGCTGGCGCCGCCGTCCCCCGAGATGGCGGAGCTCGTGAGCGCCGACCAGCACCACATGACGCAGATCATCGAGCTGCTCCGCCAGCGCTACGACTATGTGATCATCGACATCGACAAGCGCCTGGACGAGACCAACCTCGATGTGATCGCGGCGGCCGACGTGGTCTTCGTGGTGATGACGGCCGACCTGTCCTGCCTGAAGAACGTGCGGCTGGTGCTGGAGACGATGTCGCAGCTCGGGATCGGCTCGGGGCGCGTGCAGCTGGTCCTGAACCGCTCCACCGCCTACACCGGGATCACGGTGAAGAACGCGGAGAGCGCGCTGCGGCGGCGGATCTCGTACCAGGTGGTCAACGACTACCGGGTGGCGATCACCTCGCTCAACACGGGGGCGCCGTTCGCGGTCGCCAAGACGGACACGGCGCTCGGGAAGTCGGTGCTGGAGTTCGTCCGCCAGCTCGACCGGCTGGACACCACGGCCGCGGATGCCGCGGCGCTGGCGCCGGCGACCAGCTGAGGGCGCCTCGGGGGGGTTTCCCTCGTGCAGCCCCCGGAACCGCGGGGGCACCGGACGCCGGCCCGGTAAGCGCGGGTGAAGGCCGCGGCAAGCGGCGGTAGAGCCGCCGGGCGGCGGGGGTGGAGGCGTCCCTCCTACGCTCCGCGTCATGCTGGCGACGCTCGTGACGGCGGTCGTGGAAGGGCTCCAGGGAGCGCTGGTGCGCGTCGAGGTGGACGTCGCGCCGGGCCTGCCGGTGTGCCAGATCGTCGGGCTGCCGGACGCCGCCCTGTCCGAGGCCCGCGAGCGGGTCCGGGGCGCGATCCGGAACAGCGGGTTCGCGTATCCCGCGCAGCGGATCACGGTGAACCTCGCCCCGGCCGGGCGCCGGAAGCACGGGGCGGCGTACGACGTCGCCATCGCGGTCGGGATCCTGGTCGCGTCGGGGCAGGTGGCGGCCTCCGGCGGCGACTGGGCCCTGCTCGGTGAGCTGTCCCTCTCCGGCGAGGTGCACCCGGTGCCGGGCGTGCTGCCCATGGTCCACACCCTGGCCCGCGCGGGCGCCCGGAGGGTGGGCGTCCCGGCGGCCAACGTCGCCGAGGCCGCGCTGGTGGAGGGGATCGAGGTCGAGCCGCTCCGCGGTCTCGACGATGCGGCGAGGCTGGTGGCCGGTCCGCGCGGGCGGCGGGCGGCCCGGGCGTCGCGCGCGGCGCCGGTCGCGGTCTCGGGGGTGATCGCGGCGGGTGCCACCGGCAGCGCCCCGCTGGTGGAGGCAGGGCCACCGGTCGACCTGGCAGATGTCCGGGGCCAGGCGGCTGCGCGCTGGGGCCTGGAGATCGCGATGGCGGGAGGACACAGCCTGCTGCTGGTGGGCCCGCCCGGCGCGGGCAAGACGCTCCTGGCGGGGACGATCCCGGGACTGCTCCCGGCGCTGGACGACCGGGAGGCGCTCGAGGTGACGGTCATCGCCAGCGTCGCGGGGCTGCTCGGCCCGGGGGACGGCCTCCGGCGCGGGCGACCCTTCCGAGCCCCGCACCACACGGCCTCCTATGCCGCGCTCGTGGGCGGCGGGCCCCGCCTCGCCCCGGGCGAAGTGAGCCTCGCCCACGCGGGCGTCCTGTTTCTCGACGAACTCGCCGAGTTCGACCGGGACGTCCTCGAGGCGCTGCGCCAGCCGCTGGAGGAGGGGAGCGTGGTGGTCGCGCGGGCGCAGGGAACCCTGCGCTTCCCGGCGCAGGTCCAGCTGGTGGCCGCCATGAACCCGTGCCGGTGCGGCTACTTCGGCGACCCGGACCGCGCGTGCACGTGTGCGCCGGGGGACCCGGAGCGGTACGTCCGGCGGGTGAGTGGACCCCTGCTGGACCGGCTGGACCTGCGGATCGAGATGCCCAGGGTGCGGCCGTCCGAACTCCTGCTCGGTCCGGACCCGGAGTCGAGCGCTGCGGTCGCCGCCCGCATCGCCGAGGCGCGTGCCCGCTCCCTGGCGAGGAACGGCGGCCGCCTGAACGCCCGCCTGGGCGGTCGCGAGACGGTGGAGCTGGGCCGGCTCGGAGATCCGGCGCGGGAGTTGCTGGCCGCGGTCGCCATCCGGCGCAGCCTCACGGCCCGCGGCGTGCATCGCATCCTGCGCGTGGCGCGGACCATCGCGGACCTGGCCGGGCGGGATCCCGTCGACACCGGGGACGTGCTCGCGGCGGCGGACCTGCGAGACCCCGCGGCTGCGGCGCGGCCGGGACTGGCGGCCTGAGCGATGCTGGGCGTCGGTCTGTTCGGGCCGCTGGGGCCCGCGCCGGGCGGGACCCGCCACCGTGCCGCCGAGGTCGGGGACGTCCGGGCGCGCGCTGCCGGCGACCCGCAGACGGGCGGACCGCGGGACGGCCGTGCGAGCTTTTCCCCTCCCGGGCCCGCGGGCGCGCCCGCGGCCGAGGCTCGGAGCGGCAGACCGGCCGGGATCCACCCGGCATCCGGGCACCCGGAGCTCGCCGAGGAGCGGCAGGCCTGGATCGTCCTCGCCACGGTGGACGGGGTCGGGGAGAGGACGCTCGCAGGGCTGGTGGCCGCCCACGGCAGTGCCCGGCACGCGCTCTGGCTCGCCGCCCGCGGCCGGCTCGGGCGGGCGCTGGGAGGAGTGGCGGATGGCCGGCGGGGCATCATCCCGGCGGCGACGATCGCGGGGATCGAGCGGGCCGCCCGGGAGCCGGGAGCGCGGCTCTCCGCGCTGGCGGCGCGGGGCGTGTGGACCCTGACGCTGCTCGACCCCGACTACCCGCGGCGGCTCCTGACGCTCCTCTCGCCGCCGCCCGTCCTGTTCGGCCAGGGCGACGCGCGCGCCATGGAGACACCTCGGTCGGTCGCCGTCGTGGGGACCCGGCGACCCTCGCCCGGCGGCCGGTGGGAGGCGGCCCGGACGGCCGCGGGGTTGGCGGCGCGCGGGGTGACGGTCGTCTCCGGCCTCGCGGTCGGGATCGACGGCGCGGCGCACGCCGCCGCACTGGACGCCGGAGGAATGACGATCGCGGCCATCGGTTCCGGGCACGCCCGCCCGGGGCCGGCCGCGCACCGGGGCCTGGCGGAGCGTATCCGGGCGAGCGGCGCCGTCATCGGCGAGCTCCCTCCCGACGCGCACGCCTCGCGGGGCACATACCCGAGGCGCAACCGGCTGATCGTCGCCCTGGCGGATGCCGTGGTGGTCGTGGAGGCGCCCGCCAGGAGTGGCGCGCTCATCACCGCGCATCTCGCCCTGGAACAGGGCGTGCCACTCTGCGTGGCCCGCGGCCAGGAGGGCGCCGAACGGTCCGCGGGTTGCCGCGCCCTCCTCGACGAGGCGTCGGCGTGGCCGTTCACCGATGTGACCTCCCTGTGCGACTCCATGGGCTGGCGCGCCGTCGCCGCCGATGGCAGCCAGGAGGGTGGCCGGCCGGGTCGCGCCGACCCGGGACTGTCCCCGGAGGAGAGCACGGCACCCGGGCCACCCACGGCCACGCCGGACGGGCACGAGATCACCCCCCTCCCGCCGCTCGGGGCGGCCGAGCGCATGATCGCCCGGCGCCTGGCCGGCGGTCCGGCCACGATGGACGAGCTGCTCGCCGTCACCGGCGCTGCGCCGGGCGAGCTGGCGGCGGCCCTGACGCTGCTCCAGCTGCGCGGCCTGGCCCGCACCCTCGGACCGCTCTACCTCCCGGCGGGGTCGCTGCTGCTGGCGGTGCCCTGACACCGGTCGACGCCGTGCGCATCGCCCGACGACGACCTCGCGCCCGGCCCTCGCGCCGGGTCCATCCCCTCCGGCGCCGCGCCGGGTTGCGCTCGTCTGCTACCCTGCACGGCGGATGAAGCGGGTCGGGCGCTCCGCCGGGTCACGCATCACCAGTCCCGGGTCATCTGGGCCGGGACCGCTGCGGGCAGTCATCCTGGTTGCCCTGTCGTTACCCGTCCTCGCGAGCGTCTACATGCTGTCCCTGCGAAGCCACCCCCGTGCCCTCCGCGTCGCCGCGCTCGGCGTCGTGCTCGTCGTCGCCGTGTCGATCGCCGCCGTGCGGCTCGTGCCGCAGACTCAGGGCCACCTTCCTCCGCCGGTGGACACGCGGGCCGTGGGCCGGCTGGCAACCCCCATCGTCGCGGGGGTGCCGGGGGACCAGGGGATCGACCTCGCGTTCAGCGCGGCGATGGACGCCCCGTCGGTCCAGGCCGCGCTCTCGGTCACACCGGCCGCCGCCGTGCAGCTCTCCTGGTCCGCCGGCGACACGCGACTCCAGATCGCGCCGCAGCAGGCATGGGCGGGGGGCACGGTCTACACCATCTCGGTGGGCCAGGCCGCGCGAACCGCGTCCGGGCAGACCCTCGCCGAGCCGGTTCGCGCCGTCTTCATGACGGAGGACGCGCCCACGGCGACGATCCAGGCCGCCTATCTCTCGGGGAAGCGCGCCGGCCTCACGCAGGGGTTCCGCCTCACGTTCAGCCGCTCGGTGAGCCTGGCGAGCGTGCAGGCCGCGCTGAGGATCACCCCGGCCGTCGACGGCCAGCTGACGACCGGCATGCAGCGCGGTGACCCCACCGAGATCACCTTCGTGCCGTCCACGGCCCTCGCCCCCGACACCACCTACGCGGTCACGTTCTCGTCGCCGGTCCTCTCGTCGGACGGGATGGCCGTGGCCCCGGTGCCCCGGCTGGTCGTCCGCACGCTGGATCGCCCCTCCGTCGTGCGCACCCGGCCGGCCGACCACGCCCAGGGCGTGGCCGCCGACGCGTCGGTGAGCATCCGCTTCGACCGCTCGATGGATCCGGCCACCACCCAGGCAGCATTCCGCCTTGTCGCGGCGGCCACCGGCGCCGCCGTCCGCGGGACCTTCAGCTGGGTCGAGAACGGGACCGTGCTGGTGTTCAGTCCCACGCGGGCCTTCGAGGCAGGCCACGTCTACACGCTCACGCTGGCGTCGTCGGCCACGTCGGCGGACGGCGCGACCGTGGCGCTGCCGGGCGGGGGGACCGCGCTGCGGGCATCCTTCCGCGTGGTGGCCCCGACGCCCGCGTCGGCCCGGAAGACGACCGCGCCCGCGCCGACCACGAAGCCGGCGCCAGTGACCGCACCAGCATCCGGCAGCACGGCCCCCAGGGCCACGCCGACGCCATCCCCATCGGCCGGGTCGACGGCCAGCGCCCCCTGGCTGAGCGTGGAACGCTACGCGCTGCAGCTGCTGAACTGCACGCGGACCGGCGGCTGGGTCCGTGCGGACGGCACGTGCGATGGGTACGGGTCCGGCAAGTACAGCTCCTACGTGGCGCCGCTCAGCCTGAGCGCGGGGATCTCCACCGACGTGTCGCGCCCGTACGCGAAGTACCAGGCGGTGCGCGACGCCTGCAGCCACTTCCTCGACGGGACGCCGGGCGATCGCCTCGCGCGCGCCGGCTACACCAGCTACCGCTGGGCGGAGAACATCGGCTGCCAGACCGGCGACCCGCGGCAGGTGGCCATCAACTCGCTCCTCTTCTTCCAGTCGGAGAAGTCGTACGACGGCGGCCACTGGGTCAACCTGAAGAACCCGGAGTACTCCACCGTCGGGATCGGTGTCTGGGACTACAACGGGTACGTCCTGGTCGTCTTCGACTTCTATCACCCGTGACCCCGTGATCCGCGACGCGATCCTGCACCTGCTCAACGAGCAGCCGCTGCTGGTCGACCTGCCGGCGCTGCCGGCGGCCGGCGACACGTGCGTCCTGTGCAGCAACGTGCGCACCACGGCCGGCAAGCGGCCCGTCTGGGTGGACCGCGGCGAGCATCTCTTCGTCTTCCCCCTCTCGCAGGTGCGATTCCTGGAGGTCCCGGCGACGGAGGCGGAGGCCGACGAGCCGGCGCGATCCACGGGCCTGGAGCTGGCACCGGTGGAGCCCGAGCTGGAGCTGGACGAGGACCTCCTGCGACGCATCCGGGAGAGCTGACCGGACGCGCCCCCACCGCTCCCGGCGGTGGTGCGGCGAGCACGTCCGGAGCATCCGGGGGTGACGGAGCGGCAAGAGGCGGGTGCTACACTCCCGCGCGATGACGAAGAACCTCGTGGTCGTCGAGTCGCCTGCCAAGGCGAAGACGATCGAGCGGTACCTCGGCCCGGAGTACCGCGTGCTGGCATCCTACGGCCACGTCCGTGATCTCCCGGAGAACCCCGGTCGGGGCAAGCTGGGGGTGGACGTCGACCACGATTTCGCCCCCGAGTACGTGATCTCCGAGGACCGCCGCCGCCAGGTGGAGGCCATCCGGAAGGCGGCCCGCACGGCCGACCAGGTCTATCTCGCCACGGACCTCGACCGCGAGGGGGAGGCGATCGCCTGGCACGTCGCGGAGGCGGCGGACGTCCCGGCCGAGAAGACCCGGCGGGTCACCTTCAGCGAGATCACGCAGGGCGCGATCCAGGATGCCTTCCGGCACCCGCGCGGGATCGACGTGCACCTCGTCGACGCGCAGCAGACGCGCCGGATCGTGGACCGGCTGGTGGGCTACACGTTGAGCCCGCTGCTCTCGCGCAAGGTCCGGGGCGGACTGTCCGCCGGTCGCGTGCAGTCGGTGGCGGTCCGGCTGGTCGTGGAGCGCGAGCGCGAGATCCGCGACTTCTCCGCGCGCGAGTACTGGACGCTGGAGGCCCTGCTCGAGACCCGGGGGGGCGAGCGGTTCGCCGCCGACGTGGTCCGGTTCGACGGCGCGAAGCTCGAGATCGGCGACGGTCCCACCGCCGATGCGCACGCCACGGCCCTGCGGGCACTCCGGCCGCGCGTGGCGAAGGTGGCGGTGACCAGGCGGCGCACGAACCCGGCACCCCCGTTCACCACCAGCACGCTGCAGCAGGAGGCGAGCCGCAAGCTGGGCTTCTCGCCCAAGCGCACCATGTCCGTCGCCCAGCGGCTCTACGAGGGCGTGGAGACCGGCGAGGGTCAGGTCGGCCTGATCACGTACATGCGCACCGACTCCACCGCGATGGCCAGCGTGGCCATGAGCGAGGCGCGCGACGTGATCCGCGATCGCTTCGGAACGCCGTACGTCATGCCGCGCGGGCGCGTCTACCGCACCCGCACCCGCGGGGCCCAGGAGGCGCACGAGTCGATCCGGCCGACCAGCTTCCGGCGCGACCCGGACTCCCTTGCCGGCCACCTGAAGCCTGACGAGCTGCGGCTCTACCGGCTCGTCTGGCAGCGGGCGCTCGCATCGCAGATGGCGTCGAAGGAGATCGAGACCACGGGCGTGGACCTCGAGGCCGGTCCCTACGGGCTGCGCGCCAGCGCGAGCCGGACGACGTTCGACGGGTTCGCGCGCGTCTACACCGAGGGCCGCGACGACGGCACGGAGGAGCGCGAGAGCCAGCTGCCGCCGCTCGCCGAGGGCGACGAGACGTCCGTGGCGGACGTCACGAGCACCCAGCACTTCACCGAGCCGCCGCCCCGGTACACGGAGGCGACCCTGGTGAAGGCGCTCGAGGAGAAGGGGATCGGCCGCCCGTCCACCTACGCGGCGATCATCTCGACCATCCAGGACCGGGGCTACGTCTCCCTGGTGGACCGGCGCCTCCGCCCCGAGCCGATCGGTGAGATCGTGACCGACCTGCTGGTGGAGCACTTCGGAGAGTTCGTCGACCCCGAGTTCACGGCCCGCATGGAGGAGCGGCTCGACGAGATCGCCCGCGGCGAGCGTGCCTGGGTGCCGCTGCTGCGCGAGTTCTACGGGCCGCTGCGGGACCTGGTGGACGCGAAACGCAAGGAACTCCGCCGGCGCGACTTCACCACCGAGCCCTCGGACGAGGTCTGCTCGCTCGGCCATCCCATGGTCATCCGGCTGGGGCGCTACGGGCGCTTCCTCTCCTGCTCCCTCTACCCGGAGCACCAGGAGAGCCGGCCACTCCCTGGAGAGACCGGGGGCAGCGCGGGAGCCCCGGCCGAAGGCGCGGAGGCCCCGGCGGGCCTGCCGGGCACGGGCCAGCCATGCCCCGAGTGCGGCCAGGGAACCCTGGTGGAGAAGCGCGGGCGCTTCGGGCCGTTCGTGGGCTGCTCGCGCTACCCCGAATGCACGTACATCCAGCGCCAGGGGCCGCCGCCCCCGCCCCCGCTGCCGTTCGAGGTGCCCTGCCCGAAGTGCGGAAAGGGGCACCTGGCGACACGGCGCGCCCGGCGGACCGGGAAGGTCTTCTGGGGCTGCTCCCGGTACCCCTCCTGCGACTTCACCACCGACTTCGAGCCGGTCGGCGCGCGGCACGGCGCCGACGCGGGCCCGGTCGCCCGGCACGGCGACGGCGGGATCTGCCTCCAGTGCGGCGCGGCCGTCCCGCTGCCGGAGGGGGACCTGGTCGGTCTCACCCTGCCCGGCGGGCCGCCGGATCCCGGCGCCCTCGCGCCGCGGAGGACGCGCTCCGGGGGCCGCTCGTCCGCGGCCCGGACCGCCCGGTCGCGACAGGGGGGTGCCTCGCGCCAGGCCAGCACGTCGCGCCGCACCACCTCCCGGCGCGGGGCGGATGCCGGCCCCGCGTGAGCCCGGAGGACGCCCTCGCGTCGTTCCTCGAGGCGCTCGTCGCCCGGGACGCGTCGCCGCACACGATCCGGGCCTACCGGACCGCGCTGCGCGACTACCTCGGGTGGCTGGCGTCAGCGCAGGCGGCCGCGCTGGCGCGTCCCGGTCGTGACGCCGACACGGCGTGGGATCGCCCGTCGCGGGCCGTGCTGCGCGGCTACCTGGGGCACCTCTCCACCCGCCTGGCGCGCCGCTCGGTGGGGAGCCGCCTGGGCGCCATCCGGTCCTTCTACCGGCACGCGCGCCGGGCAGGCTGGGTGGAGGGCGATCCGTGGGCCGGGCTCGCCACGCCTCGACAGGGCACCCGGCTCCCGAAGGTGCTGGAGGTCGGCGACGTCGAGCAGCTCCTGGACGCCACGGACGTCCGCGGCATGGCGCCCGGCGCGGAGACGGGCGGGCGGCGTGGCGGCGGACGCGCCGGGGACGCCGCGCGGCTCGCGGTGCGCGACCGGGCGATCGTCGAGACGGCCTACGCCGCGGGCCTCCGGATCAGCGAGCTGGCCGGGCTGCGGATGGGCAACCTCGACCTGCGGCACGGCGAGGTGCGCGTCCTGGGCAAGGGCCGCAAGGAGCGCGTCTCGCTGCTGGGGCGCCCGGCGGTGGAGGCGCTCTCCGAGTACCTCGCCGAGGTGCGCCCGGCGCTGCGCTCGCGGGCCGGTGGGGCGGACGAGGGGAGCGTCTTCCTTAACGCACGCGGGACGTCGCTGGGCGTCCGCGGGATGCGCCTCCGGATCGACCGGCTGGCGCGGCTCGCGGGCCTCCCCGATGGGGTGAGCCCGCACACCCTGCGCCACTCCTTCGCCAGCCACCTGCTCGACGGCGGCGCCGACCTGCGCGTGGTGCAGGAGCTGCTCGGTCACAGCAGCCTCGCCACCACGCAGCTCTACACGCACGTGTCGCCGGGACGCCTGCGGAGCGCGTACGCCGCCGCACACCCGCGCTCGCGCCGCGCCCCGTCGGCGACGGACCGGCCGTGACCGAGGAGGCCACCGAGCGGTTCGGGGCGACGGTCAGCACGCGCACGCTCGCTCGCGCGGGGATGATCGTGACGGGCGCGTACCTGGGGTCGCGGATCCTGGGCTGGGTGCGCACCGCGGTCCTGCTGGCCGTCTTCGGCGCGGGGCGCGACATGGCCGCCTACCTCGCCGCCTTCCGCATCCCGGACGCGATCTTCCAGCTGGTGGCCGCCGGCGCCCTCAGCTCCGCGCTGATCCCGGTGCTGGCCGGGCTGCTGCACGAGGGGCGGCACCGGGAGGCCTGGCGGCTGGTCTCCAGCATCGTCAACCTGATGCTCGTCGGGCTGGCGGCGATGGGGGTCGTCTTCTTCGTGCTGGCGCCCTGGATCATGCCGCTGATCACCCAGGACTTCACCCGGGAGCAGATGGACCTGACCGTGCAGCTCTCCCGGATCATGCTCCTCTCGCCGATCCTGCTGGCCGTCTCGGCGGTGGCCACCAGCGTCCTCAACGCGGGCAACCGGTTCGTGGCCGCCTCGCTTGCGCCGTTGCTCTACAACCTCTCGATCATCGTGCCGGTCGTGCTGCTCGGCGGGAGCATGGGCGTGACCGTGGCGGCCATCGGCGTGGTCCTCGGCGGGCTGCTCAGCGTGCTGGTCCAGGTCATGCCCCTGGACGCGATGGGGTACCGCTACCAGCGCGTCGCCGACGTCCACGACCCGGAGACGCGCGAGGTGATCCGGCTGGTCGCGCCGCGCGCGGTCGGGCTGGGAGCCACCCAGATCACCTTCATCGTGAACACGCTCCTGGCAACCGGGCTTGGAGCGGCGGCGCTGCCCTGGTACAGCGCCGCGTTCACCGCCTACCAGATCCCCATCGGGGTGATCGGGCTGCCGCTCGGCGTGGTCCTGCTCCCGTCGATGTCGACCGCCCTGGCGGCGGGGGAGCATGCGACGTTCGGGCGCCTGGTGACCCGGTCGCTGCGCCTCCTCCTCTTCGTGATGCTCTTCCTGACCGCGGT
>JAJYKX010000145.1 GCA_021788175.1 Chloroflexota bacterium
GGCCCGGCCGGCTCGCGCAGCCAGCTCGGCATCGCGCGACCGGGCGACGGGAACGCGGTGGCGAGCAGGTCGGCGTGCCGACGCACCCGGCGCCGGTTCGCGTCCGTTCCCTCGACGATCACCCACGTCGACACGGTCTGCGCGGCCCATCCGCGACCGCGCGCGATGGTCGGCGCCAGCCGTCTGCGCTGGTCCATGGTGCGGAGCAGATCCTGCAGGTCGAGGACACGGGTCTTCACCTCCACCACGAGCACCGACCGGGTCTCGGCATGCCAGCCCAGCACGTCGATCGACCCGCGCTCGCCATAGACGGAGAACGACGCTTCCGCGACCACGGTCCAGCCCGGTGCGCGGGAGAGGCGGCGGATCACCTCCTGCTGCAGCGCGGCGTGGCGAGCGTCGAGCAGACGGTCCAGTTGTCCGCCGCGCCAGCGGAGCTCCACGTCGACATGGGCGTCGAGCGCTGCGGCGACCGACGTGACCGCCTCGAGCGAGACGGACCGCGCATGGCCACGCTCCAGGCGCGATATCGTGCCTCGCGAGACGCGGGCCGCCATCGCCACGTCCCGTTGCGTGCGGCGGGCGCGGACGCGCAGCTCACGCAGGCCGGCCCCGAGCCGCTGTCCGTCCATCCGCGAAGGATGCCGACGCGCTCTTCACCCGCGATCGACGCGCGCTTTCGCGCGACCCGGCGCACTCTCACGGCCCCGCGAGACGCGGGCCGCACCGAGGCACGAGCACCGCGCGGCGCGGTTGCCGGTCGGAGTCCTTGCGCTACCCGACCTCCACCACGAGCGGGCCGGCGTTGCGCAGCGCGACCGGGCGCACGCGGCCCGGCAGGTCGTGATCGGCCGCGACCGCTGCCATCGCGTCCCCGACGGCCTCCAGCAGCCGCTCGTCGTCCGCGAACGCGATCACGCTCGACCCGGCGCCCGAGAGGCACGCCCCGAGCGCCCCCGCCTCGCGCGCCGCCGCCACGAGCAGCGGCAGCTCCGGGTAGACGATCGCCCGGTAGGGCTCGTGGAGCCGGTCCTCGGTAGCCTCGCGCAGCAGCGCGTACCGGCCGCTGGTGATCGCGGCGACCGCCAGCGCGGCGCGGCCGACGTTGAAGACGGCATCCCGGTGCGGCACCTCGCGCGGGATCGCGGCCCGCATCGCCATGGTGGCCAGCGTCCGATCCGGGACGAAGAGGACCGCTCGGAGCCGGCCCGGCACGTCGAAGCGCACGACGTCGGGGCGTCCGCCGGACATGGCGACGACCACGAACCCGCCCAGCAGGGCGGCCGAGGCGTTGTCCGGGTGCCCCTCCAGGTCGCACGCCAGCTCGAGCTGCCGGCGCTCGTCCAGTCGCCCGCCGGTCAGCGCGTCGGCGGCCACGAGGCCCGCCACCGTCGCCGCTGCCGACGACCCGAGCCCGCGCGCCAGCGGGATCCGGTTGTGCATGTGCACGCGCCACCCGATCCCGGCCGGGACCTCACCGAGAGCCCACCGGATGCCCAGCTCCAGCGCGACGACAAACCGGTTGTGCCGGTCCGCCGCAAGGTGCCCCTCCCCCTCGCCCTCGACCGTGAGCTCGACGATCGGCTCGGTCAGCACCTCGACGCTGACGCGGTTGGCCAGGTCGAGCGCCATGGCGAGCACGTCGTACCCTGCGCCGAGGTTGGCCGTGGAGGCGGGCACGTCGACGACGACACGGCGATGGACAAAGCCCGGGAACGGCGGCTCCTGGGGGAGGACCTCCGGCCTTGCGCGGACGGCACGGGTGCCGGGGACTTCGGCCCCGGCGTCGGGCACCGGGCCGACCTCGGCGGTCGAGGCATCGACCGACGCGCCTTCGGCCCCGGAGTCAAGCCCGGCGGCGTCAGCCGATGGATTCTCGGCGGCGGGCAGGGCGCTCTCGGCGGCGGGTGCGGCACTCTCGGCGGCGGGCAGGGCGCTCTCGGCGGCGGGTGCGGCGGGCACCGTGCCGTCCGCAGCCGCCCGGGCGTCGACCGACCGCTCGCGGCGGCGTCGCGCGCTCACCAGCCCAGCGCCTCCGTGACGCCCTCGACCGTCGGCGGCGCCGTCACGCCTGCGAGCACGTTCCGCCGGGCCGTGTCCGGGTCCTTGAGCCCGTGGCCCGTCAGGACGCAGACGATCGTCCCGCCCGGGTCGATCGCCCCCTCGGCCGCGAGCTTTCGCACGCCGGCCACGGAGGCGGCGCTCGCCGGCTCGCAGAAGACGCCCTCGTACCGTGCCAGGTCCCGGTACGCGTCGAGGATCTCGTCATCGGTCACGGCCTCGATCCGGCCGCCCGACTCGTCGCGGGCCCGCACCGCCTTCTGCCAGCTCGCCGGGTTCCCGATGCGGATCGCGGTCGCCACCGTCTCGGGGTTCTCCACCGGGTGCCCGAGCACGATCGGCGCCGCGCCGGCGGCCTGGAACCCGAGCATGATCGGCCGCGTCTCTACCAGGCCGGCGTCGCGGTACTCGGTGAAGCCCGCCCAGTAGGCGCTGATGTTGCCGGCGTTGCCGACCGGGATCGCCAGGTAGTCGGGCGCCCCGCCCAGGTCGTCGCAGACCTCGAACGCCGCCGTCTTCTGCCCCTCCAGCCGGTACGGGTTCACCGAGTTGACCAGGGTGACGGGGTGGCCGGTCTGCTCGCCCGAGGCCGCCAGCTCGCGCACCACGCGCAGCGCGTCGTCGAAGTTGCCGTCCACGGCAACCACCCGCGCGCCCGCCACCTGCGCCTGGAGCAGCTTCCCGGCCGCGATCCGGCCGGCCGGCAGGACCACGATCACCTCGAGGCCGGCGCTCGCCCCGTACGCCGCGGCCGAGGCCGAGGTGTTGCCGGTGGAGGCGCAGATGACCGCCTTCGCGCCCTCCTCCAGCGCCTTGGCGACGGCGACGACCATCCCCCGATCCTTGAACGAGCCGGTGGGGTTCATCCCCTCGAACTTCAGGTACAGCTCGGGGCAGCCGATGGCGCGCCCGAGCGTGCGCGCGTGCACGAGCGGCGTGAAGCCCTCGCCGAGCGAGAGCGGGGGCGTGCCCGGGCCGACCGGCAGGAACCCCGCGTACCGATGGAGCAGTCGCGGGCGGGCGCCCGTGGTGGCCTGCTGCTGCCGAAGGTGCCGCAGCACCTCGCTCATGCGCATCCGCTCAGCCCTCGTCCAGGACCGGGAGCACGCTGGCGCCGGCTCCGGTGCCCGCCAGGTGGACCCGGAGGCCGTCCAGCGCGACCGGCCCCGCCAGCCGCGCCTCGCCCCCGGGGGTCGTGACCAGCCATCGCCTCGGCTCGGCCATGCCGTCCGTCAGCCGGTCCGCCGCAAGCGACCCGGCCGCGGGAAGCCCCGCCCACGTCGACCCTTCGCCCCGCGCGACCGCGAGCAGGTCGCCCAGGATGGCGCTGCTGGTCGGCCCGCCGCCCGCCCCCTGGCCGACGAGCGCGACGCGGCCCACCGGGTCGCCGTCGATCTCGATCCGGTTCTCCGCCCAGTCGGTGCGGGCCAGCGCGCTCTCCGACGGGACCGCCACCGGGAGCACCCAGGCCGTCACGGCGTCGCCGGCGCGGGCCGTCCGCGCCACGAGCTTGACCGTGAAGCCAAGCCGACCGGCTGCCTCGATCTGCGCCGCCGTCACGCCGGTGATGCCGGGGAGGCCGTCGCTCGGGGGGCGGGTGCCGGCACTGCCCGGGCTGCCACCCGTGGGGCGGGTGCCGGCACTGCCCGGGCTGCCACCCATGGGGTGCGTGCCGGCACTGCCCGGGCTGCCACCCATGGGGTGCGTGCCGGCAGCGCCCCGGCTGTCGCCCGGGGGGCGAGTGCCGGATCCCCCGGCTCGCCCGGCTGCGGCCGCGCGCCCGCCGCCGTCCGTCTCGAACGCCGGGAGCGCCCGCCGGATCGCCGTCACGTCGGGCCAGGCGCCGAACGCCAGCCGGGCCAGGATCGCCAGCTTGTCGGCCGCATCCCGTCCCTCGACGTCCGCGCTCGGGTCGGCCTCCAGGTAGCCCAGCTCCTTCGCCCGCGCGATCGCCTCGTCGTACGAGCCGCCCTCCTGCGCGAGCGAGGTGAGGACGTAGTTCGTGGAGCCGTTGACGATGCCGCGCACCGCGTCGATCCGGTTCGCGGCCAGGTCCGCGGCCAGGGTGGCGAGGACCGGGATCGCGCCGCCGACCGCGGCCTCGAAGCGCAGCGCCACGCCACGCTCGCGGGCACGGCATTCCAGCTCGGCGCCCCGCCGCGACAGCAGCGCCTTGTTCGCCGTGACGACCGCGTGCCCGGCGTCGAGCGCCGCCGCCACCAGCCGCCCGGCCCCTTCGACGCCGCCGATCAGCTCGACCACGGCGTCCACGTCGGGACGGCCGATCAGCCGGGCGCCGTCGTCCGTGCGGTCCACGCCGTCGAGCGGCAGCCCCTCGAACCGGGCCGGGTCGCGGTCCGCCACGGCCACGAGCCGGAGCCCGCGCCCGCCCGAGCCGTCCGCCAGCCGGGTGTCGCCGGCCAGCAGGCCACGCGCCACCTCGCGCCCGACGGTCCCGAGACCGAGGAGCGCGACGCGGAGCGGGGCTGCCGTGGCGTGGGGGTCGGTGGCCGTGGATGGCGCGGTCATCGCCGGGATTGTACCGGCATGCCCCGCATCAGAAACCGCGAGACCGCCGGCGTGCCGGCGGTCCCTTGGTGAGTGCCACGCGGCGACGACGCCGCGTCCCCATGCTCGCTACCAGCGGTGGCCCGCCTCGAGGACGAGGGCGGAGCTGCCGATCGCCGCGAGCGCGAGAAGGATGCGGAACGTCGCCAGTCGGAAGTTGCGCTTCATGTTCACCACCGCACCCTGGCGCTCAGAACCGTTCCACGGCGGCCTGCGCCGCCGTGGCGAGCATGAAGTGCGCCAGGTTCGCCTTCATGTTCCCCTCCAGTCCGGTGCGACGCGCCTCCGGCAACCGGGCGGTCTTCCTCTGCAGGAAGATCCCTGGCTTTGCGTCCCCGTCTCGCGGCGGGTTTGCCCTGGACGGAAGCTGGGTCGGGCAGCGGTCCTCGCTGCCGGGACCGACCCTACGGATGGGGGCGACCCGCAACAATGCGACACAGGTACCAGTGGATGCCCTCCGGCATCAGCCGTTGGTACCAGTACCCTCCCCGTCGGGACGCCCGGGCCCGCCGCCGGCGCCCAGCGGCGCCCCCGCGTCGACCGCGTCGGCCGGCCCGGGTTCGCGGCGCATCGCCGCCACGATCACCACGGCGATCCCGAGCCCGACCAGGACGTCGCCGACGCTGAACACGTTGGCGAGCGGCATCCAGGACGGCATGGCGAAGACGTCGCCGAGCGGCGCCAGCACGGGGGAGACCAGTTCGCGGCTGTTGACGTAGCCGGGCTCCCGGCCGATGCCGACCGCCGCCAGGGCCGCGCCGCTGGCCGGCATCGTGCCGCCATTGGCCACGATCGCGACGAGGTTGGACGCGGCGCCCAGCGCGACGAGCGGCATCCCCGCGACGCGCGCGTTGACGAGCACGAACCCCAGGACGGCCGCGGTCGACGCCACGTACAGCGGTGCCCCCGCGGCTCCGATCGAGCTGCTCACCGGCGCGCTGAACAGGGCGACCTGCACGGCCAGTCCCGCGACGGCGACCCACGTCCAGCGGAACGAGAGGCCGGCCAGGTGCTCCAGACGACCGCCCGTCAGCCAGCCCAGCACCAGCCCGATGACGATCGCGTAGAGGATGAACATCGCCCCACGGTAATACACCCGGCGAGGGCCGCGGTCGCCGGTCCGGAGGTACCGGCCTCCGCTACACTCCGCGCGATGACCAGCACGCCTCTCCCTGCCACGCTGCAGGTGTCCGACCCCGCATCCCTCCCCAGCGGCCGCGTCTTCAGCGGCGTGCAGCCATCCGGGCTGCCCCACGTCGGCAACTACCTGGGCGCATTCCGCAGCTACATCGCCATGCAGGAGCACCACGACGCCATCTACTGCATCGTGGACTACCACGCGCTCACGAGCACGCACGACGGCGCGCTGATCCGGCGGAACACACACGACATGGCCCTCGGGCTGCTGGCGCTCGGGCTCGACCCCGAGCGTGCGGTCCTCTTCCGCCAGTCGGACCGTCCCGAGCACACCGAGCTGACGTGGCTGCTCTCGTCGGTCGTCCCGGTCGCCTGGGTCGAGCGCACGCCGTCGTTCAAGGAGAAGCGGCGCTACCAGCCCGAGGACATCAACCACGCGCTGCTGACCTACCCGGTGCTCCAGGCCGCGGACATCGCGATCTACCACGCCAGGTACGTGCCGGTCGGCAAGGACCAGGCCGCGCACCTCGAGCTGGCTCGCGAGATCGTCCGGGCGTGGAACGCGCGCTACGGCCAGTACTTCGTCGAGCCGGAGGCGGTCTTCAGCGAGGCACCGATCGTCAAGGGCACGGACGGCGTCAACAAGATGTCGAAGTCGCTCGGCAACGTGATCGACATCTTCGCCGAGCCGGACGTGATCCGCCGCCAGGTGATGAGCATGGTCACCGACACGCAGCGGATCCTCCGCACCGACCCGGGCCGGCCGGAGGTGTGCAACGTGTGCCAGCTCCACCGATTCTTCAGCCCATCGGACTACGAGG
>JAJYKX010000146.1 GCA_021788175.1 Chloroflexota bacterium
GGCTCGTCCGGCGCACCTTCGGCAGGAAATGCGATCTGGTGAACCGCCGCTGCCATGGGCGCCCGACCGGGCGCTCGACCGGGCGCGGGCGTTGCCACCGAGCGGCCGAGGGCGTTGCCGCTCAAGCGGGCCGTTATCGCCGAACCGCCGCGGCCATGGGCGCCCGACCGGGCGCGGGCGTCGAGGCGTTGCCACCGAGCGGCCGAGGGCGTTGCCGCTCAAGCGGGCCGTTATCGCCGAACCGCCGCTGCCATGGGCGCCCGACCGGGCGCGGGCGTTGCCACCGAGCGGCCGAGGGCGTTGCCGCTCAAGCGGGCCGTCGTCGCCCAACCGCCGAGGACGCTGCCTCCCCAGCCGCCGTGGCCGCCGCCGACCGGGCCGGCGCGAGCAGCCAGCCGTCGCTGGCCCGTCCCCCGGGCTCCGCGGCGCGTCCCGTGCCCCCTGCGTCGCGTGCGGCGATACGAGTCCCGCCGGGTATACTGCTCCGCGCATCCCAGGTCCGCGCGGACGTTCAGACGCGCCGGGGCGCGCTCCCGCCTCCGCCCAGTCGCCAGCAACAGGCAGGTCCCACCACGAGCATGCTCGACGCGTTCTTCGGTCTCTTCTCCCGGGACATCGGGATCGATCTCGGCACGGCCAACACCCTGGTGCATGTCCGCGACCGGGGGATCGTGATCAGCGAGCCGAGCGTCGTGGCGCTCGACACCAAGACCAAGAAGGTGCTCGCCATCGGCGCCGAAGCCAAGCGGATGGTCGGCCGGACCCCGGCGAACATCGTCGCGGTGCGACCACTGCGCGACGGCGTGATCAGCGACTTTGACGTCACCGAGCAGATGATCAAGCACTTCGTGAACAAGGTGCACGATCGCGTCGGGCTGATCCCGCGGCCGCGCATGCTGCTGGGCGTGCCCTCGGGCGTGACCGAGGTGGAAAAGCGCGCCGTCCGCGACGCCGCGCTCAACGCCGGCGCGCGCTGGGCCCGCCTGATCGAGGAGCCGATGGCCGCGGCGATCGGCGCCGGGCTGCCCGTCAGCGAGCCGTCCGGCAGCATGATCGTGGACATCGGGGGCGGCACCACCGAGGTCGCCGTCATCAGCCTGGGCGGGATCGTGGTGAGCCGCAGCATCCGCATCGGCGGCGACGAGATGGACATGGACATCGTCGGGTTCGGTCGCCGCGAGTACAACCTGCTCGTCGGCGAGCGGACGGCCGAGGACATCAAGATCGCGATCGGCTCGGCCTATACGGGCGACTGGGACGAGTTGCGCGTCACCCTCCGGGGCCGCGACCTCCTCACCGGGCTCCCGCGCTCGGTCGAGGTCGGGGCGGACCAGATCCGGGAGGCGATCGAGCCGTCCGTCCAGCAGATCGTCGACATCGTGAAGGACACCATCGAGGAGACGCCCCCGGAGCTCGTGGCGGACATCATGGACCAGGGGATCGTGCTGGCGGGCGGCGGTGCCCTGCTGCAGGGCCTGGACCGGCGGATCGCCGAGGCGACCCAGATGCCGGTCCACGTCGCCGACGATCCGCTGACCTGCGTGGCTCGCGGAACCGGCAAGGCGCTCGAGGAGCTCGAGAGCATGGAGCGTTCGCTCGTCGCCGACACGTACTCGCGCCCGCCGCGCTGAGTCGCCAGCCATGTTCGCGACGCGGGCCAGCCGCCGGCGCGGGATCCTGTTCGCCGTGCTCATGGCGGCCGGGCTGTTCCTCCTGGCCTTGAGCGGGACCGGCCCCATGCGCGGGCTCCAGGTGGCAGTGGGCGATCTGCTGACGCCGGTGGAGGCCGCCCTCTCGGGCGCGACGCGCGCCATGGGATCCGTGGTCGGCGCGCTGAGCGAGATCGACCAGCTGCAGGCGCAGAACCGCGCACTCGAGCAGCAGAACCAGCAGCTCGCGGTGGAGAACCGCCAGCTGCAGGAGATCAAGATCCAGAACGAGCAGCTCAGCGCCCTGCTCGGCGTGCAGGGATCGCTCGACTACAGCACCGTCGCCGCGACCGTGGTCAGCCGCGAGGTGTCGCAGTACACGCGGGTCATCACCATCGACGCCGGCACGGACCGGGGCATCGCGCTCAACGACGTGGTGGTGGCGGACGGCGGCGCGCTGGTCGGATCGGTCTGGGAGGTGGGTGCCAACTTCAGCCGCATCCTGCTGATCAGCGACACGCGCTCCACCGTGATCGGCCTGATCGAGTCGAGCCGCGCCACCGGCGAGGTGATCGGCCAGCTGGGCGGCGCGCTCGTGATGCAGGACATCCCTGCCACCGAGCGGGTGAACCTCAACGACACGGTGGTGACGGCAGGGATCGACCTCGGTGACGGCATCAAGTCGCCGTTCCCCAAGGGACTCCTGATCGGCAGCATCGTGGACGTCCAGCGGGACCCGAACGCGGTCGTGCAGACGGCCTTCATCAACCCCGCCGCGAACCTGGACAAGCTCGAGTACGTGCTGGTGATCACGGACTACCACGGCGGCCTGCCGCCCGTGCCGTCGGGGTCGGCCGCCCCCGGCGCGTCGGCGGCGCCGGGTTCCTCGGTCCAGTCGCTGCCCCTTCCGCAGCCGTCGCTCGCGCCGGCCCCCTAGATCCCCTCGCGTGGCGCCGGTCACCGCGGCGTCCTGCAGGCGGCCTCGATCCGTGGCTGATCGTCCGAGCCCCCGCCGGTCGGCTCAGACCCGGCGGCCCAGCATCTCCACCCGGAGCCCGGCCGCCCGGACCGCCGTCGCGTCGACCACGTTGCGCGTGTCGTAGACCAGGTCGCCGGCCATGACCCGGCGCACCGCGGGCCAGGCGATCTCGCGGAACGCCCCCCACTCGGTCGCCACCAGGACGGCATGCGCGTCCCGTGCCGCCTCCACCGCATCCGGCGCCGTCTCGAGCCACGGATCCGCGCGGCACGCCGTCTCCATCGCCTGCGGGTCGTACCCGACCACGGACGCACCACGCTCGCGCAGCTCCCGCGCGAGGGCGAGCGCCGGGGATTCGCGGACGTCGTCGGTGCCGGCCTTGAAGGCGAGCCCCAGCAGGGCGATCCGGGCGCCCGTGATCGGCCGGCCCAGGAGCGATGCCAGCCGCGTCACCACGGCCTGCTGGTGCGATACGTTCGATCTGCTGACCGCGTCGATCAGCGGGGTGGGCACGCCCAGCCGGGCGCTCAGCTGCGGCAGCGCCAGGGCCTGCTCGGGCAGGCACGATCCGCCGATCCCGGGCCCCGCGGTCAGGAAGGCGCGACCGATCCGGTCGTCCATCCCCACGCCCGTCGCGACGAGATCGACGTCCGCGCCCACCGCGTCGCAGACCCGCGCCAGCTCGTTGGCGAACGCGATCTTGCCTGCCAGGAAGACGTTCGACGCCAGCTTGATCAGGGCCACCGACCGCGCGTCGGCCACCAGCGTCGGGGCGTTGAGCGGCGCATACAGGTCCGCCACGGCACGCGCGACCTCGCGATCGTCCGGGTGGAGCCACCCGGTGACCACGCGGCTGGGGACGTCGAAGTCGCGCAGCCCGGCTCCCTCCCGCATGAACTCGGGATTGGTCACGACGGTGGCGCAGGGGCCAAGTGCCCGCCGCTCCTCGACCAGGCGGGCCAGGCGGTCCGGGCCCTCCACGGGGAGGGTGGAGCGCACCACGACGACGTGTTCCGGCGGCGCTGCTTCCAGCAGCAGTCGCACCGCGGCCTCGACCTGCCCGGTGGAGAGCGGACCCTCCGGGCCCGTTGGCGTCCCGACGCACACGATGGAGTAGGCGGAGCCGGCCGGGGGCACCCGCTCCGTGGTGAACGTCAGTCGTCCCGCGGCGGACTCGGCGCGGATCGCCTCGTCGAGGCCCGGTTCGAAGATCGGCGCCCGGCCGTCGGCGAGGATGGCGATGCGGGCCGCATCGATGTCGGCGACGGTGACGCGGTGGCCGAGGCGCGCGAAGCCGACGGCGGTGACCAGTCCCACCGGCCCCGCGCCGACGAGGAAGAGATGCACGGGCGACTCCTGCCGCGATCGATGACCCGGCGATGGTACCGGGCCGGGATCTACAGCATCGAGCGGATCTGCCCCCCGTCCACGGGGACCAGGGTGCCCGTCACGTAGCTCGCCCGGCTGGAGGCCAGGAACGCGACCACCGCGCCCAGCTCGGAGGGATCGCCGTAGCGACCGAGCGGGATCGTGCGCAGCTGCTCGGCACGCACCTCGTCCTCGCTCCGGCCGGTGCGTGCCGCCGTGTCCCCGTCCAGCTGCCGGATCCGCTCGGTGTTGAGGCGCCCGGGCGCCACGGCGTTGACCAGGATCCCGTCGGGTGCGAGCTCGATGGAGAGGGTCTTCATCAGCCCCTGCACCGCCGAGCGGAGCGAGTTGCTGGTGATCAGGTTCGCCACGGGCTGCTTGACGCTGCCGCTCTCGATGAAGACGATCCTGCCCCCGCCCGAGCCGCGGACGCGCTCGTCACGCAGGTAGGGCACCGCGGAGCGGACCAGGCGCACGGCGGACAGGAAGGTGAGGTCCACCGCCTGGCGCCACTGCTCCTCTGCGAGCGACTCGAACGGTCCCGGGGGCGGGCCGCCCGCGTTCACGACCAGCACGTCGAGGCGGCCGAAGCGGGCCACGGTCGCCGCCACGAGACGCTGCGCGGTCTCCGGCAGGGAGACATCGCCTGCGACCCACGCCACCCGCTCGCGCGCCGGTCGCCGTTCCCGCCCGCCGCCCAGCCATATGTCGGCATCGTCGGCGGTGACGGGATCCAGGCGTGCCCCTCCGGAGGGTGCCTGGTCGGCGTCGGTGGCCAGTGCCACCGCGGCCGCCGCGAGCGCTGCCTCATCCCGGGACGAGAGCATCACCGATGCGCCCTCCCGGAGCAGTTCCAGCGCCGAGGCCCTGCCCAGGCCGCGACTGGCACCGATGACCAGCGCGACGCGCCCGTCGAGACCGAGATCCATCGTCCGCCTCCATGCGCAACTCGCCGCCCATCGTGCCACGACGACGGCCGGCCGGCGCGGCACGCGCCGGTTCGGTCCACCGGCGCGCGGCGCCGCGCCGGTGGACCGCGTCAGTCACCGGCTCGCGCGGGGCAGTGCGCCGCGCCGGGGATCCGGGCCGCCGGTTGGCCCCGGGCAGTGCACCGTCCCGGGCGCCGATGGTGCCATGCGCGGCGGGACCATCGCGCGATGGCCCATCGCGCTCACCGGGCGCAGCCTGCACCCGTGACCGCCGGCAGTCCACGCGGGCCACCGGCACGTGCATCCGCCTGGAGCCGAGCATGCATCGTCGACCGTCCGCCGCTTTCGCGCTCGCCCTCGCGCTGGCCGGCGCCGTCCTCGGGCCCATCGGGGCCCCGGGTCTTGCCGGGCCCGTGCGCGCCGCCACGCCCCCGAAGGTCGTCGTGGTCGTCGGGCCCACCCACTCCCTCACCTCCAGCAACCTGCAGTGGGGCGAGGCCATCGCGCAGGACGCCGCGTCGCACGGCGCGCAGGTCATCCGCGTCTTCTACCCGGACGCCACGTGGTCGGCGGTCGCCGCCGCCGCGGCGGGAGCGAACCTGCTCATCTACCTGGGCCACGGCAACGGCTATCCGTCGCCGTACACCAGCAGCCTGATGCCCGACCGGCAGGACGGGATGGGGCTGGACCCGGTCGCCGGCGCCGCCGAGGACCAGGTGCAGTACTACGGTGAGCAGTACATGGCGACGCTGCACCTCGCCCCGGACGCCCTGGTGATCCTGAACCACCTCTGCTACGCCAGCGGCAACAGCGAGCCGGGGCTCCCCCAGCCCACCCAGGCGGTGGCGATCCAGCGGGTCGACAACTTCGCGGCCGGGTTCATCGCCGGGGGTGCCGCGGCCGTGATGGCCCTCGGCACGCAGGACGCCGGCGGCATCGTGGATGCGCTGTACGGGCCGTCCCAGACGCTCGACCAGCTGTTCATGGCGACCGGCGGGATCGGCGTGGCGCAGTTCACCGTCCCCTCCGTCCGCACGCCGGGCGCGCGGCTCCACCTCGACCCGGACAGCGCCACCTCGGGTTTCTACCGGTCGCTTGCCGGGAACCTCGATCTCGCCTCGTCGGCCGTCCTCTCGGGCGGATCGGCGGCCGCCGCGCCCGTGACGGGCGCCGCGCCGGGTGCCGTCCCGACGCCCGCGCCGTCCCCGACGACGGTCGCGCCGGCGGTCCTGGCCCCGATCGTCGCACCGACACCCACCCCGCAGCTCGCCGCGCTCAGTGCCCCCTCGGTCTTCACTCCCAACGGCGACGGCATCTCCGACGTGCTCCCGGTCACCTACGCCATGTCGGCGCCGGGCACCCTCGAGGTCTCGGTCGTCACTGTGCCCGGCACGGGCAACCCGCTCGGGGCGGGGGCCGTGGTCCGGCACCTGGTGCTGGCGGCGATGCCCTCCGCGGATCGCTTCACCTGGGACGGCACCGCGGACAACGGCTCCCCGGTCCCCGACGGCGACTACGACCTCACCGTCGCCCCGATCGGCCCCACGGGGACTTCCGGCCCCGCGATGACGGTCCGGACCCGCGTCCTGACGGCGATCAAGTCGCCCGCCGCGAGCCCGTCCGTCTTCTACCCGCTCGACGGGGACGG
>JAJYKX010000147.1 GCA_021788175.1 Chloroflexota bacterium
GCTGGAGGAGGAACGGCGGCTGGCCTATGTCGCCTGGACGCGGGCACGCCGGTCACTGACGCTCGTCTACGATCCGGGCGCCCCGTCCCCGTTCCTGCGCGAGGCATTCACGGACGCGGAGCTGCGACCCCCGGGCACCGGCGTTCCGCGATACGCCGGGGGCGCCGGCACGCCACGAGGCGTGCCGGACCGCGCGTCCGCCGTTCCGCCGGGCCCTGCGCCGCGGGAGTGACCTCCGTCGGCCCTTCCGGCGGGAAGCCAGCCAAGCCCTGCGCCGCGGGAGTGACCTCCGTCGCGCCGACGACCGGGCCCGCTCGCGCGCCGGGGGAGACGATCCCGCCGCGCGCCGGCAGTCCCGGCCCGCTACGGCTTGGGGATACTCAGCTTCTCGCCGATCTTCAGCATGTTGGGATCCTTCAGCTGGGGATTGGCGGCAATGAGCTGCTTCACGTATTCGGCGACCGAGACGCTCCCGTGGAACTTCTCCGCGATCCCCCAGAGCGTGTCGCCCTTCTTCACGGTGTAGCTCGTCGTGCTCGTCGCGGGCGCGAGCGAGGGAGCGGGGGTCGGTGTCTCGAGCGCGGGCGCGGCCGTGGGTGCCACGAAGGATGCGGCGGGCGCGAGCGACGCGGGGGCCGCACTGGGCGTGGCGGCCGAGCCTCCACAGGCGGCGACGATCGACAGGAGGGCCAACGCAACCACAGCCGCACGGACACGCATGGCTTGCCTCCGACACCCCTCGCGCCGCCCGATCCCGAGCGCCGGACACTGCGCTCCGACCAGTCTAGCCAGCGCGTCCAGCACGCGCGATGCGCGTCGCCGCCCGCGAGGTGCCGTCGCCCTCAGGGGACGGGGCGGGCGTCCCGGTGCCCGAGCAGCAGGGGCACCCCGACCGCCACCGCGCCCAGGGCCAGCAGGCCGCCGGCCGCCACGAACACCGCGCCCAGGCCGCCGCCGACCAGTACCGCTCCGATCGACGGCCCCACGATCCCGGCCACGTACAGGGGCAGGTAGACGAGGTTGAGGGTCGCCGAGCGGCGCTCCGGCGAGACCTCCACCGCCAGCAGGCCGAAGATCATGGCGCTGACCGCCGCCACGCACGCCGACCAGAGGATGACCGCGACCGCGAGCGCGCCGACCCCCGGCATGGCGGGCATGAGCAGCAGACCGAGGGCGCCGCCGACGAACGAGACGGCCAGCACGGGACGGAACCCGAACCGGTCGCCCAGCGGGCCGGCGATGGGCGAGGCGAGACCGCCCACAAGGGCCGCAGTCCCCGTCACGAACCCGATCGCCGCCGCCATCTCGTGGCCCTGCCCCACCAACCGCTCGACGAGCAGCGGCAGGAACGGGTTGGCGATCTGCCGGGCGAAGAAGGCGAGGCCGAAGACCAGGAAGAGCCTTCGCACGGCCGGGTCGTCGAAGACACCCCGGACCGCGCCGAAGGCCAGCGACCGGACCGATCCCTCGGGCACGACCTCGGGCCGCACCTCGCGGGATCCGAAGGCGAGCAACAGCGCCACGACCACCGAGAGCGCCGCCGAGAGCCAGTAGACGCTGGCGACCGGCATCCCGAGCGCGCTGATCATGATGCCGCCCATCCAGGGCCCCACCGCCATTCCTACCGGCGAGGTCGCCCCGAACAGGGCGATCGCGGTCCCCAGGCGCCGCCGCGGCGTGACGTCGCGGATGGCGGCCAGCATCACGCCCGTGTTGCCGAGCTGGAACCCGACGAGCAGCAGGCTGAGCCCGAGCTGCCAGGGTGTCCGGCTGAGGGCCACCGCGCCGAAGACGACCGCCTCCACGACCGCGCTGCGGATGATCACGGCCTTGCGGCTGTACTTGTCCGCCCAGACCCCCCACAACGGGACGATGGGGAGCCCGAGGACGAACACGAGGGAGCTCAGGACACCGATGGTGCGCCCGATCTCCGACTGGGGCACGCCCATCCCCTGCAGGTACGGGAGCATGAACGCGAAGACCTGGCTGACGCCGAAGGCCTCCACGAACGAGGCGATGCCGTAGAGCGTGAGCAGGACCACCCACGGCTGGGCCGCCCGCGGCACTGCCGCCGGCCCCATCGCCGCGACTGTCGAGTCACCGGCTCCGGCGCCGCGTCCGGCACCGGCTCCCGGGTCGCCCCCCGCGCCCGCCCCGAAGGAGCCGCTCACGTCCCGGTGGCCTGGCGGCGGTCGAGCAGGAGCTGCAGCCGGTCCAGGGCATCGCGCAGCCGCAGCGCGTCGTCCGAGTCCCACGCATCGAGCACCGAGTCCCGCGCACCGAACGCCGCGCGCGCCCGCCGGGCGGCGACCAGCAGGTCCGCCCGGTCGCCGTCCTCGAAGACCGGCACGAGCGGCTCGAACAGGGCTGCCCAGCGCGCGTGGCCCAGGAGGCGCAGGACGCCGACCGCGTCCCGCACCAGGCGGGCGACCCGCAGCGCCGCCTCGTCGAGGGCGGGATCCTGCCAGCGAGGCGGTCCCGCTGGACGACCGGGACTCACGGAATGGCGTGGCCGCTCGCGGGCCCGAGCGGCCCTCGCGGGCGCGGCCGCAGGTCGGTCACGCGCGACCGGTGGGCGGCGGGAAGGGCGGGACGACGCCGCTGCCGGGTGCCGCGGAACTCCGTTCCAGCGTGAGCGTCATCCGCTTCCGCTCGGAACCCGCGATCAGGATGCGCAGCGAATAGTCCCCGGGCTCCGCGAAGGTCAGGTTCCAGAGGTCGAGGGCGAACGTCACCGACGTGTCGCCTCCGCCGGCGGCCCATCCGTCCGCGCGGATCTGCGCCTCGGCCCGGGAGAGCTCCGTGCCGTTCGGAGCGAGGAGGACGAAGCGCAGGTCGTGTTCCTGGCCGAGCTCGGCCGCCGTGACGGTCAGGCCGATGACCAGCGCCAAGTGTGGATGGACGAGGGGGAAGGAAGGACCCCCGATGCGGGTCACCCCGCCCCCGAGGACGTTGAACTTCTGGCCCGGGCGGGCGTCCGCCGCGTCGGCGAGGAAGGCGAAGTCGATGGAAGGCATGGGTGGATGCTACCGTGCCGGACCCTGCCCCCGCGCGTGCGCGCGCCTCGGGCGCCGGTCGAGGGCACGCGCATCCGTCCCCGCCGCAGTCCGGCGGGGATGCGCGTCGGGGCCGGCACCGAACAGCGGTGACCTGCGGCGGGGACCTGCGGCGGCTACGCCTCGATGGGTCGCCGCTCCGCCCCGGCGCGCTTGGCCACCTGGCGGGCGCGGGTCGGCCGTCCGGGTGCCCGCCGGTCCGCGCGGCCCGCGGCCTCGGCGAAGGTGACGTCCGTGAGCGGCACCAGCGGCTCGCCGCGCAGCACGCGGCCGAGGTACTCGCCGGTGGCCGACTCCGGCACCTCTGCCACCCGCTCCGGCGTGCCCTCCGCCACCACCAGGCCGCCGCGCGCGCCCCCCTCGGGGCCCAGGTCCACGATCCAGTCGGCGGTCTTGATCACGTCGAGGTTGTGCTCGATGACGATCACGGTGTTGCCCGCGTCGACCAGGCGGTGGAGCACCTGCAGCAGCTTCTCGACGTCCGCGAAGTGAAGGCCGGTGGTCGGCTCGTCCAGCACGTAGACGGTCCGGCCGGTGGCCCGCCGGGAGAGCTCGGTGGCGAGCTTCACCCGCTGCGCCTCTCCGCCCGAGAGCGTGGTCGCGGGCTGGCCCAGGTGGATGTACCCGAGGCCGACGTCGTTGAGGGTCTGCAGCTTGTTGCGGATGGCGGGCACCGCCGAGAAGAGCTCCAGGGCATCCTCCACCGTCATCTCGAGCACGTCCGAGATGGACCGGCCCTTGTAGTGGATCTCCAGGGCCTCGCGGTTGTAGCGCTTGCCCTTGCAGACCTCGCAGGGGACGTAGACGTCCGGCAGGAACTGCATCTCGATCTTGATGATCCCGTCGCCCTTGCAGTTCTCGCAGCGGCCGCCCTTCACGTTGAAGCTGAAGCGCCCCGCCCTGTAGCCGCGGAGGCGCGCCTCCGGGACGCCGGCGAAGAGCTCGCGGATGGGACCGAAGACGCCGGTGTAGGTGGCCGGGTTGGATCGCGGCGTGCGGCCGATGGGGCTCTGGTCGATCTCGATCACCTTGTCGACCGCGGCCAGGCCGTCGATCCGGTCGTGCTCGCCCGGCTCGTCCCGCGAGCCGTAGAGCACCTTCGCCAGACCCCGGTAGAGCACCTCCGTCACCAGCGTGCTCTTGCCCGAGCCGGACACGCCGGTCACCACCACGAACGTGCCCAGCGGGAAGGCCACGTCGATGTTGCGCAGGTTGTGGGCGCGCGCCCCCCGGATCACCAGGAACGAGCCGTTGCCGGGGCGGCGCCGGTCGGGGATGGGCACGAACGCCTCGCCCCGCAGGTACGCGCCGGTGAGGGAGCGCGGCTCGGCGAGGATCGACTCCAGCGGTCCCACGGCGACCACCTCGCCGCCGTGCTCGCCCGCGCCGGGGCCGATGTCCACCACCCAGTCGGCCGTGCGGATGGTCTCCTCGTCGTGCTCGACGACGATCAGCGTGTTCCCCAGGTCCCGCAGCCGGGTCAGCGTCGCGATCAGCTTCGCGTTGTCACGCTGGTGGAGCCCGATGGACGGCTCGTCCAGGATGTACAGGACGCCCATCAGGCTCGAGCCGATCTGGGTGGCCAGGCGGATGCGCTGGGCCTCGCCGCCGGAGAGCGTCTGGCTTGTCCGGTCGATGGTCAGGTAGTCGAGCCCCACGTCCACGAGGAAGCCCAGGCGGGCCCGGATCTCCTTCAGCACCTGCCGGGCGATGGTGGCCTCCCGCTCGCTCAGGCGGGCGGGCAATCCGGTCGCCCAGTCGAGCGCGTCGGTGACCGACAGGGCCGTGACCTCGGCGATGGTCCGACCGTCGATGGTCACGCTGAGCGCCTCGGGTCGCAGCCGCCGGCCCCGGCAGACCGGGCAGGGGCGCTCCACCATGTAGCGCTCGATCTCCGACTTCACGTACTCGGAGTCCGTCTCCCGGAAGCGCCGCTCCAGGTTGGGCACCAGCCCCTCGAAGGTGGCGTCGTACGTGTTCTCGCCGCGGTCGTGCTGGTAGCGGACCACGACCCGCTCGCCACGCTCGGCGTAGAGGACCAGGTCCAGCGCCTCCCGGGGCAGCTCGCGCACCGGGATGTCCGTGCGGAAGCCGTGCCGCTCCGCGATCGCCTCGATGATCCGCAGCTGCCAGGAGTTCTCCATCGGCATCCGCGTCCACGGTTGCAGGGCACCTTCCCGCAGCGAGAGGTCACGGTTGGGGATCAGCCGGGCCGGGTCGATCTCCAGGCGCACGCCGAGGCCGGTGCAGGCGGGGCAGGCGCCGTGGGGCGAGTTGAAGGAGAAGCTGCGCGGCTCCAGCTCTTCCAGCACGGTGCCGTCGAACGGGCAGCTGTAGCGCTCGCTGAAGCGCTGCTCCTCGAACGCGCCGGCCTCCGCCGGTGCGACGACCATGACGCCCTCGCCCAGGCGAAGGGCGGTCTCCACCGAATCCGCCATCCGCCCGAGGTCCGGGTCGGGGTGCCCGGGACCGTAGGGCATCCCGTCCGGGTCCGCGTGGCGGACGATCAGGCGATCCACCACCACCTCGATGGTGTGGCGCTTGTACTTGTCGAGCGAGCGCGCCTCGTCCAGGTCCAGCAGCTCGCCGTCCACCCGGACGCGCACGAACCCCTGCTTGCGCGCCGCCTCGAAGACGCGGTCTCCCTCCGTCTTGCGGTCCTTGACCAGCGGCCCGAGGATCAGCAGACGGGTCCCATCGGGGAGTTCCCCGATCCGGTCCACGATCTGGGGAACGCTCTGGCGCGCGATCTCGCGGCCGCACTTCGGGCAGTGAGGGTGGCCCACGCGGGCGAAGAGGAGGCGCAGGTAGTCGTAGATCTCCGTGACGGTCCCCACGGTGGAGCGCGGGTTCCGGCTGGCACCCTTCTGGTCGATGGAGATGGCCGGGCTCAGCCCGTCGATCTGGTCGACGTCCGGCTTCTCCATCTGGCCGAGGAACTGGCGCGCGTACGCGGAGAGGCTCTCCACGTACCGCCGCTGCCCCTCCGCGTAGATGGTGTCGAACGCGAGGCTCGACTTGCCGCTCCCGGAGAGCCCGGTGATGACGACGAGCCGGTCCCGCGGCAGCTCGACGGTGATGTTCTTGAGGTTGTGCTCGCGGGCCCCGCGAACGACCAGCAGTTCCTGCGGCATACCCGGCAAGTGTAGCCGGTCCGCGGAAAGTAGAACAGATGTGCTACTCGGCGGAGGAGGGCAGGCGCTGGCCCTCGAGCCAGGCCTCCGCCTCGCGCCGGGGGCGCACGAGCACGGCGCGGCCATCGGTGACGGCGACCTCGGCGGGCGCGGCGTGCGACAGGAACCACGGCATCGACTGGGTGTAGCCGTAGGCGCCGGTGTCGAGCGCCACCACGAGGTCGCCGGGCCTGGGCTCCGGGAAGGCGTCGATCCGGTCGAGCACGTCCAGCCCGGTGCAGAGAGGGCCGACGAAGTCGACGGGGACGCGCGGGCGGGCGCCGGGTGCGACGA
>JAJYKX010000148.1 GCA_021788175.1 Chloroflexota bacterium
CCGGGCCGACACCTCGGGCTCCCTGGCGCCCCCCTCCCCCCGCCCCTCGTCCTCGCGACGCACCGGACGCCCGTTCCCGTGCTCGGCGGGATCCGGCCCCGCACCGACCAGGCCACGAGACCCGCGTCGCCACCGTCCACCGCGAGCGTGGTTGAGCTGGCCCATCTCGTCGACGAAGCCGGCCTCCGTGGCAAGCGCATGCGCAACGGCCGGCGAGACGGAACAACCAGACGCCGCGACACGCCACCCCAGCGGGGCGCGCACTGGTGGCGGGGCGGCATGCAGGGATGGAGCGGCGCGCACTGGCGGGTCGGCATGCAGCGGTGGAGCGGCGCGCACTGGCGGGGCGGCATGCAGCGGTGGCGGGTCGGCATGCAGGGATGGCACGATGCGCCCGAGCGGCACCGGCACGCCAGGAGCGCCGCGCAGGCCATCGTTTCCCCGATCCGGGCCGCAGGGGCCGGAGACCCTACCCTGCAGTTTGTTCTCCTGCAGCACCCAACCCGCGCCGGGCCCCCGCTCATCCTGCAATCGGTTCCCCCCAGGAACCTTATGTCGGGTGGCGGCCCCTTGCGATTGGCCCGTGACACGGATCAGCCCGGTGTCCGGGCACGACCCGTGCTCTGTCGAGCGCCTGTCAGTGCTCCCGGCCGCCGACGGGACTGCAGGATTGGTCCCGAAATCGACATACGGGTCTGTGCACGAACATCCTGCAGGATCGGTCGCATTTGCCGCCTCGGCAGTCACCCCAGCTGCATCCCCCGCCCTGACCGGCGCCCCCGCAGCCCCGGCCGCACCCGCCCACGCATTCGCCACCCCGGCGGCAGCCGCACTCGCCACTGGCAATGCCGACGCGCCGGCCGAGAAACCCGCCGACGAGCGTTGCGCGGCCAACGTGCCTGCCGATGCGCCGGCCGAGGAACCCGCCGGCGACACCGCCGCCGACCGCTGGCCTGCCGATGCGCCGGCCGAGGAACCGGCCGACGAGCGTTGCGCGGCCAACGTGCCTGCCGACGCGCCGGCCGAGGAACCCGCCGGCGACACCGCCGCCGATCGCTGCTCTGCCAACGCGCCGGCCGGTGAGCGTCCGGCCGACGAGCGTTGCGCGGACGGATCCCGCGCCTCCACGGGCTCCGGAGGCGCGAAGAACTCCGCGAACCCCCCGTCGGCCTCAAGATCGCGCCGGACCATCACCGAGTCGTACGTCTCGAGCGCCTTCGCCACCCGATCGACCAGCGGGCGCGGGAACCCCAGCGCGTACCCCACCTCTCGGACGGCCGACCGCGCCCGGTACGTGACCACGTTGCAGACCATCCCCGTGTGCTCCGGCCCGTACCGCTCGTAGACGTAGCGGATCACCTCCTCGCGTCGAGACGACGCGAAGTCGATGTCCACGTCCGGGTAGCTCGTCCGCCCCTCGTTGATGAAGCGCTCGAAGAGGAGGTTGTGTCGGATCGGATCGACCCGCGTGATCCCGAGCACGTAGGCCACGATCGAATCGCCGGCGCTCCCCCTCCCCTGCGCCGGGATGCCGCGGCTCCGCGCGAACTGCATCAGGTCCCAGCAGATCAGGAAGAACTCGGCAAGGCCCGTCCGCTCGATCACGTCGAGCTCGTGCGCGAGCTGCGACAGCACACGCGGGGTGAGCGGGTGGTATCGCCGCCGCGCGCCCTCGTGGCAGAGCGCCTCGAGCCGGCTGAACGGCGTCTCCCCCTTCGGCACCTCGAAGCCCGGGAACCGGTATCGCTCGAACCCGAGGTCGACCCGACAGGACCGGGCCAGCTCGGCGGCGTTGGTCATCCCCTCGACCCACGCCCGGCGGACGGCAGGGTCGGCGGCGACATCCCCCGGCGGCAGCCCGAGCAGGTCCTCCGCCGACTTCAGGTGGTACTCGCCGTTGGGGCGCCGGAGGTGCTCGCTCCGGTCGAGTGGCAGGCCGTGGCGGATGGCGACCATCACGTCCTGCAGCTCGTGCTCCTCGGGGAGCGCGTAGTGCACGTCGTTCGTGACCACGACCGGGAGGCCGATCTCGTCCGCCAGCCGCACCGTCTCAGCCGCGAGCCAGTCGTCGTCGGGGAGCAGGTGATGCTGTAGCTCGAGCACGAACCCGCCGATGGGCCCGCCCCGGGCACGGGGCCCGCGCAGCCGGCCGCCTGGTGCGAACGGGACCCCGCCGGCGAACGGCGCCCCGCCAGCAGATCGCCCGCCGCCGACGAACGGCGCCCCGCCGATCGGTCTTGCCCCGGTCGATCGCCCGCCGCCGACGAACGGCGCTCCGCCGAACATCCGCGCATACCTAGCGGCCGCCAGGGCGGCGCCCTCCCGATCCCCTGCCAGCAGGCGTCGCGCGATCTCGCCGTGCCGGCACCCGGAGAGCGCCACGAGCCCCTCCGCGTGCCGTCCCAGCTGCTCGTGGGTGAACCTCGGGACGCCCTTGGTGCCCGCCAGGTTGGCCGTGCTGACCAGTCGCGAGAGGTTCCGGTACCCGGACTGGTCGCGGGCGAGCAGGACGAGATGCGGCCCGCGCTGGCCGTCGCCGACTCCCCGGAGGTCCTCGCGCACGGGAGCCCGGTGGCCCGGCAGCCGGAGACGCTCCGCCCGTGGACGGCTGGGGCGACCCGCCTCGGCCCGACCGACCGACCCGAGGCGTCCCGCCCACCCGATCCGGTCGGCCGGTGTGATCCGCCCCGACGACGTCGCGCCCGCCCGGCCCCGACCCCGGGCCGGGCGCCGGGCAGGCACCACGATCCCCTCGGGATCGGGAACCGCCGCGTCGAGCAGCTCGATCTCCACGCCGACGACGGGATGGATCCCCGCCGCACGGGCAGCGGTGACGAACCGGACGGCACCGTACAGACCCTGGTGATCCGTGATCGCGAGCGCCTCCAGCCCGAGCTCGACTGCCCGCTCGGCCAGGTCGTCGGCAGAGGACGCACCGTCGAGAAACGAGAACTCGCTGTGGCAGTGGAGCTCGGCGTAGCGCGGCATCCCATCTCTCCGGATCGCCGACAGTATAGAACGTACGTTCTATACTTGCGACCCTTGCCGGGGCCACACTCCGGACCGGTCTGTGAGCGTCACGCTCGGTGCTGAACCGGCCTGCGGGCGTCACGCTCGGTGCCGATCCGCGGGTGGCGCGCCGCGGATCGGTCCACCAGGTCTCACGCCCCGATCGACTCGCCGGGCGAGGGGTCCGAGGATCAGGGCACGCTGTTCAGTGTGGAGAGCAGGAGCAGCAGCAGGACCGCCACCACCACCGCGTAGATCACCAGGCGGGCCACCGAGAGCGCCCGCGGCATCGACCCGGCCACGCGGCGAGCGCTCGCCCGGGTCGATCGCGCCCGTGCCGCGCCGGGATCGGTGAAACCGTGCAGCGTGTTGGGCACCGTCTGATCGCGGAGGGTGTTCGGACGGACATCGGTGAGCGGGAGCGATCCCCTGGCCATGCGCCTGGATTGCATCCGATGGCCTCCCGGCCGATCCCCGCCGCCGGCACCCGTGCCGCTGCGGCGTCGGGACGACCGGTGCAAGCGTGCGCCCGCCGGCGTCGCCTGGCAATGGGCGTGCGGCAGGTCGCGCGAGGGACGACCGGCGCGAGAGACCGCTCGGCCGTGAGACAACCCTCGGCCGCGAGGGATGGCCGGTCGCGAGGGACCGCCCGGTTGGTCAGTCGAGGATCAGGCGTGCCCGCTGGAACCGCGCCATCGCAGCCGCCAGCAGGAGCAGGTCGACCACCACCAGCAGAACGGCGGCCCCAACCACGATCGTCCCCCAGTCGAGCCCGTTCAGCGTGGTCATCACCTGGCGCCGCGTGTCGACCGGCAGCGCCTGCAGCAGCAGCACCGGCACGAGCACGACCGCGAAGATCGCCAGGTTCATGTTCTGTGCCGCCTGGCGGACCGTCGGCGCCCGCAGCGCCACGAGCGCCCCGCCGCATGCGACGAGGCCCGCGCCGAGCAGCCCGAATCCGCCGAGCAGCAGCACGGCCTCCGGCTGGTAGAGCAGGATGCCGCCACCAGCGTTGGCGAGGTTCACCGTGACGAGACCGACGAGCGCGCTGACGACCATGAAGCCCCAGCCGTAGGCGATGGCGGCCACCACCTTGCCGAGCAGGATCGCGCGGTCCGAGAGCCGGCTCGCGAGGAGGGTCTCCAGGGTGTGCCGCTCCCGTTCACCCGCGATCCCGTCGGCAACCATGCCGCTCGCGAGGAGCAACGGGACCCACGCGAACGGCAGCACGGCGGCCGGCTGGCGGACCAGGTCCGGGCCGATCTGCAGCGGCAGGAAGACGCCGAAGACCAGGAAGGAGAAGAGCAGCCCGCGCAGCGAGCGGCGCAGCGTGCCCGACTGCAGGAGCATCTCGCGGAGGTCCTTCCAGGCGATCGTCAGCACGTCGTCCGCCAGGCCGCGGAGACCACCGTCCGACGCGCCCGGGTCGCGCCGGGGGTCGTCGGGACCCCGCCGCGGGTCGTCGGGACCCCGGTCGCCCAGGTCCGGCCCACGCACGCCCCGGTCGGTCTCGCCCGGGGTCACGGCTCGGTTCCGACGAGCGCCATGAACGCCTCCTCGAGGTCCGCCCCACCCTTGCGTACCTCGTCGATGGCCACGCCCTCGCGGACGAGCAGCGCGACCAGGGGCGACGTGTCCTCGCCGTCGCGGACGCGGAGCTCCAGGCGACCGTCGGCCAGCGTGGCCGACTCCACCGGAGGCTGCGCCTTCACCAGGTCGACGATCCGCGCGTCGAGCCCGCGCCCCGTGACCTCCATCCGGTCGCGACGCGCCCGAGCCCGGACGTCCTCGGGACGCCCCACCGCGAGCAGGCGACCGGAGCGGATCACGCCGACCTGGTCGCAGAGCTTCTCCGCCTCCGCCAGGTTGTGCGTGGTGAGGAAGACGGTGACGCCCTCGCGCCGCGCGAGGGCGGTCAGGTCGTCGCGCAGGGCCGCCGCCGCGACCGGGTCGAGGCCGGCCGTCGGCTCGTCCAGGAAGACGAGCGCCGGACGATGCAGGAGCGTGCGCGCGACCGCGAGCTTCTGCTTCATGCCACGGCTCCAGGCGCCCACGATCTCGTGCCGCCGATCCCACAGGCCCAGCCCCGTGAGCAGCTCGCGGACACGGGCGCGCCGCTCGCCCGGGGGCAGGTGCCAGACCCGGGCGTAGAACTCCAGGTTGTCCTGTGCGGACATCCGCTCGTAGAGCCCGGCGTGCTCGAGCAGGGCTCCGCAGCGTTCCCGGATCGCGGCCGCCTCGGAACGGGCATCCAGCCCGAGCACGGTCGCGTCGCCGCGGGTCGGCTCGAGGAGGCCCAGGAGGAGCCGGATGGTGGTCGTCTTGCCGGACCCGTTGGGGCCGAGGAACCCGAAGATCGCCCCGGCGGGAACCTCGAGGGAGAGCGCGTCCACGGCGCGCAGCGAGCCGAAGTCGCGGGTCAGGTCGGCGGTCCGGATCGCGCACTCAGTCAACCGGTCGGTGCCTCCACGGGTTCCCGGGGCTGCGGGCGCGGCGTCCCGGGGTCGCGGGCGCGATTGTATGCGCGATGCCCCGTGTGGGCGCGACGCCTCGCCTCGCGCGCCGAGAGGTATCCTCCGGCCATGCGACCGACCACCCGTGACTTCGTCGGCATCGGCATCTTCGTCCTGGTCCTCGTCGTGCTGCTGGTCGTCTTCGTGGCGGCTGCTCTGCCCCCGGGACACCCCTGATGCGCGTGCGCCTCGCCGCGTGCGCGGCGCTCGTCCTGATCCTCGGGGCGTGCACCGCCGGCGGCGCGGCGACACCCCCCGGCAGTCCCCCGGCGGTCAGCGTGGCGTCACCTCCGGCGTCGGCTGCCGTGTCAGCGCCGGCCTCGCCCACCACGTCGGCGGTGGCGTCGCCGGCACCGACGGCCGCCACGTCGTGGGGTCCGATCCTGGACCGGGTCCCGGCGTCCTTCCCCCGCTATCCCGGCGCGGCGGACGCGAACGGGGCGACCAGCGATCCCGTCACGCAGTCGATCTCCACGAGCGCATCGGTGTCCACGGTCAGCGGCTGGTACACGACCGCGCTGGCACCGCTCGGCTACAAGCAGACGAGCATCAGCAACCCGGCAGAGGACGGCTCCGTGGTCGCCGAGTTCGACGGTGGCAGCCTCGCGTCGGGCTGTCGCGCACAGCTCACGTATCGGCCCATGGGCGCGTTGACCTTCATCTTCGTGCTGGTGGGGGCGGCCTGCCCGTCCGCCTGACCGGCGCCCGACGCCGGGCCGCGGGCCGCCCGACCGTCCGCCTGACCGGCGTCCCGACGCCGCGCCGGCGATCGACGACCTGGTCGTGGGCCCGACGCCTGATGGCGGCCATCGCGGCGAGCGCGCCGATCCTCCTCGCGGCTTCATGACGGATCGTCGCCGGGGCGTGTCGATTTCCGGCGCATTTCGTGCGCCCGGCGTCACACCGGTGGGGGCCGCTTCGTCATCTGTGTACCACCATCTCCCCACTGGTGCGGCCGTGGTCGGTCCGGGTTCTCCTCCTCCC
>JAJYKX010000149.1:0-2122 GCA_021788175.1 Chloroflexota bacterium
GCGCGGCATGGATGTAGATGGGGTTCAGCAGGACCGCCACGGAGACGCCGAGGATCGTGAGTGCCGTGCCGACGCCGACCAGGGCGCGGGCAGCCGCCCCGGCCTGCCGGCCGGACACGGGCGGCCCGCCCCGGGCACGTGCGCCTGGTGCCAGCATCCCTCGACCGTCAGGCGGTCCGGGGGCGCGACGCCGAGGAGCCGCGCGGCCCGACGGAGGCGGTCGGGAGTGCGTCGTCGGGCGTCCCGCCGACCTGCGTCAGGCGGCTGCGCCCGAGCGGCGTGAGGACCCCCCGGCGGTCGGGCCACTCCCGGTGCACCGGGGGGACGCGCTGGAGCTGCGAGAGCGGCGGCACGATTCGCGGACCTCCTGCTGCCAGCATCCAGCCGGCGCATCCTGCCGTTCGGATCGCCGTCCCCGGCCGCCGGGGGCGGGCGCGGCACGTCGCGCCTGATTATGCCCCCTCGGTCCCGGCTCTACCTCGGGTCGCCCCAGACGGTGTAGTGCCAGCCCTTCTCGATCTCCCCGGTCAGTTCGATCATGACGTGCTTCACGTTCGTGTACTCCTCGAACGAGTACGCCGAGAGGTCCTTGCCGAAGCCCGACTGCTTGAAGCCGCCGTGTGGCATCTCGCTGGTGAGCGGCAGGTGGTCGTTCACCCATACCCCGCCGAAGGCCAGTCCGTTCGCCACCCGCATGGCACGGAAGACGTCGCGGGACCAGACCGAGGCGGCCAGCCCGTAGCGGACGTCGTTCGCCATGGCCAGGGCCTCGTCCTCCGTGTCGAACGGCAGCACGGTGAGCACGGGCCCGAAGATCTCCTGCTGGACGATCTCGGAATCCTGTGCCACCTGGTCGACCACGGTCGGCTGGAAGAACGCACCGGAGAGCCCGGGGACCGTGGCCCGGCTGCCGCCCGCCAGCACGCGCGCCCCCGCCGCCGCGGCACGGTCCACGAAGCCCTGCACCCGCTGCAGCTGCTGCTCGCTGATGAGGCTCCCCATGTCCGTCTGCTCGTCGCGCGGATCGCCCACCCGCACCGTCCGCAGGTGATCCAGGAGCCGCTCCAGGAACCGGTCGTAGACGGCGCGCTGCACGTAGAAGCGGGTGGCCGCCGTGCAGTCCTGGCCGGCGTTCACCAGGCCGCCGACCACCGCACCGTGCGCCGCGGCCTCGAGGTCCGCGTCGTCGAAGACGATGAAGGGCGCCTTGCCGCCGAGTTCCAGGTGGAGGCGCTTCAGGGTCCCGCTGGCCGCGGCCTGGATCTTCCTGCCGGTCTCCGTGTCCCCGGTGAGCGAGATCATGTCCACGTCCGGGTGCGCGGCGATCGCGTTGCCCACCAGGTCGCCCCGGCCCGTCACGACGTTGAGCACCCCGTCCGGCAGCCCCGCCTCCTTCGCGAGCCCGGCCAGCATGAGCGTCGTGAGAGGCGTCGCGCTGGCGGGCTTCAGCACCACGCTGTTGCCGGCCGCGAGCGCCGGTCCGATCTTCCAGATGGCCATCATGAAGGGGTAGTTCCATGGGGCCACCTGCCCCACCACCCCGATCGGCTCGCGCCGGATCAGGCTGGTGTGGCTGCCGCTGTACTCGGCCGCCGCCTTCCCCTCCAGATGCCGGATGGCGCCGGCGAAGTAGCGCAGGTTGTCGGCCGCGAAGGGGATGTCGGAGTCCCGCCGAAGCTTGATGGCCGTGCCGGTCTGCGCGGTCTCCACCCCGGCCAGCTCGGCGGCATGCTCGTCGATCAGGTCCGCGAGGCGGTGCAGGATCCGGACCCGGTCGGGGCCGTACATCCCGTGCCAGCGCCCGTCGCGGAAGGCTGCCCGGGCTGCGGCCACGGCCCGGTCCACGTCGTCCGGGATCCCCGCCGGGACGCGACCGACCGGCTCGCCGGTGGCCGGGCTGTGGACCTCGATCCAGCCCCCGCTGGAGGATTCGACCCACTCGCCGTCGATGAACATCCTGCGATCGGTGTCGGTGGCGATGGCCATGGCTCGCTGCGCTCCTCGCGTTCGGGGCCGCGGGCTCTCCCCGCCGGCCGCCCGGTCCAGGTGTCGCAGTCTACCGCAGGTCTCGTGGCCGACACGCCATCCGGGCGCGGCTTCCGCTCGTTGGGCGCCGGTCTGC
>JAJYKX010000149.1:2222-6484 GCA_021788175.1 Chloroflexota bacterium
CGGGCGGTCAGCCGCGGCGGGCCGTGAGCCGGCGTGAGGCGGTCAGCCGGCCCGCTCCCCGTCCAGGCGGACGGCATGGGCGCGGATTCGTTCCCATGCCAGCGCCACGTGGCGCGGCTCCGTCCGCACGCTCCCGATCGCGAGTCGCAGCGTCATCCGGTCCCGCAGGCGCGTATGGGACAGGAAGACGCGACCCTCCCGGTTCACCGCCTCGAGGACGGCCGTGTTCAGGCGGTCGAGCTCCTCCCGAACGGCCGGCTCGTCCTCGTGACCGGCATGGCGACGCGGCCGCCACCGGAAGCAGACGGTGGAGAATGGCACGGGCGCCAGCCGTTCGGCGTCGGGTTCGGCGTCCACCCAGCCCGCGAACTGCCGGGCGAGCTCGATGTGCTCCCGGAGACGGGCCCGCATCCCCTCGAGCCCGAAGTAGCGGACCAGCATCCACATCTTGAGCGCGCGGAAGCGCCGGCCCAGCTGCGGCGTGTACTCGTTGAAGTCATGCACGGCACCCTCGCGGTCCAGGGTGCGCAGGTACTCGGGCACGAGGCTGAAGGCGGCGCGCACGACCTGGGGGCGCCGGGTCAGGAAGAGCGAAGCATCCAGCGGGGTGAAGAGCCACTTGTGCGGGTTGACCACGATCGAGTCCGCCCGCTCCCAGCCGGCGAAGGGATCCCGGCGCTCGGGAAGCAGCGCCGTGGCGCCGGCGTACGCCGCGTCCACGTGGAGCCAGAGACCCTCGTACTCGGCGACGTCGGCGATGGCCGGTGTCGGGTCCACCGACGTCGGCCCGGTGGTCCCGATGGTGGCGACGATCGCGCACGGCACGTGGCCCGCGGCGCGGTCCTCGCGGATGGCGGCACCGAGCGCCGCCACGTCCATCCGGTACTCGGCGTCGACCGGGATGCGGCGCGTGCCCGCGCGGCCGATCCCCAGCGTCATGGCCGCCTTCTCGATCGAGCTGTGCGCCTCCGCCGACGCGTAGATCCGCAGCGCCGGCCGCCCCGCCAGCCCGTCCGCCGAGGCATCCATGCCGGCGACCGCCTGCCGGGCACCCGCGAGCCCGATCAGGCTGCTGGTCGAGGCCGTATCGGTGAAGAAGCCGTCGAAGGCCTCGGGGAGCCCGAGCCCCTGGCGCAGCCACCCGATGGTGACCTCCTCGAGCTCCGTCGCCACCGGCGACGTGCGCCAGAGCATGGCGTTCCCCACCAGGGTGGCCATCAGCATCTCGCCGAGGATCCCCGGCGCGGAGCCGCTGCTGGCGAAGTAGGCGAAGAAGGCGGGATGCTGCCAGTGCGTGATGTTCGGCTCGACGAGCGCCCGGTAGTCGCCGAGCAGGTCGCCGAGCGGCTCGGGGTCCTCCGGTGGCGCGGCCGGGAAACGGCCCCGCAGCTCGCCCGGTTCCACGTCCGGGAGGACCGGGAAGTCCTCCACGTGCTCGAGGTAGTCCGCCATCAGGTCCGCCACGGCGTGCGCGGCGCGCCGGAAGGTCGCCGGGTCCATGTCGCCGTGCCCGGACTGCTGGGCGAGGTCCAGGGAGGCGAACGCGGCGCGCAGGGCGTCGTCGTCGAGCGTGACCGAAGGACCTGGCGTCGGACCGGAGGGTGCCATGGCCGGCAGTCTAGCCGCGGACGGCACGTGGCGGCGGGCACGCCGCGGACGGGGCGCGGACGGGTTCCAGGGCCCGCCCGGTCGCGGTAGTCTCCGACGCATGGACGTGACGCCGACCCCGTGGACCACACCCGAGCTCACCGGGCTGCACCGGCTGCCGATGCACGCGGTGCCGCACGCGGACCGCCTCCCGCTGGACGGCCGCTGGCGGTTCCAGTTGCTCGACCACGCGGGCGACGAGCCCGGCCCGACGTGGGCGGAGGCGGAGGTCCCGGGCTGCTGGACCATGCAGGGGTTCGGGGACCTGCCCCACTACACGAACGTCGTGATGCCGTTCGACGGCACGCCGCCCCACGTCCCCGACCGCAACCCGACGGGGGTGTACGAGCGCGAGTTCGCCCTGCCGGACCGCTGGGCCGGACGACGGATCGTCCTCCACGTGGGCGCCGCGGAGAGCGTCCTGGTCGTCCACCTGAACGGCCGCGAGGTGGGCGTCAGCAAGGATTCGCACCTGGCGGCCGAGTTCGACGTCACGCGCCTGGTGCGCCCCGGCGGGAACGTGCTCCGGCTCCGCGTGGTGAAGTGGTCCGACGCGAGCTACATCGAGGACCAGGACCAGTGGTGGCACGGCGGGATCACCCGCCCGGTCTTCCTGTACGCCACGCATCCCGTCCACCTGGCAGACGTCCGCGCCACCGCGGGCCTCCGCGAGGACCTGGCGACCGGGACGCTCGACCTGCAGGTGGACGTCGGGTTCCCCGGGCCGGCCGAGCGTGGCTGGACGGTGGAGGCGATGCTCGCGGGCCTGGATCACCCGCTGCGGGGCACCGTCTCCGCGACGGATCCGGGCGTCGAGGACCATGTCAGCCGCGCCGAGGGCGCGGCCCATCGGCTCTATCTGCAGGGGCTGGCGAGCCGGCGGGCGGCCGGCATGCCGCTCACCGCGGAGGAGCGCGACTCGACCTGGCCCGCCATGCACGCGCGGCAGGTCCCGCCCCCGGACGGCCGAGTCTCCCTGCGGGCCGAGGTGCCGGGCGTCTCGCCCTGGTCGGCCGAGGTACCCACCCTGTACCCGCTCACCGTGACCCTCCGGTCCCCCGCCGGCGAGACGGTCGAGGAGGTCACCCTGCGCGTCGGCTTCCGGCGGGTCGAGGTGCGCGGCCTGGAGCTCCTCCTCAACAGCCGCCCGGTCCTGCTGCGCGGGATCAACCGGCACGACTTCGACCGCAACACCGGGCGGGTCGTGGCGCCCGGCGACATGCGGGCGGACGTGATCCAGATGAAGCGCTTCGGGTTCAACGCCCTGCGCACCTCCCACTACCCGAACGACCCGGCGCTCCTCGACCTGTGCGACGAGTACGGGCTCTGGGTGATCGCGGAGGCGGACATCGAGTCCCACGCGTTCTACGGCGTGGTCTGCGACGACCCGCGTTACCTCGGCGCGTTCGTGGACCGCGTCTCCCGGATGGTCCTGCGCGACCGGAACCACCCGTCGGTGATCCTCTGGTCCCTGGGCAACGAGTCCGGCCACGGCGCCAACCACGAGGCGGCCGCGGCGTGGGTGCGGCGCCACGACCCGAGCCGGCCCCTCCACTACGAGGGCGCGATCCGGTACGACTGGTCCAGCGACCAGGACGTCAGCGACATCACCAGCCCCATGTATCCCCCGATCGCCGCCATCGTGCACCACGCCACGAGCGGCCGGCAGCGCCATCCGCTGATCATGTGCGAGTACTCCCACGCGATGGGGAACAGCAACGGGACCCTGGCCGAGTACTGGGACGCCATCGAGCGGACCCCGGGGCTGCAGGGCGGGTTCATCTGGGAATGGTGGGACCACGGGCTGGTCCAGCGGCTCCCCGACGGCAGCCGGCGCTGGGCCTACGGCGGGGACTTCGGCGACGTGCCCAACGACGGCAACTTCTGCCTCGACGGCGTGGTCTTCCCGGACCGGACCCCGAAACCGGCCCTCTGGGAGCATCGCCAGCTCGCGGCGCCGGTGCGCGTCTCTGCCACGCCGGATGCCCTGCGCCGCGGCCGGCTGGAGCTGTGGAACCGGCAGGACGCCCGGGACCTGGAGTGGCTCCGCGCCCGCTGGGAGCTCGCCCTGGACGGCGAGCCGGTCGCCGGCGGGTCGCTGGACCTGCCCGCGCTGCAGCCCGGCGGGCGGACGACCGTGGCGATCCCGGGGTGGAACCCGCCTGCCCGGCAGCCGGGTCGCGAGCGGTGGCTGACCGTCCGGTTCGAGAGCGCGCGTCCCGAGCCGTGGGCGCCGGAGGGGTTCGAGGTCTGCTGGGCCCAGCTCCCGCTCGACGACGCGCCGGCCAGCCGGCCGGCCGGGACCCCGGCGGCGCGCCCGATCGAGCTCGACGACCGTGGGCTGCTGGTGCACCCGCGGCTGGCCGCACCGCCCACGCTCGCGCTCTGGCGCGCACCCACCGACAACGACCGGATCGGGGGAATGGCGACGCGCTGGCAGGCCTGGGGACTCGAGCGGCTGGAGCGGCGCCTCCTCGGGGTGGAGCGTCGTGATGGCGTCGCGGTGATCGACGCCGAGTACCGCACCGACGCGGGGCACGCGGTGCGCCACCGGCAGACGATCCGCGCCCTGGCCGGCGGTGGGCTCGCCGTGGAGGAGGAGGTGGTCGTCCCGG
>JAJYKX010000150.1 GCA_021788175.1 Chloroflexota bacterium
CTGGGGCTTCCCCGACAAGTTCTACCGGAAGCCGTCGGAGGTGGTGGGCCAGGTCACCGGGATCGGCGGCTCCCCGGGCGTTGTCGAGGGGATCGCCCGGGTCGTCCTCCGGGAGGAGCAGTTCGACGAGGTGCGGGCCGGCGAGATCGTCGTCTGCCAGATGACCAACCCCGCGTGGGTGGTGCTCTTCACCAAGATCATCGGCCTCGTGACGGACGCCGGGGGGACCACGTCGCATCCCGCCGTGCTGTCACGGGAGTTCGGCATTCCCGCCGTCGTGGGGGCCTCGGTGGCCACGCACGTGATCCGGGGCGGTGATCGCATCCGCGTCAACGGCACCTCCGGCCTCGTCGAGATCGTGCAGGCGGCGGCGCAGCCGAAGAACGACCTGTTCGGCGTGTAGGACCTGTTGGCCCGATGCCATCGATCTCGCGCGACGTCCTGAGCGACCAGATCGAGGACCATCTCCTGCAGGCGATCCTCGACGGCCGGTATCCGCCCGGATCCCGCATCGTCGAGACGCGGGTGGCGCGCGAGCTCGGCGTGAGCCAGACCCCCGTCCGCGAGGCGCTGCGCGATCTCGAGGCGCTCGGCGTGGTGGAGATCACCTCATTCCGCGGAGCGAGCGTTCGACGACCCGGCAAGGCGGAGCTGCTGGAGGCATACGGCGTCCGGGCCGAGCTCGAGGCACTCGCCGCGCGACTCGCCCTGGCACACATCTCCGACGCAGTGCTCGACGAACTGCAGGTGCTCATCGACGAGATGCGGGAGGCCGCGGCGGCCGGCGACCGGCACACCGAGGCGCTGGTGGACGGCCGGTTCCACGCGCGACTCGTCACGGCGACCGGGAACCACACGCTCGAGCGCGTCTGGCGCTACCTCCTGCCGGTGGCGCGTACGTACATCACGCTCGCGGCGCCGGGCGTGGACGCGATCGCGGCCGCGGACCTGCACCGACCGATCCTCGACGCGCTCCGCCTGCGTGACCCGGAGCTCGCGGCGGCGTCGATCCGCCGCCACTTCGAGGTGGCGGGCGCCACGTTCGAGGCGACCTTCGCGGACGGGTTCTCGATCTCCGGGGGCAGCGCTTCGCCGGCGCGCGACGCCGCGACCGGGCGCCCGGGAGGCGCGAGCCCCGCGATGGAACCGATGACCGACCTGATCGCCACCGGCAGTCGCGAGAGCGCGTAGCCGGCGGCCGCCCGGGGCGACCACGGGCGCGGACCTGGACCGTGACCATGACAGACGAGTGAGAGGCAGATGAACGAACCGCTGCAACTGTCCGAGGAGATGTCCGCGGGGGCGGCACGGCTTCGCGTCGACGTCCATGGCGGCGAGCCGCGAGAGCACGTCCTGGAGGACATGAACTTCCTGAACTACCGGCTCGCGGATGTGCGACTCGAGCCCGCGGTCACGCTGGGCGAGCCGGACATCGTCTGGCACCAGGACGGCCCCAGGGACATCGCCTACGACGGACGCCGCGTGACGTTCACTGGCCCGTGGCCCGCCGGGCCGATCCAGAAGGTCGTGGTCGCCATTCTGGCGCTCCGCATGGAGGCCGCCGGGCTGCACCCCTTCCACGCGTCCGCGGTCCGGTACCGCGGCAGGACCGTGATGTTCCTGGGGGGCGAGTCGAACCACGGCAAGTCGATGGCCCAGATCGAGGCATGCCGGCGCGGGGCCCTGCTGGTGTCGACCGAGACCACGGTGGTCGACGAGGCAGGCCGTGCGGTGGTCGGCTCGAAGGAGCCGTTCATCAAGAAGCGGACCGAAGGAACGGAGCGGGCGGACAAGGCGGCGCCCGACCGCGGCGTCGAGAAGTTCTTCGGCGCGATGCCCAGCTGGGGCCTGTACACTCAGCCGAGCGTCGTGGACATCGTCGTGGTGCCGGCCATCGATGGCAACTTCGATCCGACCCTGGCCGAGATGATTCCGTTCGAGCGCCAGTTCCAGACGCTCCACTCCCTGCAGAACTACTTCCTCTTGAACGAGCTGCTCGCGGCCGGCTTCCCCATGCCGATCGTGGACACCGAGGAGCTGCGCAGGGCGCGCGCGGGGTTCGTGGCGCGCTTCTCCGAGCGACCCTACTACTTCGTCCGGGCGGCCACCCCACAGGTGCTGATGGACGAGGTGGAAGCGGTGCTCTGAGCGGGCACGCGAGCGATGCACCCCTTCGCCTACGAACGACCGGGGTCCCTGGCCGAGGCAATCGCCCTGCTGGGGCGGCACGGAGCCGAGGCGCGCCTCCTCGCGGGCGGGACGGACCTCATCATCCGGCTGCGCGACGGGAGCCTGCGGCCCTCCGTCGTGATCGACCTGAAGCGGGTGGAGGAGCTCAGACCGGCGATCCGCGAGGAGGACGGCCGCCTGTCGATCAGCGCGACGTCGGTGATGACGGACATCGCGGCCGACCCGCGGGTGCGTCGCCACTTCGTGGCGCTGGCCGAGGCCGCGGCCGTCATCGGTTCGGTGCAGATCCGCAACCGCGCCACGCTGGCGGGCAACATCTGCAACGCGTCCCCGGCCGCCGACACCGCGCCGTCCCTGCTCGTGTACGGGGCGGTGGTGGTCGCCGCGGGGCCGGCGGGGACGCGCCGCATCCCGATCGACGAGTTCTTCGTGCGGTCCGGAGCGACCACCCTGCAGCGTGACGAGCTGGTTGCCGCGGTCGAGCTGCCGCTGCCCGCCCGGCGGATCGGCGCGGCGCACGTCCGCCGCACGCGGCGGCGCGGTCACGATCTCGCGTCGGTCACGCTCACGTGCGGCGTCGACGACGCGGGGGTGACCCGACTGGCCTACGGGAGCGTCGGCCCCCGTCCCGTGCTGGAAGTGGACGAGAGCGGCACCCTGGCCGATCCCGGCTCCACCGGGGAGGCCAGGGCCGGCGTCCTGGAGCGGATGTTCCTGGGGGCCAGTCCCTCGCCGCGCTCGATGCGAGCCAGCCCCGAGTACCGGGTGGCGATGCTGCGCGCCCTCGGCGAACGGGCGCTTCGAATGGCGCTCGACAGGCTGGGCGGGGGGTGAGACGGATGAGCGACACGATCCCGATCCAGCTGACGGTCAACGGCCGCCAGCGCTCGCTCCGCGTGGCCCCCCACCACACGCTCCTCGACGTCCTGCGGGACGACCTGGATCTGACGGGGGCCAAGGAGTGCTGCCTCGTGGGCGAGTGCGGCGCATGCACCGTGATCGTCGACGGGCGCACGGTCGACTCGTGCCTGGTGCTGGCGGTCGAGGTCGACGGCGCCTCCGTCACGACGGTCGAAGGGCTCGCCCGGGACGGGAGCCTGAGCCCGCTCCAGCAGGCGTTCCTGGACCGGGGCGCGGCGCAGTGCGGGTACTGCATCCCGGGCCAGCTCATGTCGGCGCACGCGCTGCTCGAGACGAACCCCCACCCGTCCCTCGACGACGTCCAGGAAGGCCTAGCCGGCAACCTCTGTCGCTGCGCCGGCTACCAGCAGATCGTGGACGCGGTCCTGGCGGCCGCGGACGGAGCGGACCGGTGAGCCGCGACGGCGTCGGCGCCTCCGTCACGCGCGGGGGAGGCTACGACCGCGTGACCGGGCGGCAGCGGTACGTGGCGGACATCCACCTGGAGGACGTCCTCCACGTGAAGCTCGTGACGCTCGACTGCGCCCGTGCGCGGATCCGCTCGGTGGACGCCAGCGCCGCCTGGCGCGTGCCCGGCGTCCGGCTGGTGACCACGGCCGAGGACCTGCCCCGGCCCATGCCGCGGTTTGGCCCCCAGTTCGAGGACCGGCCGGTCCTCGCCGTCGGCGAGACGAAGTACCACGGCGAGCCGGTGGCCGCGGTGGCCGCCGAGACGCGGGACGCGGCGGAGGAGGCCGCTCGCCTCGTGCACGTCGACTACGAGGAGCTGCCGGCGGTGGTCACCCTCGCGGCGGCGCTCGACCCGGCGGCTCCCCTGGTCCAGGATCCGGCGCTGCGGCCGGGCGACCCGTTCGCCACGACGAACGTCCTGCGCGAGCACCGCGTCGCCTGGGGGGACGTCGACGCGACCGTGGCCGACCTGGTCGTGGAGCACGTGTACGCCTTCCCGATGGTCACGCACTTCGCCATCGAGCCGCACGCCTTCATGGCCGCGCCCGACGGCGACGGGATCGCGGTCTGGAGCACCATCCAGCATCCGTACTGGCTCCAGCGGATCCTGGCGAAGCTGCTGCGGATGCCGCTCTCGAAGGTGCGCGTCCTCGCGCCCGACCCGGGCGGAGCGTTCGGCGGCAAGCAGCACACGAAGTACGAGCCGCTCGTCGCGTTCATGGCGCTCCGCGCCGGTCGTCCGGTGCGCCTGGTCCTCAGCCTGGAGGAGACCTTCCAGGCGGCGCGCAGGGCCTCGGCCAGCGTGCGGGTCCGCACGGGATTCCGCGCCGACGGCGCGTTCGCCTTCCAGGACGTCGCGGCCGACTACCTGGTGGGCGCGTACGCAGACATCGCCGACCGTGTGGTCAGCAAGGGCAGCTACCCGGCCTGCGGTCCGTACCGCGTCCCTGCCGGGCGGGTCGTGGGACGGGGCATCCTCTCGCACACCCCACCGTCGACCGCGTTCCGGGGTTTCGGGAACCCGCAGGTCAACTGGGCCGTCGAGTCGAACATCGACGAGGGTGCCCGCGCCCTGGGAATCGACCGGCTGGAGATCCGGCTCCGCAATCTCGCACGCCGGGGCGAGGCGTTCATCCCCTTCGACACCCCCGCCGACGGCGACTGGGAGCAGACGGTGCGCACGGCCGCCGCCAGGATCGGGTGGGGGACGCCGCTTCCCCCGGGCCGGGGCCGCGGCATCGCCATCGGCATCAAGTCGGGGCCCACGACCGGCCTCTCCTATGCGACCGTGCGGCTCCTGGCCGACGGCAGCGTCATCGTCTACGCGGGCACGTCCGACATGGGCCAGGGGGCCCGCACCGTGTTCGCGCAGATCGCGGCCCAGGAGCTCGGCGCTCCCCTGGAGGCGGTCACCGTGGTCATGGGCGACACGGCCGTCGTGCCGTACGACGCCCAGACGTCGGCCAGCCGCTCGTCGGTCCTGATGGGCACCGCGATCCAGCGCGCCTGTGGCCAGGTGCGCGACCAGCTGCGCGGCATGGCTGCCCGGCTCCACGGGATCGACGAGGCCGGGATCGTCGTGGAACGGGGGACCGTGCGGCTGCCCGACCGCGAGCTCCCGGTCCTGGACGTGCTCCGGCGGGGGCTGGGACGGCTCGGCGGGGAGCTGATCGGCAACGGCGAGATGCGCAAGGAGGAGGAGCCCGGACACCCGCTGGGCGGGAGCGCGGCCTTCTGGGAGTTCAACTGCACCGCCATCGAGGCCGAGGTCGACGAGGGGACGGGCGACATCACGCTGGTGCGCCACGTGACCGTCTCGGACGTCGGCCGGGCCCTCAACCCCCTCCAGGTCCGGATGCAGGACGAGGGTGCGGCCATCCAGGGGCTGGGCCACACGCTGATGGAGCACTACATCTTCGACGACCACGGGCGGATCCGGAACCTCGGCGCGATCGACTACCGGATCCCCACCAGCATGGATCTGCCGCTCGAGCTGCACAGCGAGATCGTGGAGAACGGCGACGGCCCGGGGCCGTACGGCGCCAAGGGGATGAGCGAGGGCGCGCTGCTCTGCGTGGCCCCGGCTGTGGCGGCGGCCGTCCGTGATGCCACGGGCGCCGTCATCCGCGAGCTGCCGCTCACGCCGGAGCGCGTCTGGCGCGCTCTCCACGGCGAGCCCGATCGCCCGTGACCGCGCCGGACCCCGGCGTTCCCCCGCCGGCCACTCTCGTCCCGACGGGCACGCCGTCGCCCGCCGGGCACGGGATCCCGGCGACCCAGCACCTGGGGCTCGACCTCGGCGCCACCAACCTCAAGTGGGCCGTGGTCGCGCGCACGCGGGGGCGATGGCGGCAGGTGGACCGCGGGCAGGAGCCCACCCGGGGATCGCGCGGCCCCGACGCGGTCGTGGGCCACCTGGAGGAGGTGGCGGCCAGGAGCGCGTCCCGGTACCGCGGGCTGGCCTCCATCGGGATCGGCGTGCCTGGCCTGTACGACCCGCGCACGGGCAGGACCCGCTTCCTGCCCAACATGCCGGGCGACTGGGCGGGGCGTCCCGTGGCAGAGCCGGTCAGCGCGGCGGCGGGGCTCCCGACCGCCCTCGTCAACGACGCCCGGGCCTTCGGCCTGGCGGAGCTCCGGCTGGGCGCGGCGCGCGGAGCTCGCTCGATGATCGGCCTGACGCTCGGCACCGGCGTCGGCGGCGCGATCGCGCTGGACGGGCGGATCTATCTCGGCGCGGACGGCACGGGCGGCGAGCTCGGGCACCAGACCCTCGAGCCGGACGGACTGCCCTGCACGTGCGGCAACCGCGGATGCCTGGAGGCCTACGCGCGCGCGGACCGGATCGCGAGCCTGTGCGGGACCGCAAGCGTGGAGGAGGCCGTGGCGA
>JAJYKX010000151.1 GCA_021788175.1 Chloroflexota bacterium
CTCGGCCAGCGCGCGGAGGATCGCCTCGACGCTGCGGTCGATGTCCGCCTCGGTGGTCGACCAGTTGCTCACGCTGATGCGCATCGCCGCGAGGCCGTGCCAGGTGGTGCCGCCCATCCAGGCGACGCCATCGGCCTGCACGCGGGCGATCACGCGGCGCGTCCGCTCGTCGTCATCGCCGAAGCGGACCAGCACCTGGTTCAGCACGACGTCGTTGAGGACCGTGACCCCCGGCGCCTGGGCAAGGCGCCCGGCCATCCGCTCGGCCAGCCGGCAGCAGCGGTCGACGAGGTCGCGTACCCCCTCGCGCCCGAGCGACCGGAGCGCCGCGTAGAGGGCGAAGCCCCGCGCGCGGCGCGAGGAGTCGAGGACGTATTCCCACGGTTCGCGCGCGCCGCCGCCCTGGAGCAGGTACGCGGCGGTCACCGCCATCGCCGCTCGGTGGGCGGCCGGGTCCCGCACGGCCACGAAGCCGCAGTCGTAGCCGACGTTCAGCCACTTGTGCGCGTCGGTGGCCCAGGAGTCGGCATGCTCCATGCCGCTCACCAGGTGGCGCAGGCGCGGCACGGCGGCGGCCCACAGCCCGAAGGCGCCATCGACGTGGAGCCAGGCGTTCGGGTGCCCGGCCACGGCCTCGACGATGGCCTCCAGGGGATCGAAGGCACCCGTGTTGACGTTGCCGGCCTGGGCGGCCACCAGCAGCGGCCGATCGCCCGCCGCGCGTACGGCCGCCACCATCGGCCCGGGGCGCATCCGGCCCTGCTCATCGGTGGGGACCCGGATCACGCGCTCGCGGCCCAGGCCGAGGTACTGGAGCGCGGTCAGGAGCGTCGCGTGGGCCTCCTCACCGACCATCACCGCGATCTCCGGTGCGCCGTAGAGCCCGCGCGTCTCCACGTCCCAGCCGACCCGCTCGAGGACCGCGTGACGCCCGGCGGCCAGCGCGACCGTGTTCGCCAGGCCCGCGCCGGTCGGCAGGCCGAAGCTGGCGCCGGCCGGCAGCCCGAGCAGGTCGAGCATCCACTCGCCGGCGACCTGCTCGGCGGCGGCCGCGGCGGGGGAGCTGGCGTGCAGGGCCCCGTTCTGCGCCCACGCGGCGGTCAGCCAGTCCGCGGCCAGCGCCGCGGGCAGTGCGCCACCGATCACGAACCCGAAGTAGCGTGGCCCGGCCGACGCCACCAGTCCCGGCTCGACGTCGCGTGCCAGCCGCTCGACCACCGCCCACGGATCCTCGCCGCCCTCGGGCAGGGGCGCGCGGAGCCGGTCCGCGACCGCGGCGGCATCCTCGAACGGCCCGACGTGGCGGTCCGGCAGGTCCTGCAGGAACGCCGCTGCGACGTCCGCCGTCCGGTGCAGCAGATCGCGGTTCGAGTCCGCCATGGTGCCATCCCCTCCAGTGCGCCCGGCATTATCCCACCGGCTCCCTGGCGGCCGGCGAGAATCGAGCGGCCCGTGCCGGGACGACACGAACCGGCGGCCCCCCGGAGGGGACCGCCGGTTCGGCGCGGAGGATGGTCGCGAGTCGGACTAGCGGAGCCGGATCGCCACGCGGAGCGCATCCGCGCGGGCATCCAGCAGCTGCGCCCGGGCGCGCAGGACGGCGGTCTGGGCGCGGACCAGGACCGGGCGCGCCTGGTGCGCGTCGTACTCGGCGGGGGTCAGTGCCAGGACCCGGGCGGAGAGCCCGGACACGTCGGAGGCGGCCGCCGAGACGGAGCGGTTCATGGCCGCCAGGGCGTCGGCGGCGGCGCTCGTGTTGCGGCCCTTCGCCGCCGCGGCCTGGATGCGCGCCTCCAGCCGCGGGCTCACCGTGCCGGTGTAGCGCGCGACCGCGGCGCTCACCGCGTCTGCCTGCGAGACGAGGGCCACCTGGCGGGCAGCCAGGGCGAACACCCGGTACTGGCTGACGATCGCCTGGAGGTCACCCTGCACGGCGGAGAGCGAGGTCTCCCCATCGAGCGTCGCCTTGAGGCTGTTCAGTCCGCTCGTGTCGTTGGAGAGGATGGCGGCAAGGGCCGACTGGTCGCCGGACGTGAGGACCTTGCTGTCCTGGACCCGGGTGGCAGCCTTCGACAGGTAGTCCAGGCGCTGACCGATCATGCAGTCACCGAGGGCGATCCCGTTGGCGACCGTCTCCGACGCCTTGTACGCGGCCTGGTCGGCAGCGCAGGGACCCGTGTGGGTGACGGTGGTGCTGGTGCTGCCCGCGGCCGCCACCGGGGCCACGGCGCCCAGCAGCGCGCCGGTGACCAGGACGGCGCCGCCGAGGGTGGCGGCGAGGATGCGGAGGCGTGTCGACATCTCGGTGGTCTCCATGCGTTGCGAGGTTGATGCCGCCGAGTCTGTCGGGGCCGGATCAAGACGGCATCAAGAGCGGCCCGCATCGGCGGATTCGCGCCGCCCGCATCGGGATCCGCGCGGCCCGCATCGGGATCCGCGCGGCCCACGTCGGCGGATTCGCCCGGCCCGCATTGGAGGTTTCCCATCCTCGCCTGAGGCGCACCCCGGGGCCGGGTCGGTAGCGTGACGCGACACCCGGCGATCGCCGGCTGCGCAGCGAGGACCCGCGTGCCACGCATCGACCATCTCACGTCGCGCCACGTCCCGCCGGCCTACAGCGGGCTGCCGGGTCCCGTGCGGATCGCCGCCTGGGGGCTCGCGGCGCTGGCGATCGGGATCGCGGTCGGCGCCACGTTCCCCGGCGCCATGCGCCTGGTCGGCCAGGCGGTCGCGCTCGCGCCGGAACGGCTCGCCTGGTACGGCGTGCGCGTCACGGGGTTCCTTGCCTGGTTCGCGCTGGCCGGGTCGGTCCTCTACGGCCTCCTCCTGTCGACCGGCCTGCTCGACACGATCACGCATCGCGCGATGAACCTCCGCCTCCACCGCGACCTGGCGCTCGTCGCCCTGGGGCTGTCCGCGGCACACGGCCTGCTCCTCCTCGCGGATCGGTCGTTCCCGTTCACGCTGCGCTCCATCGTCGTGCCCTTCGCCTCGCCCTACGCCCCGGTAGCCGTGGGCGCGGGGCAGCTCGCCGCATACCTGGTCGCCGGCATCACCGCCAGCTACTACGTCCGGGGGCGGATCGGCCTGCGCACGTGGCGGCTCATCCACTACCTGACGTTCGCCGCCTTCGTCGGGGTGGCCGTCCACGGGATCGCCTCCGGGTCCGACACGCGGGCGTCCTGGGCAACCTGGTGCTACCTCGCGCCGGCGGCGGGTGCGGTCTTCCTGGCCACCTATCGCCTGGTCGTCGCCCTGGCCGGCAGGCGCCCGGCTTCCGGCTCGACGCGCGTCCTCGTCCCCGGCCGGACTCCCCGGCCATCGTGACCGCCGCGGGACGCGACCGGGGGCCGGCGGCATGACCGGGTCCATCGCGCACGACGCACCGTCCACGGCGCTCCGCGTGCTGGCCGGGCCGCCGCCCGGGGCCGGCCCGGAACGCCACGTCGACCACCTGGCCCGGCTCGGCGCGCTGCCGCCCGCGCGGGACCTGCGTGACGTCATCCCCGTGCTCGAGGCGAGCGGGCTGCTCGGACGCGGGGGCGCCGCGTTCCCGGTCGGCCGAAAGTGGCGTGCCGTCGCCGAGCGGTCCGCGGGGGACGCGGTGGTGGTGGTGAACGGCGCCGAGGGCGAGCCGCGCAGCGCCAAGGACCGGGCGCTCATGGAGCACCGGCCGCACCTCGTGCTCGACGGCGCGCTCGCCGCGGCCTCCGCGGTGGGGGCACGCGAGATCGTCCTGTACGTCGGCAGCGAGCACGTCGCCGCCCAGCGCGCGCTTGCGCAGGCGGTCGGCGAACGCGAGCGCGAGATCGGCGTCCACGTGCGCCTGGTCACGCCGCCCGTCAGCTACGTGGCCGGCGAGGCGACTGCGGCGATCCACTGCATCGATCGCGGAGACGCCCGCCCGACTTTCCCCGACGTGCGGCCGCACGAGCGTGGCGTGGGTGGGCGACCGACCCTGGTCCAGAACGCGGAGAGCCTGGCCCACGCGGCCCTCATCGCGCGCTTCGGTGACGCGTGGTACCGGACCGCGGGGCGGGGACCCACGCGCGGGACCGCGCTGGTGACCGTGACGGGGCTCGGCGGCCGCATGGCCGTCCGCGAGATCGAGTACGGCACCACCGTCGCCGAGGTGGCCGGGCTCGTCGGCGCGGCGCTGGCCGGGACGAGCGTCCGCGGGGCGCGCTCGCGCGGCGCGAACCCCGGAGGAAGCATGCGTGCGCGTGCCGGCCTGGCGCCCGGTCTCGGCGCAGTACCCCGCGCGGGCGAGGACCGGGGCCCGGGTGCCGTCCTCCTGGGCGGCTACTTCGGCGGCTGGGCCGCCCTCGACGACGTCCGGGACGCCCCGCTCGACCCGGCCGTGCTCCGCGAACACGACCTCGCCTTCGGCTGCGGCGTCCTGTCGTTCGCCGGCGCCGGAACGTGCGGCGTGCGGGCAACCGCCGAGATCATGGGCTACATGGCCGCGGAGAGCGCGGCCCAGTGCGGGCCATGCGTGTTCGGGCTGGCGGCGATCGCCGAGGCGCTGCGGCGGCTGGCGCAGGGCACTGCCGGGGACGGCGAGCTCGACCGGATCGAGCACTGGGCCGGCCTGGTCGAGGGCCGCGGCGCCTGCCACCACCCGGACGGAGCGATCGGCCTGCTGCGCACCGCGCTGCCGGTCTTCGAGGCGGAGTTCGCCCGGCACCAGGCCCGCCAGGGCTGCTCGGCCCTGCCGGTGAAGGCGGCCTGACGATGGCGGAGCGACTGCGACTCGACCCGATCCGCTGCGACGGGTACGGGATGTGCGCCGAGGTGCTCCCCGAGCTCGTCACGCTCGACGACTGGGGCTACCCGATCATCGTCGACGGTCCGATCCCGCGCCACCTGCTCGCCCACGCCCGGCGCGCGGTCGAGGTGTGCCCGGTCCTGGCGCTCCGGCTCCAGCGGGTGGAGGCCGGCGGTCAGGGTGCGTCGGGCGCCGGCAGCGGCCAGGTCACGACCGGCGGTTCCTGAGCGGCCTCCCGCGGTCACGCCCTACCAACGCCGCGCCTTCGCCCGGTGCCATCCAGCACCGGGCGGAACCGACGGGCGGCGCATGGCGTCCTCCCGCTGCACGGGGCCGCGCACCTGCGAACCCGGGCCGCATCGGGAACGGGAGATGTCGTGATGAGTGCTGCGCAACGGTTCCTCGGTCTCGGGATCACGATCGGCCTCGTGGGGGGGCTGCTGGTCGGGCTGACCCTCGTCCGGCCGGGGGCCGCGCGGGCCACCACACCCTCCCCCGCACCGGTGGCGGGCCAGGGTGTGCTCGGCGATCCGGTCGGCGACACCGTCGTCAGCGGCACCTCGGTCGCCGGCGGTGCCGCCACCGGAACCGTCACCAGTGGCGTCGGCGTCGCGCAGTCCGGCGCCCCTCAGACCGGTGTCGCGCAGTCCGGCACCGCCATCGCCTACCCGTACCCGGTCTACGCCGGGAACCCCGGGCTCGCGCCCGACAACACCATCGTCGTCACCGGCGTGGGCCAGGCGCAGATGCGCGCCGACGGCTCCGACCGGGCGAGCGCGGAGCGGATCGCGATCGCGGCCGCCATGGCCGATGCGAGGACCCAGGCGGACGCCATCGCCGCCGCCGGCGGGCTCTCGATCGGCGGGGTGCTCTCGGTGAGCGCCGCGGTGTCGCCCGCGTACGGGCCGATGCCCATGGCCGCCGATGGGTCCGGCGCGGTGTGTCCGGCACGGGCTCCCACGGCCACCGGCGCCCCCGGACCGGCGACGGTCCCGGAGCCGGCCTGCCCGCCCATCGAGTACCAGCCCAGCCTCACCGCATCGGTGACGGTCGCGTACCGCGTCGGCTGACCGAGGCCGCCCGGTGCGACAATGGCCCGACCCGCGTGCGCGACGCGGGATCCGTCAGCCCGAGCGAGGTGGCGAGCATGATGTACTGGTGGTTCGGCCCCGGGCACGTCGGCTGGATCGGGCTCATCGTCGGCGGGCTGATCTGGATCCTCGTGGTCGCGCTGTTCGTCGCCCTGATCGTGCGGCTCGTGCGCGGACCGCGCCGGGGCTACTGGATGCCCGGGCCGCCACCCGGATGGGGGCAGCCGATCCAGCCAGACGATCCCGAGCAGGTCCTGCGCACCCGCTTCGCTCGCGGCGAGATCGGGCCCGAGGAGTTCCAGCAGCGCCTCGACGTGCTGCGCCGCACCCGGCCGCCCCAGGGCTGACGGGCGCGACGGCCCTGGGCGGCGCCTCCCCAGAGCAGACGAGCGCCACCCGCGCTCACCGGCGCCGGTCATCCCACGGTCGCCCGGCTCAGCGGCCCGTCGGCTGCTGCGCCTCCGTCGCCTGGCGCACCGCCCGGCCCACGAGATCGAGCAGCGGCGCCAGCTGACCGATGAGCTGGGCGTTCTCACCGTAGATCGCGAGGCTGGTGCCCTGGAGCACCTTCGCCGCGGATTCGACGATCTCG
>JAJYKX010000152.1 GCA_021788175.1 Chloroflexota bacterium
CCGGCGAGGCAGGGGGGACGACGGCCGGCGCGCTCGTCGGTGCCGACGGGGTCGCGGTGGACGCCGGCCCGACCGCCGCGCGGTGCAGACCCAGGAGGACGATCGCGGCGGCGGCGAGCACGACCACGGCGGCCACCGCGCCGGCCGCGGCGAAGAGCGGCGCGAAGCGCGGGGAGCGGCGCTGGAGGGGGAACTCGTCGGGGACGGCGGAGACGCGTGCGCGGAGCCCGGACGGCACCGGACGCGTGTCCCGCTCGAGGGCCGCCTTGATCTGGCGCTCGAGGCGCTCGTCGTTCATCGGGAACCTCCGGCGCTCGCGCGCTCGGCCTCGTCGAGCACCGAGCGCATGCGGCGCAGCGCGTGGTGGAGGCGCGACTTGACGGTGCCCTCGCGCGTGCCCGTGCGGGCGGCGATCTCGGCCGGCGACAGGCCGGCGACGTAGCGCAGGACCACGGCGATGCGGTGGTCGGCATCGAGCGCGGCGAGCGCGCGGTTGAGGACGTCCTCGTCGAGCACGCCGTGGAAGGGGTCGGGGCCGGGCGGGTCGGCCGGCTCCATCGGCAGCAGACGCACGGTCCGGCGGCGCAGGCGGGCCCGGCACTCGTTCACGACGATCCGGTCGAACCACGCGTCCATGCGCTCGCGGTCGCGCAGGTCGGCCCAGTGGAGCCAGGCCTGCACCGCGGCGTCGTGCACGGCGTCCTCGGCCTCGCCGCCGTCGCGCAGGATGACGCTGGCCAGGCGATAGGCGCGCTCGAGGCGGTCCTGCGAGAACCGCTCGAACGCCGCCCGTCGCTCGGCCTCGGTCCCCCCGGACACGACAGGCCCCACGCCGATCACTCCCTCCAGCCGCCCGATGGCCACCATGCTCAATAGATGCGGCCGCGGGCCGTCCGGTTCACCTCCACTGTCGGCGATGTTCGGGGAGCGGTCAACGGCGCGCCAAGCCGAGAGGATCGCGGGATCAGGATGCGTTCGGGAACAGTCGAACGACGCGCACGGCTGCCTCCGGAGCACGGGGCGATCGCCCGGCCCGCGACGGCTCAGCGGATCGCGCGGTCCTCGATCTCCCAGGCATGGTCGAGCACATGCCAGGCCGCCCGCCGCACGAAGTACCGGGGCGTCCAGCGCGCGCCGGACCGCGACGGGAGCGCGGCAGGCAGGCCGCGTACCGCGGCCACCAGCGCATCGCGGATGGCCTCGCGCTCGACGGCGAGCTCGTCGCTGCGGTTGCCCGCAGCGCGCGGCGGCACCTTCGCCCCGAGCCGGGCCAGGTAGGCGACCTCGGCCCCGAACACGTGTGCCAGGACCGCGTCGAGGTCACGGCCACCACCGCGGGGACCCTTCCGCAATTCGAGGCCGCGCGCCCCTGCCGCCACCGCATCCAGTGCTCCCCAGGCCGCGCCGAGGAGCCGCAGCTGGCGCTGCAGGCCCGCGTCGTCCAGCGGGCGCGCATCGGCGGACGGCGCGCGCGATGGCGCCCCGAAGTCGGTCGTCGCGTCGCCCCGGAGCCGCTCGATCACGACGAGATCCGCGCCCGCGATCGGCGCGACGAACGCGGGTTCCACGGACGTGAGCGCGACGGCATATCGCCGACCGTACGCGAGCAGCGCCGCCAGCGCCTCGTCTTCGCCTCGCCCCGAACGGCACCAGCCGGGCCAGTCGACGGCCCCGGCGAACGTGCGCTTCGGTGCCGACTCGAGATACACCTCGACGCGCATACTCGTCCCCCCACGCGACACGCCCCGGACCCGCGGCCAGTGCCGACGGCGGGCGTGGGCATCATCCACCAGCACCGTCGGCCGCGCACGGGCAACCGACCGCCCGCAGGCGATGCTGCTCGCGCGGGCAACCGACCGCGCACGGGCGATGCTGCTCGCGCCGGCGCCGTGCGCGAGAATCCGGGACGCGTGGGAGGGATGTACGAGGTGTCGCTCGACCGTCGGCTGCTGCACGACCAAGACCGGGTCCGCGTGCTCTCGCCGGACGGACCTCCGACCGGCATCGTCCTCTGCCTCCACGGCAGCCGCTCGAACCCTGACGAACAGGCGCGCCTGAGCGGCATGACGCGGCTCGTGGGAGCGGGAGCACTCGTGGTGCTGCCGCGCGGCGGCACCCGGATGGGCACTGGGTGGGGCTGGGATCACGAGGCGGACCTGCCGTTCCTCTCCGACCTGATCGACGAGCTGCGGGCGCGCCATCCGCTCGCGGGCCGGGTCTGCCTGGTCGGCATGTCGGGCGGTGCGCGCATGGCCTGTCGCGTGGCCGCGGCGCGCGCCGATGCGGTCGCGTCGGTCGGCGCGGTGGCCGGGCTGCGCGCCCCCGATCGGGCGCCGGGACGTCCCGTCGCGGTCATCGCCTTCCACGGCACGTCGGACCGGATCAACCGCTACGCGGGCGGGGGCAGGCCGGAGTGGCAGGAGAGCGTGCCGGACGCCGCCAGGGCCTGGGCGATCGCGAACGGCGTCGGGGGCCGGGCCCACGAGTCCGCCCCGTCCCCGCGCCTGGCGAGCCTCTCGTACGGCGCGGAGGGTGCGCCCGGCGAGGTGATGCTCTGGACGATGCGCGGCGCAGGCCACACCTGGCCGGGCGGCACCATGGGCCTGGTCGCGCGGCTGCTGCTCGGCGCCACCAGCCGCGAGCTCGACGCGACGGCCGAGACCTGGGCGTTCTTCCGCCGGCACGCCGGCTGACCGCCCCGGCCATTCACCGGGCCGTGCCCTTGACGACCGCGCCACCCGGGTCAACAGTGGACGCGCCATGGACCCGCAAACGCGCAGCGCCTCGGGCGCAACGGCCGGCCCGTCCGCCGGCGCCACCGGCGGCACATCGGACCCACTCGAGCTGCTGATCGCGGCCGTCCGTCGCGAGCGCCACCCAGGCGAGCCGCTCGAGCAGGTCATGCGCCAGGTCTGGCTCCGGGAACGGGGCCGGCTCGACTGGGCGACGATCACCGCGTTCCGGAGAGTCGGTGAGGCTGCGCTTGGCCCGGAAGCGGCCATCGCGGGCTGTCCGACCGCGCAGGGCGGCTACCTCGCGTTCGTCGGGTTCCTGCTGGTGGCAGGCAGGCGGATCGATCCGGCGGGATGACGATCGCGGCCCACCCGTGGCCGCGCACCGGGATCGCGCCGCAGGGTCGTGGCCGCGACGTAGCGCGACCTCAGACGCGGGGCGCCACGCCCTCCGCGAGCTGCGCCATCAGCTCCACCTGGGCGCCGAACTCCAGCATGGGAAGATGGCTGCGGGCCACGAGCTCGACCGGGACGCCCGCCCGGCGCCGGAGCTCGAGGAGCGCGTCGACGAGTTCGTCGGACGTCCCGGCGAACGTCGCGCGGCCCCGGAGCAGCTCCTCGTCGGTGCCGCGGAAGGCCGGAGGCGCGACAGGCGGCAGAGCGCGGATCGTGGACGCCGCCATGTCCGAGTACTTCCACTGCATTGCCCAGAGGGCCTCGCGGCAGCGGCGCATCGCGTCGTCGCGGGAGCGGCCCGGCAGCAGGATCGAGTAGTGCACGAACCGGAAGGTCGCCGGATCCCGGCCCATCCGCTCGCACTCGTCGAGAGCCCAGCCGACCTGCTCGACGAACCGCTCGACCGGGGCGTTCGCGAAGATACCGTCGGCGAGCCGGGCGGCGCGCCGGATCGCGGGCTCGGCGCCGCCGCCGACGAGGACCGGGATCGGCGTCGAGGGTCGGGGCCGGACGCCGAGCATCGGGAGGCGATAGACGTCCCCCTCGTGCGTGAAGGGCTCGCCGGTCCAGGCCTTCGGGAGGATCTCCAGGATCTCCTGCATCGCCGCGCCCCGGCGGCGGGGATCGGACCCGAGGCCCAGGAACTCGGGCTCCACCCAGCCCAGGCCGAGGCCCAGCGTCAGCCTGCCGTGGCTGAGGAGCTGGACGGTCGCCGCGTCCTCGGCGAGCCGGAGCGGGTGGTGGAGCGGGGCGAGCACGACGCCCGTCCCGATCCCGATCCGCGAGGTTGCCTGGGCGATCGCCGCGGACACCACGAGGAGGGAGGGCATGTAGCCGTCGTCGACGAAGTGGTGCTCGCTCGTCCAGACCGCGTCGAAGCCGAGCCGCTCCGCTTCGACGGCGAGGCGGATCGTCTCGTCGTAGGCACGCATCCAGTCGGTCTCGCCCGGCCGGAGCTGGGCGGAGAGCAGTCCGAAGCCGAGTCCCATGACGCCACGATAACAGCGCGGCGCCGGCTGTCCCGGCGGCGCCGGCTGTCCTGCCTGTCACCGCTGTCCCGGCGGCGCCGGCTGTCCCGGCGGTCCCCGGGGGCGGATCGATCTGTTCAGCACTGCCCCGCGCACGCCGCAGACGCCTACCGTGGGCGGTGATCCCTGAGCCCACAGGAAGGAGGCGAGCGATGGGCGCCCGTGCCGGCAGCCCCGTCATCGCGACGCACGACCTGACCCGGTACTACGGCCGGTCCCGCGGGATCATCGACGTCAACCTGGAAGTCCGGGCGGGCGAGGTCTTCGGCTTCCTGGGCCCGAACGGCGCCGGCAAGACCACGACGATCCGGCTCCTCCTGGACCTGATCCGGCCCACGCGCGGGCACGCGGAGATGCTCGGCCTGGACGTCCGGCACGACCGGCTCGCCATCCACCGGCGGGTCAGCTATCTGCCCGGCGAGCTCGCGCTGTACGGTGACCTGACCGGCGCCCAGGTCCTGCAGTACCTGGGCAACCTGCGCGGCGGCCTCCCGGGGAAGGAGATCGCGGGGCTGGCCGATCGGCTCCAGCTGGATCTCTCCCGCAGAGTGAAGGCGATGAGCCTGGGCAACAAGCAGAAGATCGGCCTCGTGGCGGCCTTCATGGGCCGGCCCGAGCTCCTGATCCTCGACGAACCTTCGATCGGGCTCGACCCGCTGGTGCAGCAGGAGTTCGAGCGGTGGGTGGAGGAAGTCAGGGCGGACGGGCGCACGGTCTTCCTCTCCTCGCACATCCTCCCCGAGGTCGAGCACCTGTGCGATCGCGTGGGGATCATCCGCGAGGGGCGTCTGATCGCCGTCGAGCACGTGGCGGACCTGAAGAGCCGCGCGCTGCGGCGCCTGGAGATCGACTTCGGCGGAGACGCGCCGCCGGAGGTCTTCGCCGACCTGCCCGGCGTGCAGGACGTCGCCGTCCACGACGGGGTCCTGCGCTGCACGGTGATGGGCGACCTGGACGCCCTGGTGAAGACGGCCGCGCGCTACCACGTCCGCGACATCCACACCGTGGAGACCAGCCTCGAGGAGATCTTCCTCGCCTACTACGGGAAGGACGTGAACCGCCATGTTGCGTAACGTCCTGCTGAAGACGCTGCGCGATCTCCGCTGGCCGACGTTCTGGACCGGGCTGGGCCTCGGCGTCCTTGGCTTCTACTTCATGTGGATCATCAACACCTTCGAGAACACCTTCGACTGGAAGGGACTGATGGACCAGTTCCCTCCCGCCATGAAGGCGCTCGTCGGGGGGCAGCTGATCGACTTCTCGTCCCCCACCGGGTTCCTGAACATGGAGCTGTTCCCGCTGATCCTGCCGCTCGTCCTGGCGGGGTTCGCGACGGCGCTGGCGAGCGGTGCGACGGCCGGAGAAGAGGCCCGCGGCACGCTCGACGTGCTGCTTGCCGAGCCGGTCGATCGCGCGCGCGTCCTGGTCGAGAAGACGATCGCGATCATCGCGGGGACGGTCGCGGTCGGTGTCGCGCTGTTCGCCGGGATCTGGCTCGGCGCAATCGCGGTCGGCTCGCGGCCGGACCTCGCCCTGGTGGCCGCGGGGGTGCTCTCCGCCATCCTGCTGGCGCTCGCCTTCGGCGGCATCGCGCTGGCCATCGCGTGCGCGACCGGCAACCGGGCGATGGCCATCGGCCTGACGGGCGCGCTGCTCGTCGTGACCTACTTCGTGAACGCGCTGGCGCCGCTCGTGGACATGCTGGACCGCGTCAGGTGGGTGTCGCCCTTCTACTACTACATCGGCAACGATCCGCTGAGGAACGGCCTCGACATCGGCCACGCGGCCGTCCTGGGGTGCGTGGCGGTGGCGGCGTTCGTCGCCGCGCTCCTCCTCTTCGAGCGACGCGATCTCACCGCGTAGCGGCGGAACGCCAGTGCAGCCCGAACAGGGCGGCGCTCATCCCGGTCACCAGGGCCGCCAGCAGGAGCCCGGGGCGGATGCCCACCGCGCCGGCGAGCAGGCCGCCGGAGAGCGGCCCCACCACGTAGGCCAGGTTCTGCACCGTCTGGTCCACCGAGCTGAAGGTCACGCCGGCACTGCGCGGCACCCGCTGCATGAGCTCGTCGAAGAGGGCCAGGTTCACGCCGGCGGCCGCGATCCCCCCGAGGGTGGAGACGACGGCCACCGCCGGGACCACGTCCAGCCCGGCCAGCACGCCGGGGACCAGGGCCGCGGCGAGCAGCGAGGGCAGCAGCACGGCCGCGCCCCCATGCCGGTGGGCGACGCGGC
>JAJYKX010000008.1 GCA_021788175.1 Chloroflexota bacterium
AGTTCACCGAAGCCGGCCGCGCCATGGCCCGCGAACTCGCCGCCGCGGAAGTCATGGCGGTACCGCCCGCGGCCCCGGCATCGGCGCCAGCGCCAGCCACGCCGTCCTCACCGGCGCCGCCACGGATGCATCGCCGTCTGCCCCTCGCGCCCTGCCGCGCTGGTCCCCGTGGTTGCTCGGGGTGATCGCCGTGGTGATCATGGTGGCGGCCGTCGGCTACCGGTTCCGGCGCCCCTAGCCCGGCGCAGGACCGTTCCGAAAGGGGACCTGCCCTCGGCGCCCGGAATCGTGCGGCGACCGACGGCCGCGGCGCCCGCTCCGGAAGGATCTCCTTGTGGAGCAGGAGGTCTGAGGACCCGAACATCCCTAGAGCGGCCCCGGACCGTGCAGCCCGGGGCCGCTCCTCTGTGTCGGGCCGAGGCGGCAGAGGTCCGCGGTCAGGCGGGAACGCGGATCTGCCGCACCGTGATCGTGGGGCGCTTCGTGGCCGGCTGATCGGTGTAGGTGCTCCGCAGTCCGGACGCCCAGCGTCGCGCCTGATCGCGACTGGCCGTGATGGAGCCGTGGACGCGGCGACCACTCGCGTAGACGGCAAACGCGTGGGTGCGCCGGGGCGTCGCGTCGGGCCGGTTGTGCCGAGCGCGCAGGTTGGACCAATGCTCTTCGGTGATCCCGGAGGATTCGTCGTCCTCGTCGGACCCGTCGCTGTCCGTGTCATCTCCCTCGTCGGCGCCGTCCTCGACCATCTCCGGCTCGTCACCGGCCTCCCCGTCGTCGCCGGAGAGCACGTCTCGGACGCCCGTGACCGCCAGCCACCCCACGAGCAGGAGGACGACGCCGGTCACGACGAACGGCGCCGCGGCGGCCGCCAGGTTGCCCGGCAGAGCCGCCAGCGCCTGCGGGATCGAGGTCGCCTCCTGGGCCACCTGCTGCGCCTGCTTGGCGGCCGTCGGCCCCTGGTTGGCCGCGGCGATGAGCGGGTTCAGCGGGTTCCCTGTGGTGGCGATCTGCAGGATGTCGAGCGGCGAGAGAGACTTCGAGCCAGAGGCCGTGGCGGCGGATCCGGGGAGCGCACCGGGACTCGCTGGCGCGCTCGGACTGGGCGGCGGCGTGGGGCCCGGCAGTGGCTGCACGGGCTGCACGCCCGACAGCCCCCGGAAGGCGCTCGAGCCCGCGTAGTACCCCGTCGGACCCCACTGGCTGGTCACCAGCGCGTGCGCCTGGATGGCCGGGTTCCCGGTGGCGATCGCCGAGCGCAGCGCCACATAGGCTGGGTTGTTCTTGAGGTTCCAGGCGGCGGCTTCGATGCCCGCCTGCGGCGTCGCGAAGGTGGCCAGCCACTGACCGTCCGACGCCTGGGCGACGCCCGTCTGGCCCGGGTAGACGCCCGTCGCCGCGCCGTTCTTCACGGTCAGTCCGAGGACGTTGCCGTTGACGCCCTGCTCGGCGGTCACCTGCGCGCGAGCCACCGACAGGTCGAGGCCCGACAGCTTGGACCAGAGCTGCGCCAGGCTGTCGATCGCGCTCTGCGTGTAGTTCATGGGGCGCCTCCTGGCGCGCTATTGGCCGCCCAGCCGGTCCGGGCACCCACGTAGAGCGTAGCGACCTTGCAGACATGGCCGATAGCGGCTACACTCGCTCGTCATGGAACGCATGGACGGCGTACTCACCCTGGCTGAGGCCGCGGAGCGCCTCGGGCTCGCCTCGGACACCCTGCGCCACCAGGCGGAGGCTGGCCGCCTGCAGGCACGGCTGATCGGCAAGACTTGGGTCACCACGCTCGAGGAAGTGGAGCGATACCGCCGAGAGAGTCTCGGTCGACGGCGGCCGACCCTGCGCCGGCCGCCCGAGTCGACGGCGCAGGCAGCCGAACCCCCGGCCGATCGCCGCTGAGGCCCGGCTTCGATGGCGTGGTCGCCGCCCCTCGCCTCGCTCCCCGACCCGCAGGTCCACGGTGTGCTGACGCCCCGCGAGCTGGCGGCTCTCGCGGCCAGTGGCCATCGGGTCCACCGGGTGGGCCGGGCGGCCTACGTGCATGGCCCTGGTCATCGCTGGATCTTCGGGGTGTGGGGGAGGCACGAGGCGCCGCCGGCTTGGCATGCTCGCCTGCGCGCCTACAGGGCGTGGTGGCTGGGCCGCGGTTCGACGCCCGCGCGCCGTCGCGCCCCCGTGGCACCGCCGGTCCAGCGGACGCCCGGAATCGCGACGCTCGAGACCGCCGTTGCGGCGTACCTGGAGCACCTGGCGGCCCGCGGCGACTCGCCGCACACGTGGCGTGCCTACCGGACCGCCCTGCGCCAGTGGCTCGCCTTCACGGAGGCGAGCGGCGCCGACTGGACCGCACCGGGCCGTGACCATCTGCGCGCGTACCTGGCCTATCTGGTCGACGCCCGCGGGGTCTCGCGCGCCACAGAAGCGCACCGGCTCACCATCCTGCGGAGCTTCTACCGCTGGTGCGCTCGCGAGGGACTGGTCGATGGCCCGCCCCTGCGGGGGATCCGCGGCCCTCGCGGGCGCCGGCGGTTGCCGCGACCGCTGAGCCACGCACAGGTCACCCGCCTGCTCGAGGGGATCACTGACACCGACCCGCTGGCCCTGCGCGATCGCGCGCTCCTGGAGACCGCGTATGCCGCAGGCCTGCGCATCGAGGAACTCGTGGGCCTGCGCCTGGCCGACCTCGACTTGGAGCGTAGGTGCCTGCGCGTGGTCGGCAAGGGCGACCGGGAGCGGGAGTGCCCCATCGGTCGCTACGCGGTGGCCGCCCTGCGCACCTACCTGGCCTGGGGTCGGCCCGACCTCGCCGCCACGCCGGATCCGGACGTGGTCTTTCTCAATGCGCGGGGAGGTCCCTTGCACCAGCGGGGAGCGCGGTTCCGCTTCGCGACCCTAGCCCGGCGAGCCGAGCTGCCGCCTGGCAGCAGCCCTCACAGCCTGCGCCACTCCTTCGCCACGCACCTGCTGGAAGGCGGGGCCGACCTGCGCACCATCCAGGAGCTGCTCGGCCACCAGCGACTCGTGACCACCGCCGCGTACCTCCAGGTGACGCCGGTCTTCGCGGCGGCGAGCTACGGGACGGCCCACCCCCGCGCCCGCAGCCGGCGGACCGCCGCGGTGGCGGGTTGAGCATGGCCGAGCGCGGGCTGGTCTCTGTCGTGGGCGCGGCGCGCATCCTGGGCGTGCACCCAAACACGGTGCGAGCCTGGACCGAACAGGGCCGGTTGCCCGCGATCCGGATCAACGCCCGCGGCGATCGCCGGTACCGGATCGCGGACCTCGGCGACGACGGCGGGCGCGGGCCACTCGTCTCGGTCGCCGGGGCGGCGCGTACCCTCGGGATCCCGCGCGGTGCCGTGCGGGCCTGGACCGATCAAGGCCGGCTGCCCGCGATGCGGATCAACGCCCGCGGCGACCGACGGTTCCGCTTGGCAGACCTTGAGGAGACGATGCGTGGTGCTGGGTCGACCCCAACGGCCACCCCGGAGCCCCCAGAGCCATACCGCGACACGGCCGCGCCCCTCGTTTCGGCAGCCGACGCGGCACGCATCCTGGGCGTGCACCCAAACACGGTGCGAGCCTGGACCGAACAGGGACGACTCCCGGCCGCGCGCATCAACACGCGGGGCGATCGGCGCTACCGTCTGGAAGACATCGAGGCCTTCCTGATCATGGCGACCGCGACGCACGTATCCGGAGGTGAGCTAGGCTAGCGAGCACAGGCGGTGGACATGGCGGACAGCTCAGCGGCGGGCGTCGAAGACCGGCTCTGCCCACACTGCGGGAAGCGCGTGGCGCTCGATCGCAGGAGCTACTGCGATCACTGCGGGGAGCCACTGCCGCCCGGGTTTGCCGTTCGGCCTGACGCCCGCGCAGCGTCGGATCGCATCGCCTCCGCGCGCGGCTGGATCGTGGTAGCGCTCGCCCTGGGCGTCGGCGCCTATGCATGGTTCTCGGGCGCGCTGGCATCGATCGCCCCGGGGGCCGCGCCAGGCCACTGCGCGGTCGGCCTCAACGGGGCCGCCGTGTCGGTGGCGATCGATGGGCCGGGCGCGCTGGCCCAATGCGACTCGTTCCTGACTCAGACCACCGACGGGGGTACGTGGTACGTCTACGCCAACGGAGCGCAACCCGGTGGAGCGATGATCTGTCAGGTCTCCTACGCCGGGGATGAGTGGGCAGTGCGTGACGATGGCGCCCTGGACTTGTACGGCAGCGGGATCTGCAAGAACCTGATCAGCATGGCCAACGGCGCGGCGACCACGCCAGCGGTGTCGTCGGCGCCAACAGGGAGCGTCGGCGTGGCCGGGGCGGGCGGAACCGCGTGCGGACTGCAGGTCGACGGTGCCAACGCGACGATCATCGCATCAGCCGACGTGTGTGGCGCCTTCGCGGCCGCCAACCCTCCCGCTGGAGGCGCCACCTGGATGGCGATCGATCCGAGCTCGGGGCCGCCGACCGCCGATCGAGACATCTGCGACGGCACGTGGTCAGGGGCGCAGGTGTCGGTGTGGGACTCGGGCTTGGCCTACTACGGGTCGAGGCTCTGCCAGGGGCTCGGCTGGGCGACGCATTGACCGCCGAAGGACTGGGACCGCCTGATCGGGCCTGCTCCACAAGGAGATCCTTCCGGAGCGGGCGCCGCGGCCGTCGGTCGCCGCACGAATCCGGGCGCTGGGGGCGGGCCCCCTTTCGGGACGGTCCTGCGCCGGGCTAGCAGGTGGGACTCAGAGGCGCGATCGATCGTGGGGAGCGCCAGACGCGGCGAACGCCCCTGCGCCAAGTGCCGGCGCCAGGGGCGTCCGTCGTCACCCGTTCGGCCCCCGTCCCCGCGGGGACGCCCAAGGGTCGAACAACGGCGAGCATAGGTGATCCGCTGTGCTGCGGCCGTGCACGATCGTCCCACCGCTCAGGCGTCCGTCGTACCGTGTGACGCTCTACGGAGGTGGCGCGCCGTCGCGTCACCAGCCCCGGAATCCACCGGCCCACGGGTCGCCGACCACCGGCCCGGATGCGGCCGGCGGGGCGGAGGGGCGCCGGAACCGGTAGCCGACGGCCGCCACCATGATCACCACGGCGATCACCCCGAGCAACCACGGGGACCAGCGCGGCAGGGCGCGAGGGGCAGACGGCGATGCATCCGTGGCGGCGCCGGTGACGGACGGCGTGGCTGGCGCTGGCGCCGATGCCGGGGCCGCGGGCGGTACCGCCATGACTTCCGCGGCGGCGAGTTCGCGGGCCATGGCGCGGCCGGCTTCGGTGAACTGATAGCGCGCGTAGGCGGGGCTGGCCACCAGCCCGCGGGCCATCAGTCGGTGCAGTGCGCGCCGGCAGACGCGGGCGTCGAGTCCCGTGGCCCGCGCACAGTCCGCGGTGGAGCGGGCGCCTGCCGCGAGCGTCGCCAGGACGGCCTCGTCAGCGTTCATCACGGCACCCTACCACCCCGTCTGCGGCATCCGAGTCCGGGGCGACTCCCGCGGCTGCCCGCGCCGACTCCTGTACAACCCCGTGACAACCCCGTGACGAGCGGCCGCCGTCGGTGAGCGCGCCGCACCCGCGGAGCGAGCGGTCCGGTGGCGACCCCGTGACGAGCCTCGCGATCGCGGTCCGCGGTTCTCCGCGCCGACTCCCGTACAACCCCGTCACAACCGGCCGGCGACGGCTCGCGGCGCAGGGTGCCGTGCCGCGCCAACTCCCGTACAACCCCGTGACAACCCCGCCGCACGTGGGGAGCCCGGTGGGTCCGCTCACCGGCCGGCCGCGCCGCTGTCACCGTCGGCCAGGAGCCGGGCCAGGGTGGCCGTCCCGATGCCCAGACGACGGGCCGCCTGGCGGCGCGAGAGGGTTCCTGCGCCGATCGCCGCCCGGACCGCCGGCCACTGCCGGGCGAACCCGGGACGCGCGGTCACCGGCGGCCGGCCGATGTGGGCCCCCTGCCGGGCGGCGTGGCGCATCCCCTCCCGGACGCGGTCGGCGATGAGTTCGCGCTCCATCTCCGCGACGGCGGCCAGGATGGTGAAGACGAGCCGGCCGGTCGGGGAGGTAGTGTCGAGCTCGGGCTGGGTGAGGGCGGCGAAGCCGACCCCGTGATGCTCGAGATCCCGGAGGGTGGCCAGGGCGTGCAGCGTGGAGCGGAAGGCCCGGTCGAGCTTCCACACCAGCACGAGGTCGACCCTGCGCCGGGCCGCGTCCGCCAGGAGCCGCGCCCAGGCGGTCCGGTGGGCGAGGTCCCCGGCGGCCGCCTGGTCGACGTACTCGGCGACCTCCCAGCCGCGCGCCGCGGCGTAGGCGCGCATCGGCTCGAGCTGGAGCTCGGGATCCTGGTCCTTGTCTCGGGTGCTCACCCGGGCGTACAGGGCCACCTGTGGCGGGCGGGGAGGAGTCCCGCTCACCGGAGGATCCCCCGCCGCTTCTGACGGCCGAGCCGCCGGGTGGGCCGCCGGCCCAGACAGCGCGAGCAGCGCGGATCATCGGGTGTTGGGTCTGCCACCAGCCGCGCCGTGGTGGCGGCCAAGGACAGGCCGCACACGCCCTCGACGCGGAGGTCGCGCTCGAGCTCGTCCACGCGGTAGGTGTGGACACGGTGGAGGAGGGCCTCCCCGCGATGGGCGGGAGCGGCGTAGAACCAGCTCACGGCGCCGACCTCGGCTCCCCATCGGCCAGGGCGGCCTCGATTGCCGCGGCCGCCTGCGCGAGGGCCGCCAGATCGCGCTGCCGCGGTCCGCGATTGAGGGCGCTGGGCGGTGTCGACAGGCTGAACGGCGCCTCGAGCCCGGGCGCCATCACGAGCTGGAGATCGACGGTGGCGGAGCAGGCAGCTTGGGCGTGTGCCAGCGCCCGCCGGAGCTGGCCCTCGATGCCAGGACGGACCCGGAGGATGACGCGCGGACGCGTGCCCGTCCGGGCGCGTGATGCGATCCGGCCGACGATCGTGGGCGCGGCGCGGGGGGTCCGCGGCACTGGCCGCGCCAGCTCCCGGTGCCGGCGGGCGCGCGCCGCGCGCAGGGTGGCGCGACGGTTGGTCATGACGCGACCTCCAGATCGGCGCCGGGGAAGAGGTTGAGCTGCGTAGGTCCGGCCTGGGGGTCCGCGGCCGTGCCACGACGGCGGGACAGGTTCACCCGACAGCGGGTCGAGCAGGTGCGTCGGAGGTGCGGGCTGGCGGGGAGGGGCCCCCCGCATGCCTCGCAGCGGCCCGTCCTTGGTGCCGTCATGGCCCCAGAAGGTGTTACACGGGGGTCGCTGGTGTCATTGACCATCCCCGCCCCGTGTAACAGATCCTGGGCCGCCGTGGGCTGGACGTCGGGGGCGTCAGATGCCGTCTCGGCGACCGTCTCGACGGTGCTCCCGTCGAGGATGCCGGCGAGCGACTGCTCGGCGACCGGCGACGGTTCGGCGAGCAGCGCTACCCCGACGGCCGCGACCTGCGGCTCGCCGGGCGCCTCACGGCGCAGCAGGCGGCTGAACCGGCAGGCGTCGTGGGCGGTCTCGAAGGTGGCGACGGGCGCACCATCCTTCCGGCCGTAGTCGAACCCGAAGACCACGCAGGGCCGCCAGCCGGGCGCGGTCAGGGTCTCCGAGACGTAGGCGCGGAGCGACTGCCCGTGCTCGTACGGGACCTCCACGCGGTCCAGGAGCGCGCGGAGGGCGTTCGGATCCGCGGCCGATGGCACGTGAGCGACCGGAGCGGCAGGCACGATGTCCCGACTCACGACACACCTCCGTCAAATTCGGTCCTGGGCGCCGGCGGGGCATCCGGATCGGTCGCACCGCGGCCGTACTCGTGCTCGGCGACGAAGTGGCGCTCGTAGAACTCGCGCGAGATGAAGGGTCCCGCGTGGCACTGTGGGCACAGCCCGTCGTTCGGAGATGGGGCGACGGGCTGGTTGGCGGCGTCGGCTTCCCGGTCTTCCGGTTTCACCGGAGCGGTTGGCGTACTTTCTTCACGCGCGCGCGTGGAGGGACTTACGCCAACCGATTCACGAGACCGGGAATCCGGAGATCCTGACTGCGCGTCCGGAGGGTCCCCGGGACCCTTGAGCCGTGCCCCCTCGAAGAGCTTCCGGCCGTGACCGTCGTCGATCGCCCGCACGCGCCCACGGCCCTCAAAGACGGCTCCGAACGCTCGGCTCTTCATCCGCTCACCAAGCGGAACGCTCTCGGCCTCACACCACGCCTGGTACTCCCCGTGCAGATCACGAAGGCTGACCTTGCCGTCGGCCGCATACACAACGCGATCGGCGATGAATCCGGCGAGCTGGTCCTCGTCGGATCGGTAGGTCGCTGTCTTGGACTGGACCGCGGCGGGGAGGGGCCAGAGCGACTGGCCCTTGGCTGCCTCGACGGCGCCCCGCACCGCCCAGGCGAGGATGCCCGGGGCCTGCGCGTAGAGCTTGTCCAACAAGCCGGTCTCTTCGGGCGGATCGGCGCTCTTCTCGCCGGCCTTGCGGAAGTGCACGACGTACGGCACCGCCGCGATTCGCCGCCAGGTCCCCTCCGAGGCATCGTCGACCACCGGCAGGTGATTGGTGACCAGGTGGATCGTGTGGGTCGGCTCCCAGGCGGTCTGCTTGCCGAAGACCTCACGTCCCGAGAGCGCCTCGATCGAGACAAGCCGCTTGAGGGTCCCCCCTCGCAGCTTGGCGCCTTGGTCGGGCTCGGCCATGAACGCGATCCGCGCGCCGCGGAGGGGCATCAGATCGGGCGTCGCGGCCCCGGCTCGGCGCCGGGCATCGAGCAGCGTCTCCACCCCCACCACGACCCCGTACTCGCCAACCGCCCGCTTCAGGACCTTCATGAAGACGGACTTCCCGTTGTTACCGGCGCCGTGGTGGATCGGGAGCACCTCCTCCAGCGGCTTCCCAATGAGGGAACTGCCCACGAGCCGGCGGATCCACTCGACCAGCTCGTCGTCGCGGGCGAAGATCTCCGCAAGGAACTGGTCGAAGCGCGGGCATGTCGCCTCGGTGCTGTACACGATCCCCGTGGAGAGGCTGATCATGTCCTCCGGCCGGCCGGCTCGGAGCTGTCCCGTTCGCAGGTCGACGACGCCGTTCTCACAGCCGAGCAGATACGGGTCGCGATCCCAGGCGTCGCCGGCCGTGGCGATCGGGTCCATCGTCGAGGCGATCGCGAGGCCGCCGCTGATGGCCCTGTCCGAGGCGCCGCCGTCCTGGATCCCCCTCAGGGCAGCCGTCCTGGCCTTCTCGTCGGCGGGAGGATCGAGAAGAGCCCTCCTGTACCGCTCGGCGAGGACGCGGAGCCACAGCTCCTTCACCACGCCCTTGTGATCGGGCGTCCAGTGGTGCTGCGACCACAGCATCCACTGCTTGCTCCCGTGGTCGAACCGGACCCGCGTGCCCAGCATCCTGGCGAAGTACCAGGCCGCCAGCGACTCGCGCGTCAGGTGGTCCGGCACGTCGGCCGAAGGCTCTGCCAGCGGGAAGTCGTCCAGGAGCCCAGCGTCGGCCCTTCCCCAGTCGGGATGAAGGTCCATCGCCGTCACCTCGCCGTGCTCGAACCCCGGGAGGTCGCTGGCATCGGGCTGCGGCCGCCCGGTGCCGTCGACGAACTGGGCCGGCTCGGTCCCGGGTGTTGACTCGCCGTACCGTCGGGCATGCTCCCGGCCGCCTACAGGGCGTGCCGTTCCGCCGTGGGGTGTATTGTCAGGGGGCTGGGGCTGTGCGGTCGTGGCACACCTCCGGCGCGGCCGCTCCGGGCATCTCACCTGCCGGGGCGGCCTTGTTTGTGGCCTGCGTAGTGGGGCCACAGAATTCGGGAACACGCCGGGCGTTCATCGTCCCGCTCCCCGTCGGCGGCCGTCCTTGCCGGCCCGCGCCTGCGCGCTGGCGAGAGCCAGGCGCAGCATGTGAGCGTGCATGGCCTGCTCGGCGCGAATGGCGCGCTCCTGAGGGTCGAGGACGCCCTCCGGGTCGACCACCCGCTCCCACTTGGAGCGGAAGGCCGCCCGGGCGGCCGCGGTCATGGCTGCCCCGCCATGGCGCGACTGCGCGGTGAGGCCCCCCACGCGGCCCCACGCCGCGCGCTGCTGCGGCGTCATCGCGCGCGGCCCCCGAAGAGGAGCCCCTCGTCCACCCCAAGAGCCGCAGCGGCGCGCCGGCGGAACGCGGGCCAGGGCGCGAGGCGCCCGTGCTCGATCGAGGACAGCAAGCCGGGATTCACGCCGCAGGCCCGCGCGAGCTCACGCCCAGTCATCCCTCGGGCGAGGCGAACCGAGCGAAGCATCGAGTCGGGAGTGGCGCCCGCGCGTGTCATGTGAGCGACACTAGCGGCGTCCCCGTGGCCCCGTTACCGGCTCGCCGGCCTCCCGGTGCGTGGGCTGAGCCGCCTAGTCACCCAACACATGGCGCCGAATTAACAAAACGCGGCGCGGAATTAGCACAACAATGCACCGGCGGCCCGGCCCGATCAGGGCTCTTCCGTGCGCACGGAGAGCGCATGCTTAGGCCGAGACGGCAGGAACAACTCGCCGCCCCCGCGTGGTCAAACGCTCCAATAGGGACGGCCGCGGCATTTGCGATGAACTTCAGTGCGGCCGGTGCGGGAGGTTCGCCAGACGATCGCCGGGGCTGAGGCGCCGCGCCACCTCGCGGGCGCGCTCCGCGGCCGCGGAGGCGCCGTAGCGCTGCACCATGGCGCGGCTCTTCCAGCCCGCCACCTGCATGAGGTCGCCCTCCTGCATGCCGGCGGCGAGCATCTGGTGGGCGTACGTGTGGCGCAGCTGGTGGGGGTGCACGTGGAGCCCCACCGCCCGCCCTCGGTCGCCCATCATCTGGCGGATCCCGGAATCGGTGAGCCGCCCCTTCAGGCCCAGCCACAGCCAGGGGAGGGCGGCCTGGGGATGGTGCCGGCGCGACCAGCGCCCCACGTTCAGGTAGCGATCCAGCGCCGCCACGGCGGCGTCGCCGAGCTGGAGGGTCCGCTCCCGGCGGCCCTTGCCGACCACCCGGAGGCGTCCCTGCTCGAGATCGACGTCGTCGGTGGTCAGCCCAGCCACCTCGCCCAGGCGTGCCCCGGTGTCGATGAAGACCATGAGGATGGCGTGATCGCGCCGCCCGGCGAAGCTCTTGTCGCGCTCACACACGCCGAGGAGCTGGTCGAGCTCCTTGTCGCGCAGCACGGGGGGCGGCGCCTCCGGCAGGCGCGGCGGGCGCATGTGGGCCAGGGGGCTCTCCCGGACCTCGCCCTCCTCCTGCAGCCAGCGGAAGAACGCCTGGACGCCCCGGTACCGGTTGTGGGCGGTGGCCGGCTTCCAGCGCGCGAGCACGGCCTCGATGAACGCCTCGAGGTGCTCACGCCGGATCGCGGCCGGGCTGCGGGGCATGCCCTGCGCGGCGAGGAACGCGTCGAGCTGGCGCGCCGAGGTGGTGTAGGTCTCGACGGTGGCCGGGGAGAGGTTGTTGGCCCGGCAACTACGGGCGAAGCTCGGGATCAGTGCGGCGAGTTCGCTCGATGGGGTAGTATCTGCGCTGCTGCCGACGGCGTCCGACATGGCGAAGGTGCTCCTGCTGGTAGTCCCGAACAGACCCAGCATGCGCTCTCCAAGCGGTGAAGGTCAAGCCGGTGGCAGCAGAACTCGCAGGCATGATCTGTCAGCGAGCACGAAACGTGGGCGGTTGGCTCAGTCGGTTAGAGCGCGTGCTTGACATGCACGAGGTCACAGGTTCGATTCCTGTACCGCCCACCAGATACCTAACGCGATGAACGGAACCCGCGGGCGGGCGGGGCGCCACAGAGAGCCCGGGTCAGAGGGCTGCGAGCCCGGACGCCAACCCCCTCGTCCGCACCACCCGTGAGCGGCCGGCGAACCGGCCCGGGGGCTGCCCGTTAGCGCGGCCATCGGAGCGCGTGCGCGGCCGATCGTGCACGAAGGCGGGTGGAACCGCGGAAGGTACGGCCTTTCGTCCTGTCGGGACGAAGGGCCGTTTTCGTTGCAGTGGAGGCGCGGGATGAGCGAGCAGCAGGCGAAGGGGAGCATCGGGGGCGCCACGGGCGCGGCGCCAGGCCGCGCGGACGAGCCGGAGGATCTCGCCCTCGAGGCGCCCACCCTGGGCTCCGCGGACGAGCTGCTCGACGCGCATGCCGGTGACGCGCTGGATCCGATGCGCCACTCCGCCGCCCACGTGATGGCCGAGGCCGTCCTCCAGCTCTTCCCCGACGCGAAGCTGGGGATCGGGCCGGCGATCAGGGACGGCTTCTACTACGACTTCGCCCTCCCGCGCCCCCTCACCCCCGACGACCTGGCGGCCATCGAGGAGCGGATGCGCGCCTCCGTCGCGGCGGATCATCCCTTCGTGCGCTCCGAGCTGGACCCGGACGAGGGGCGGGCGTTCTTCGTCGGGCGGGGCCAGCCGTTCAAGGTGGAGATCCTGGACGACCTGCGCACGGCCGCGGCCGCCGCTGGCCAGCCGGAGCCCATCGTGTCCACCTACCGCCACGGCGACTTCATCGACCTGTGCCGCGGCCCCCACGTCGCCTCCACCGGGAGGATCGGCCCCTTCCGACTCCTGGCCGTGGCCGGCGCGTACTGGCGGGGCGACGAGCACCGGCCGATGCTGCAGCGGATCTACGGGACGGTGTGGGAGACGCAGGAGGAGCTCGACCGCTTCCTCTGGCGGCGCGAGGAGGCGCGGCGCCGCGACCACCGGAGACTCGGGGTCCAGCTCGACCTCTTCAGCTTCCACGACGTGAGCCCCGGCTCGGCCTTCTGGCACCCCAAGGGGCAGCGTCTCTGGCGCACCCTGGAGGCGGCCATGCGCGAGCTGCAGGAGCGGCGCGGCTACCAGGAGGTCTCCACCCCGATCCTGGTCTCGAAGAAGCTCTGGGAGCAGTCCGGCCACTGGGGACACTACGCGGAGAACATGTTCCGGCTGCAGATCGAGGACCAGGACTACAGCCTGAAGCCCATGAACTGCCCCGAGAGCACCATCATCTACCGCAGCCGCGTGCGTTCGTACCGGGATCTCCCGCTGCGGCTCTCCGAGTACGGGCACCTGCACCGGAACGAGCGGACCGGCGTGCTGCACGGCCTGACGCGCGTGCGCCACTTCGTCCAGGACGACGCGCACGTCTACGTGCGACCGGACCAGATCGGCTCGGAGATCGAGGCGCTGCTGGGCGAGGTCACCGAGTCGTACTCGTGGTTCGGGCTCGAGCCGCGCTTCACGTTCGGGACCAGGCCGGACAAGGCGCTCGGCGACCCGGCGCTGTGGGAGCGCGCCGAGACGCTGATCCGCGAGGCGCTCGAGCGATCGGGCGTGCAGTACCGGGTCAAGCCCGGCGACGGGGCGTTCTACGCGCCCAAGATCGACATCCAGATCGAGGACGCGCTGGGCCGCGAGTGGCAGACGGCCACCATCCAGGTGGACCTGGTGATGCTGCCGGAGCGCTTCGACCTCACCTACATCGACGAGCACGGCGAGGCGCAGCGCCCGATCGCGATCCACCGCGCGATCTACGGCTCGCTCGAACGGTTCATCGGCGTCCTCACCGAGCACTTCGCTGGGGCGTTCCCGTTCTGGTGCGCCCCGGTGCAGGCGGTCGTGGTTCCCATCGCGTCGCGCCACAACGACGCGGCGGCCGAGCTCGCCGCGCTCCTCCGTTCCGGGGCGATCCGCGTGGAGGTGGACGATTCCGACAACCGGATGCAGAACAAGATCCGGCTGGCCCAGGAGCAGAAGGTCCCCTACATGCTGGTCCTCGGCGACCGCGAGGTGGAGGGCCGCACGGTGGCCGTGCGGACCCGCGCCGGCGTCCAGGAGCCGCCCGTCGGCTGGGACGTCCTGCGGCAGCGGCTGGTCGAGGAGGCGGCCGCCCGTCGACCGTAGGGCGGTGCGGTCCAGTCGGGTTTGCCGAGCGTGAAACGTCCGTGCTATAGTCCGCCGGGCGACCGGACCGGTCGGGCGCTGTGGCGCTCGATGCGTCGGCCGCTGTTCATTCGTACCAGCATCAGCCGAGGGGATCCAGCCTGAGCCGAGACCTGCGCGTCAACCAGATGATCCGCGTGCCCGCCGTGCGGGTGGTGGACGAGGACGGTGCCCAGCTGGGCGTGCTACCCACGCACGAGGCGCTCCGGCTCGCGCAGGAACGGGGATACGACCTCGTCGAGGTCGCTCCCATGGCCGTCCCGCCGGTGGCCCGTCTTCTCGACTACGGCCAGTACAAGTACGAGGCCGCGAAGAAGGAGAAGGAGGCCCGCCGGCACCAGCGGTCGGTCGACTTCAAGGAGATCCGCCTCAAGCCGAAGATCGGCCAGGGCGATTTCGACACGAAGGTTCGCCGCGCCATCCAGTTCCTGGAGGACGGTGACCGGGTCAAGGTCGCCTGCCAGTTCCGGGGCCGCGAGCTCACGCACGCCAACCTGGGACGCGACCTGCTCTCGAAGTTCGCCGAGCAGGTCAAGGAGCACGGTTCGGTCGAGCGACAGCCGCTGCTGGAAGGCAAGTCGATGTCGATCGTGATCGCGTCGACCCACAAGCCGAAGCCGCAGGCCGGCCAGGCACCGGAGCCCAGGACCGGGGCGCCGACGACCGAACCGGCACAGCCCGAACCGGCCGCACCGGCGCCCGCCGTCGGCGAGCCGGCCGGGACCGACGGAGCGGCAACACCGGCCACCGCAACCGCGACGATCACGCGCAGCACCACGGGCCGCGCGCCATCGGCCCGGACCTCGACCACGAGGCCGGCCGTGGCGGACCGCCCCGCCGAGGGGACAGGGCCCGGTTCGGCAGGAGAATGAGCACGTGCCCAAGCTGAAGAGCCACAAGGCGACCCAGAAGCGCTTCGGCGTGACCGGCAACCACCAGGTCATGCGCGTGAAGGCGTGGCGCGGTCACCACCTCGAGATCAAGTCGTCGCGCCGGACCCGGCGCTACGCAGGCAAGGCGATCGTGGAAGGCGCGCACGCCGCCCAGATCCGCCGCCTCCTCCCGTACCTGTAGGAGCCGGACCCCATGGCACGCGTGAAGCGCGGCGTCACCGCCCACCAGCGACACAAGCGACTCCTCGATGCCGCCGAGGGCCGTCGCGGCACGCGCTCCCGCCTCATCCGGCCGGCGCACGAGGCGCTCCTCCATGCGATGGCGTACGCGTACGTCGGTCGCAAGCAGCGCAAGCGGCAGATGCGCGCGCTCTGGATCGTCCGCCTCAACGCGGCGGCACGCCAGCACGGCCTCACCTACGGCCGGCTGATCAACGGCCTCAAGGCCGCCGGCGTGGCACTGGACCGCAAGGTGCTCGCGGACATCGCCGTCCGCGACGCCGACACCTTCAGCCGCATCGCCGAGATCGCGCGCGCCCGCTGACCGCGGTCCCCGGGAGCGCTGATCCGTGGATCTGGAGACCATCTCTGCACGCCTGACCGACCTCCAGGCCGCAGGCCTGGAGGCGATCGCTGCGGCGAGCGACCCGATGGAACTGGAGGCCGTCCAGGTTGCCTACCTGGGACGGCGCGGCGAACTCAAGACGCTGCTCGGCGGGATCGGGGGGTTGCCCGCGGAGGACCGGCCGCGCGTGGGCGCCATCGGCAACCGGGTCCGGGAGGCGCTCGAGGCCGCGCTGCAGGGCCGGCAGGTCGAGCTCGAGGGCGCCGCGCTGGACGACCGCCTCGCCCGCGAGGCGGTCGACGTCACGCTGCCCGGGCGCCCCTTCCGCCGGGGATCGCTCCACCCGCTCATCGAGACCAACCGCGAGATCGCCCGCATCTTCGGCCAGTTCGGGTTCGTGGTCTACGAGGGGCCCGAGGTCGAGACGGACGTCCGCAACTTCCAGGCCCTCAACATCCCCCCGGATCACCCCGCGCGCGACCTCTGGGACACGCTCTACACGGACGTCCCGGGGCACCTGCTGCGCACGCACACGTCGCCGGGCCAGATCCATGTCATGCAGCAGACCGCGCCGCCCATCCGCGCCCTGCTGCCGGGCCGCTGCTTCCGGTACGAGGCGGTGGACGCGAGTCACGGGTTCGAGTTCTTCCAGGTCGAAGGGCTCATGGTCGACGAGGGAACCACGATGGCCGACCTGCGCGGGCTGCTCGACGCGTTCGCCCACGCCATGTTCGGCCGCGCGCGCCCCACCCGCTTCCGCCCGGGCTACTACCCCTTCACCGAACCCTCGGTGGCGTTCGACGTGCAGTGCGTGGTCTGCGATGGCGCCGGGTGCCCGTCCTGCAAGCGGACCGGCTGGATGACGATCCTGGGCGCGGGGATGGTCCACCCGGTGGTGCTGCGTAACGGCGGGCTCGATCCCGAGCGCTACCAGGGCTTCGCCTTCGGGCTGGGCACCGACCGCATCGCGATCCTGCGGTACGGGATCAACGACATCCGGATGTTCCTCGAGAACGACCTCCGGTTCCTGGAGCAGTTCTGATGCGCGTGCCGCTCGCCTGGCTGCGGGACTATGTCGACGTCGACCTCGAAGCCGAGGCGCTCGCAGACCGGCTGACCCTGCTCGGGATGGAGGTGCAGGCGGTCGAGCGCCGCGGCAGCGACTGGCACCGGATCGTGGTCGGCGAGCTGCTCTCCGTCGAGCCGCATCCGGGTTCCGATCACCTGCTCCTGACGAGGGTGCGGATCGGGGACGCCGAACCCCTGCTCACCGTCCTCACCGGTGCGTCCAACGTCGCGGCCGGGCAGCGCGTCCCGGTCGCGGTCCCCGGTGCGGTGCTGCCGGGCGGCCGCCGGATCGACGTCACCCGGATGGTGGGGATCGAGAGCCAGGGGATGCTCTGCTCGGGGGACGAGCTGGGGCTCACCACCGACGCGGACGGGATCCTGATCCTCCCCGGGGACGCGCCCGTGGGGCGCCGCATGGCCGAGCTCTTCGGCGACGTGATCCTGGACGTGGACGTGAAGCCGAACCGCGGCGACGCCCTCTCGCTGCTCGGCCTGGCCCGGGAAGTCGCCGCGGCGACCGGGGGGCGGATCCGCTGGCCCGAGATCGTGCTGGACGAGCAGGGGACCCCCACCGCGGAGCACCTCTCGGTGGACGTCACGGACCCGCGGCTCTGCCCTCGGTTCGTGGGGCGCTGGGTGGACGGGTTCGTCGTCGGTGCCTCGCCGCTGCACGTCCAGGCCCGCCTCACGGCGGCCGGCGTGCGCCCCGTCTCGAACGTGGTCGATGCGTCCAACTACGTGATGCTGGAACTCGGCAAGCCCACCCACACCTTCGACGCGGCCGCGATCGCCGACGGGCGGATCGTCGTGCGGCCGGCACGTGCGGGGGAGCGCCTCGAGACCCTCGACCACGTCACCCGGGAGCTCACGCCGGAGACGCTCGTGATCGCGGACGCCCGGGGCCCCGTGGGGCTCGCCGGCGTGATGGGCGGCGCCCAGAGCGAGGTCGGGGACGCCACCAGCGCCATCGTGATCGAGTCGGCGGTCTTCGACCCGGTCAGCATCCGGCGCACGGCCCGCCGCTTCGCCCTGCAGAGCGAGGCGAGCCTCCGCTTCGAGAAGGGACAGGAAACGCGCCTGGCACGCATCGGGGCCGACCGGGTGGCCCAGCTGGTGGTGGCCTGGGCCGGCGGGCGGGCGGCCCCCGGCCGGGTCGACACGGCCCCCGCCGAACCGGCGCCGGTCCGCCTGCCGTTCCGGCCCTCGCGCGTGACGCGCCTGCTCGGCGCCCCCATCGAGGCCGACGAGATGCGCGCCCTGCTGGCGCGGGTGGAGGTCCCGACCGAAGCCGCGCGACCCGGCGACGAGGTGCCGATCGCGGTCGGTGCGCCGGGGATCCGGCTCGACGAGGAGGCGGCACGCGATGCGCTGGTGGCGATCGTCCCCACGCACCGGCGCGACCTGGAGATCGAGGCGGACGTGGCCGAGGAGGTCGCCCGCATCCGCGGCTACGACCGGATCCCGGGCCGCCTGCCCGAGACGCCCATGCCCGTCTTCCGCCCCGACCCGCGCCGCGCGGTGGACGCCGTCCGGGACGTGCTCGCGGGGCGCGGGCTGAACGAGGTGGTCACCCACGCGCTGGTGGGGCCGGCCGACCACGCGCGACTGGGGATCCCGGGCGACGACGCCGCGATCATCCGGGTGACGAACCCGCTCTCGGTCGAGCACTCGCAGCTGCGTCGCTCGCTCCTGCCCGGGCTCGTCCGGGTGCTGGTCGAGAACGAGCGGCAGCGCCGCGCCGATATCGGCTGCTTCGAGGTGGGGCACGTCCACGACCTCGTGGACGGCGTGCCCCGCGAGGAGGCGATGCTCGGCGTGCTGCTGGCCGGGGACCAGGGGGGCGCGGCGTGGAACCAGGCGGCGCGTCCGGCCGACCTCTGGGAGGCGCGCGGCCTGGTTGAGTCGCTCTGCACCCGGCTCGGCGTGGCCGTGCGGGAGGCGGCCGCCCCGTCGTCGGTGGCCCCCTACGAGCATCCCGGCAGGACCGCCGTGCTGCGCGCGGCGGATCCCGCGGGCAATCTGCTCGACCTCGGACGCGTCTTCGAGCCGCACCCGCGCTATCTCGAGGCGGCGGAGGCGCGCGCCTCGCACGTGGCGGTGGCCCTGGTCTCCCTCGACGCCCTGCAGGCAGCCCTGCCCCGCTCGCAGCGGTACGCGCCCTTCCCGAGGGTGCCCGCGGTGGAGCGCGACCTGGCAGTGGTCGTCGCCGAGTCACGGCCGGCCGGCGAGGTGGCCGGTACCATCCGGGAGGCTGCGGCGCCGCTGCTGCGCGAGCTGCGCCTCTTCGACGTCTACCACGGGGCACCGCTGGCGCAGGGGGAGCGCAGCCTGGCCTTCCGCCTCACGCTCCAGGCGGAGGGCCGGACGCTGACGGACGAGGAGATCGACGCCGCCGTCGCCCGCATCGTCGAGGCGCTGGGCTCCCGGCTCGGCGCCCGCATCCGGTCATAGGACGGGTGGCGTCTGGCGATCGCTCCGGCGCGCTGGTACCCTAACCCGGCGGGGCAGACAGGGGAGGGACCGTGGATCTCGGGGCAATCATCGGAAGCTTCCGGCTGACCGACGCCGTCCTCGTCGTCCTGTTCGCGATCGCGTTCGCCGTCGGGTACTCGCAGGGCGTTCTGCGCCAGCTGCTCGGCATCGGCGTCTTCCTGGTGGCCTTCATCGTGAGCGCCTACCTGCGGTCGCCGGTGGGGGCCTGGCTCTCGTCCAACTGGACCTGGCTCCCCGTGGACTTCTCGCTGATGGTCGCGTGGGTCGCGAGCTTCCTGGTGCTGCTGGCCGTGATGACCCTGGGCGTGCAGGTCTACTACCGCCGTGTCGTCCTGGCGGCGCGCTACGCGTTCCTCGACGAACTGGCCGGCGGCGTGCTGGCGGTGGCCATCGTCTTCCTCGTGCTGGCCGCGCTCGTCCTCAACGGCGACTTCTACTACCGGGGCATCGGCGTGCAGCCGCCGACCGGCGACGTGGGCTGGATGCGCAGCCTCTGGGGCGACCTGAACGGGGCTGCCATCGTCCACGCGATGCGTGGCGGCCTGATCCCCGGCCTGCTCGCGCTGCTGGGCCCGCTGCTGCCGGAGGCCGTACGGACGCTGCCGGCCTGAGCGTCGCACGGGCGGCGACACCCGAGCCCGCGCCGCTGCCGCGCGAGTTCCACGCCCGGACCGCCACCGAGCTCGCGCCCGCGCTCATCGGCACCCTGCTCTGCCACGAGGTGGACGGTCGGCTGCTGACGGCGGTCATCGTCGAGACCGAGGCGTACCTCGGACCGGCGGACCGGGCGAGCCACGCCCGCGCCGGCCGGACCGGGCGGACGCGCCCCATGTTCGGCCCCCCCGGCCACGCCTATGTGTACCGGCTGTACGGGGTGCACTGGGCCTTCAACGTCGTCGCCCACGCGGACGACGAGGACGCCGGGGCGGTCCTGGTGCGGGCGGCGCTGCCGCTCGATGGCACGGAGACCCAGCGCACGCTCCGAGCGCGCCCGCACGACGCGGCCGAGCGCCTGGCCGCTGGGCCGGGCCGTCTCTGCCAGGCCCTGGCGATCTCCGGCACGGACAGCGGCCGTGACCTCACCGCGGGTCCGCCCCTCTGGATCGCCGCCGGACCTCCCCGCGGAGCGGTCCCGGCGTTGCTGCGGGGCCCCCGGGTCAACGTCGCCTACGCCGGCGAGCCGTGGTCCTCGCTGCCCTACCGGTACGGCCTGGCCGACAGCCTCGCCCTCTCCCGCCCCTTCCGCCCTGTGCCTCCGACGGAGCCTCGCTGATGGATGCCAAGTCCCTCCAGGTGCTGGAGTTCCCCGCCATCCGAGCGCGGCTGGCCGACCAGACCAACTTCCCCCCGTCACGGCGCCTGGCCGAGGCGCTCGAGCCGTCCGCCGATCCGGTGCTCGTGGCGCGCGGCCTGCAGGAGACCGACGAGGCACGGGCGTTCACCGCCGAGCATCCCGGCGCCGGGATCGGCGGTGCCCACGACGTCCGCGACGCCGTGGAACGGGCCGCGCGGGGCGGCCGCCTGGACACCGGCCAGCTGCTCGAGATCGCCGAGACGCTGGAGGCCGCGGCACGGCTGGCCGACGCGCTGGCCGAGGAGCGGCGCCCCCTGCTGCGCGAGCTGGGCCGCGCCATCCAGCCGCTGCCGTCGCTGCGCAGCACGCTCGAGCGCAGCATCGATCCCTCCGGCGAGCTGCTCGACGGTGCGTCGCCCGCCCTGGGGTCGCTCCGCCGCGCGGTGCGCATCGCCTACGACCGGCTCCGCACCCGTCTCGACGAGCTGGTCCACGGCGGCGAGCTGTCGGGAGTGCTGCAGGAACCGATCGTGACACTGCGGAACGGCCGCTACGTTGTCCCCGTCCGGAGCGATGCACGGGGCCGGGTCCGGGGCATCGTGCACGACCAGTCCGGGAGCGGGCAGACGGTCTTCGTCGAGCCCCTGGTCGCCGTGGAGCTGGGCAACGCGTGGCGCGAGGCGCAGCTGGCGGAACAGGCGGAGGTCGAGCGGATCCTCGACCACCTCTCGGGGCTGGTGGGGACCCAGGCGAACGCGTGCCGGGCCACGCTCGACGCCCTCGCGCGCTTCGACTTCTGGGCCGCCAAGGGCCGGCTGGCCGCCACCATGGACGCCGTGCGCGCCGACACGTCGGGTGAGCCGCGCGTGGAGCTGCTGGGAGCTCGCCACCCCGGCCTCACCGGGCGCGTGGTCCCGGTGGACGTGCGCCTGGGCGGCGAGTTCACCGCGCTGGTGATCACGGGTCCCAACACCGGCGGCAAGACCGTCACGCTCCGCACCCTGGGGCTCCTTTCCCTGATGCACCAGGCCGGGCTGCACGTGCCCGCCCAGCCGGGCAGCCGCCTGCCGGTCTTCGGGGACATCTACGCCGACATCGGCGACGAGCAGTCCGTGAGCCAGTCGCTGTCGACCTTCAGCGGCCACATGGGCTCGATCGTCCAGATCGTGGCCGCGGCCGGGCCCGGAACCCTGGTGCTCCTCGACGAGCTGGGCGCCGGCACCGACCCCACCGAGGGATCGGCCCTCGCCCAGGCGCTCCTCGACCACTTCATCCGTTCAGGGGCGCTGGTCGCCGCGACCACCCACTACGCGGAACTCAAGACCTACGCCCATAACACGCCGGCCGCCATGAACGCATCGGTCGACTTCGACCTCGGGACCCTCAGCCCCACCTACCACCTCACCATCGGGCTCCCCGGCACCAGCCAGGCCTTCGCCATCGCGGAGCGGCTGGGGCTGCCGGCCCCCCTCGTGGAGGAGGCGCGGTCGCGCCTGTCGCGCGCCCAGGTGGAGTTCGAGGAGACGCTCGCGTCCATCCGCCAGCAGCGCGCCGAGACCGCGGACGCCCTGGAGCGTGCGCGACTGGCAGAGGCGCGTGCCCGCGAGGCCCAGCGCCAGGCGGAGCAGGAGCGCACGCGCGCGCGGCGTGCCGAGGCCGATCGGGCCGCGCAGGCCCGCGACGAGGTCGAACGGCTGGTCGCCGACGTGCAGGCAGAGGTACGGGCCGCGCGGCGGGCCCTGGAGCGGGAGACGCTCACGGCGAGCCGGCTCGAGGCCATCGAGGGCTCGCTCGCGGAGCGCCTGGCCGGGCTCCCGGCCCCGCAGCGCCCGGCGGATGCCGGCCCGGTCCCGGTCCGCTGGCAGATCGGGATGGAGGCCCAGCATGCACGCGGCGGCTGGACCGGGCGGATCGCCGCCCTCGACGAGGATCGCGGGCGGGCCACCCTGGAGGCGGGGGGCCTGCGGGTGGAGACCGACCTGGGCGACCTGGTGCGGCCCGGCACGGTGCCGGTGACGGCGGCCGGGGGCACGATCGGCTCGCCCGTCGTGCCGCGATCGGGGCGGCGCGGTGTCTTCGGCGAGGAGGCACCGGTCCGGGTGCGCGCGGGTGGACCGGGCGGCCGCGCGGCCGGCGGGGCGGTCGGACGCGGACAGCGCGGTGGCGGCACCGGCGACCCGGGCCAGGCGGTCGGGCGCTCGAGCGGCGCCGCTGCCCGTGTCGGCGCGGGTGGGTCGGCGGCGCGCCCCGGCACCGGGGAGGCGCGGCGCGCGGTCCCGGGCAGCCTGGACCTGCGAGGTGCCCGGGTGGAAGAGGCGCTCGAGCTGCTCGACCGCTACGTCGACGATGCCTCGCTCGCCGGTGCGGGCCAGATCACCGTGATCCACGGCCACGGATCCGGGGCCCTGCGGGACGCGGTGCGCGCCATGCTCTCGGCCCACCCACTGGTGCAGTCGTGGCGGCCCGGGGAGCGCGGCGAGGGCGGGGACGGCGCGACGATCGTGACGGTCTGAGCCGTTCCGACGGCAGCGTGCAGGGCCCTGCCGACACCGCTCCGGGGCGGCTCGCCGGAGCGATCGGCGGGCCGGTCCTGCCGCGCTGGCGACCGCGCGACGAGGCGGTCTACGTCTGGAGCACCACCTGCGAGCCGAGCGTGGCCGGGGAACCAGCCGTGGGCGACTGGGCGACCACCGTGGGGCCGTTGCCGGCGATCACGGGAACGAATCCCGCGGAGATCAGCTCCTGCGCGGCCGCCTGGACGGGCCGTCCGACGACGTCGGGGACCACCGCGGCCGGCACGCCCGACGGGATCGGGCCGGACGGGTAGGGACCCGCGCTGCTTCCCGGGGCCGGCGACCCGGCGGCCGGGGAGGGGATCGTGGTGCAGGACGCGGTGGGCGGGAACGGCGCGCCCCAGGTCTTCCCGTACGGCTCGTACAGCAGGTTGTAGAAGTACGTCGTCCGCGTGTGCTGTGGTCCGCCGTAGACGCCCGCGCCCTTCGCAGCGCGCGCCGCCCACGCGAGGTCGGCCGCGTGCCAGGCCGGGAAGTTCGTCTCCACATTGGAGAAGTCCAGGAACCCGAGGGTCTGCGGTGCCGGGTTGGTGCCGCACGCCGCGTTCCAGAGCAGGTAGCCGTTCTTGGTCGAAGGATCAGGGATCACCTGCAGCGGCTGGCGCAGGTTATCCGCCTGGGTCGGCTGGGTGCCGTCGATGAACAGCTCGGGGATGGTCCGCGTGGTGAATGGGCCGGGCCGCAGGCCGCTGTAGGCGTCCACGTTCATCGTCGTGATGCCCGCCGGCTCGGTGAAGTCCTGGATCGGCCACGTCCGGGTGACGTCGTTCAGGAAGCCCTGCCAGACGTAGGTCGGGACGTCGAGCGAGGCGAGCGGGTGCTGCACCGTGCTGACCGGGCTGTTGTCGCTGTTGCCGTTCCAGGCCACGACCGCCAGGGCATACTCGCCCGCGGCTCTGCCGGCGGCATCCGGCGGCGCGATGTAGCCGGCGGCGATCAGGTCGTTGGTGTCGTTGTTCGTGCCGGTCTTGAGGGTCGCCGGCCGCAGCTGGCCCTGCGTGTTGGTCAGCTTGAAGACGCCCCAGTAGGGGTTGACCGACGGGTTCGTGTTGCCCTTCAGGATGTCCGTGATGATGTAGGCCGCCCGCGGATCCACCACCTGCTCACCGGAGGGCGGGACGTACGGGGAGATGACGTCCTTCCCGTCGGGGCCGATGACCCGCAGGATCGTGGTCCGGCCCAGGTACCGCCCTCCGTCGGCCAGCGTGGCGTAACCGGTGGCCAGGTCGATCGGGTGGATGACCTCGGTCCCCAGGGTGAGGGAGAGCCCGGCGGTGGGCGTGGTGGTCTGGAAGCGGAGGCCGAACTTCTCGGCCATGTTGAAGACGTGGTCCACGCCGTTCATGGCGAGCGCCTTGACGGCCGGGATGTTCAGCGAGAACTGGAGCGCCTGCCGCATGCGCACCGGGCCGCGCTCCAGCAGGTCCGCGTCGGTGGGCTCGTAGCCGCCGCCGAAGTCGGTGACCACGTCCATGAACATGGTGGCGGCGGTCATCGTGCCGTCGCTGATGCCGGTGACGTAGTTGAACGGCTTGAAGGACGACCCGACCTGTCTCCAGCCGTCGGAGAGCACGTCGAACTGGGGCTGGAACTGCGGCGTGGCGTTCGTGGCGTAGTAGTTCGCGCTGCCCACGTACGCGATCACCTCGCCGGTCTGGTAGTCGACCGCGGCCAGGGCCCCGTTGTGGACGTTGCGCCCGATCAGGTTCTGCATCCACGGCTGCAGCGTCAGGCCGAGCTTCCTGGCCACCGCGGCGGGATCCTTCGACTGGGGCACCACCGCGGCCGCCTGGACCCACTTCTCGGCGAGCTTCTGCACCCGGTAGTCGAGCGTGGAGTAGATCTTGAGGCCGCCCTTCTCCAGGACGGGGCAGGTGGGCACGCCGACGCCGCAGAGGTCGTCGGCGAGCTCCTGGCGGACCTGCCAGACGAACTGGGGGGCCTTCCAGGCGGGCGCGGTCTGGGGCGCCAGCACGACCGGCTCGTTCATGGCGGCCTGGAAGTCGGCCACCGTGTACTGGCTGCCGGTGATCGGCAGGGGCAGGCGCTGCTCCATCAGCTGCAGGTAGTAGTTGCGCCGCTGCACGATGGGGCTGTCGGCCGGGACCACCAGCTTGCCGTCCGGCTGCAGCACCGCGTTGCGCACCAGGTCGTAGTCGGTGGGCGACTGCGGGATGGCGGCCAGGATGACGGCCTGCGCGAGCGTCAGCTTGTTCAGCGAGACCCCGAAGTAGCTCTTCGCGGCGGCAGCGATCCCGTAGCTGTTGTTGCCGTAGAAGTTGCTGTTCAGGTAGTCCTGCATGATCTGCTGTTTGCTGAGCGTCTGCGTCAGCCGGATCGACTCGATGATCTCCTTGATCTTCCGCTCGACCTTCCGGTTCGGGTCGGCCACCAGCGCCGGGTCGAGCAGCCGCGCGCGGACGAGCTGCTGGGTGATCGTGGAGGCGCCGCGCTGCTCGCCGGCGAGGGTGTCGCGGACGGCGGACAGGATCCCAGCCGGGTCGAAGCCGCTGTTCGACCAGAAGGTCTTGTCCTCCACGGACGTCGTGGCATCGATGACGACCCCGGGCACCTGGTCGTACTGGACCACCTGGCGCTGCTGGCTGCCGAAGGTCGCGAGCTGGACCCCGTTGCGGTCGTAGATGACCGATTCCTGGTTGAACTGCAGGTTATCCAGGATGTGCGGGTCGGCCAGGCCCTGGCTGAAGTAGTTGTAGGCGGCGAGCGCGCCGAGGAACCCGACGAAACCGACGATCAGGAGCGAGGCGAAGAGGAGCAGCGGCAGCGTCACCGCGAGGCTCGGCCCGGTACCACCGCCGCGTCCACGCCTGCCGCCGTTGAGGCGCCGTGCCTGGCGGCGGGTGACGCTGGTCTGCATGTCGCCGGGCACTCTAGCATACTCAACCCCGATCCCAGCCTTGCACCGCCATTGCCGCAGGTGACCGTCGCCGATGCCAACCATGACCGATCTGCTCGCCGAGCTCCGATGGCGCGGCATGCTCCAGGAGATGACCGAAGGTCTCGAGGCGCGCCTCGCGCGCGGGCCCGTCGCCGCCTACGTGGGCTTCGACCCGACCGGCGATTCGCTCCACGCGGGCCACCTGATCCCGATCTTCGGCCTGCTGCACCTGCAGCGCGCAGGCGGTCGCCCGGTGGCGGTGGTCGGCGGCGGCACCGGCATGATCGGTGACCCGTCCGGGCGGAGCGCCGAGCGCAACCTCCTCGACGAGCCGACCCTGGCCGCCAACGTCGCCGCGATCCGCGCCCAGCTCGAGCGCTTCCTCGACTTCTCCGCGACCGAGCACGGCGCCCGCATGGTGGACAACCGCGAGTGGCTGGGCCACTACGGGCTCATCGAGTACCTGCGCGAGATCGGGAAGCACTTCAGCCTGGGCTACATGCTGTCCAAGGATTCAGTCCAGCTGCGGATGGGGGCGGGCATCTCGTTCACCGAGTTCTCCTACATGACCCTGCAGGCCACCGACTTCCTGCACCTCTACCGCGACTACGGGGTGGAGCTGCAGATGGGCGGGGCCGACCAGTTCGGCAACATCACGGCTGGGCTCGAGCTGATCCGCAGGGTGCTGGGCGCCGCGCCCGACGGCGCGCCCCGCGCGTTCGGCCTCTCGTTCCCGCTCCTCACCGCGCCCAGCGGCAAGAAGTTCGGCAAGAGCGAAGGAGGCGAGACGGTCTTCCTGGCGGCGCACCGGACCTCGCCATACGCCTTCTACCAGTACTGGCTGAACGCCGACGACCGCGACGTCCCGCTCTTCCTGCGGACCCTCACCCTGATGTCGCGCGACGAGGTGGAGGCGCTGGAGGCGGAGCACGCGGCGAAGCCGGAGCGGCGGCGGGCGCAGCGCGCCCTGGCGTTCGATCTCACGGCCCGTGTGCACGGTGAGGCCCAGGCCGGGCTGCAGCGTCGCGTCTCCGAGCTTGCGTTCTCGGGCGAGCCGCTGACCGACCCGGAGGTCCTCCGGGTCCTGCACGACGACGCCGGAGGGTTCGAGTTCGGGCCGGACGCCGTCACCGTCTTCGACATGGCCCTGGAGAGCGGCCTCTTCGCCTCGAAGAGCGACCTGCGACGCGCGGTGTCCCAGGGAGGCGTGTCGGTGGATGAGGTGCGGGTGGTGCGGGGGGACGAGCCGGTCGGGCCACCCGCGGCCGGGCGGTACCACGTGGTCCGCCACGGCCGCCGGCGGATGGCGGTGGGGATCCGGCGCCAGTAGCGGCCGCGACCTCCGGGCCGGGAGAAGACGACCACGGCCACGGCGCCGCAGGGCCCGTGGGATCGGGCCGGGTGCCGCGGCGTCAGGCGCGGTGGCGCCGGCGCAGCACCTCGACCACCTCGGCGGGGGCCAGGTCCCGCTCCGCGCACAGCACCAGGACGTGGTACAGCAGGTCGGCCGTTTCGGCGGCCAGCAGGGCATGCGTCCGGTCCCGCCCGGTCCCGCGGGCGCTCCCGCCGGGAGCGCGTTCCGTCTCCGCGTCGTCCCTGGCCGCCAGGAGCACCTCCGTGGCTTCCTCGGTGACCTTGCGGGCACAGGCATCCACGCCGCCGGCCAGGAGCCGCGCCGTGTAGGACCGCTCCGGGTCGGCCGCTGCCGCGCGTTGCCGGATCGTGGTCCAGAGCGTCTCCAGCCATGCGAAGCCCTGGGGCGGGACCGGATCCTCGGACCCCGGCCGGGCATCGAAGCAGGAGCGGGCACCCGTGTGGCACGCGGGGCCGGCCGGGTCCACCGTGACGAGCAGCGCGTCCGCGTCGCAGTCGAGGGTTATGCTCCGCAGCCGCAACACGTTGCCGCTCGTCTCGCCCTTGCACCAGAGGCGGTCCCGGCTGCGCGAGTGGAAGTGGACCAGGCCGCTCGCCGTGGTCGCGCCCAGCGCCTCGGCGTCCATGTACGCCAGCATGAGGACCGCACCGTCGGCCGCGTCGCGCACGACCGCAGGCACCAGCCCGTCGGCTCCCCAGCGCACCACACCCGGGTCCACCGTTGCGCCCACCGGCACGGAGCCCCGGCCTCGCTCGGTTCCTCGCTCGTTCTCGCCACCTGACCATTCCGTCATCGAGCCGTCGCCCCTCCCTGGTGGTCCCACGGTTCCACGAGGCGCACCGGGATCCCGGCACCCGCCATGGCACGCTTGACGGCCGCGATCCCGTGCAGCTCGCGGTGGAAGATCGACGCCGCGAGCACCGCGTCCGCCCCGCCGTCGAGCACGGCCGCGACCAGGTCCGCCGGTCCCCCCGCCCCACCCGAGGCGACCACGGGCACGCGGACGGCTGAGCTGACGGCACGGAGCAGCTCCAGGTCGTACCCCGCGCGCGTGCCGTCCCGGTCGATCGAGGTGAGCAGGATCTCGCCGGCCCCGCGCTCGGCGGCCTCGACTGCCCAGGCCACCGCATCGCGGCCGGTGGCCACGCGGCCGCCCCGTACCACCACCTGCCAGGCGGGGGCGTCGCCGTCTGCGCCGGACCCGGGCCGGCCGCGCGCGTCTGCAGCCGCCGCGCCGCCCGCGCCGGCTGCGGCATCACCACCGGTCGCCGACGCACTCACCCGCCGCGCGTCGATCGAGACCACCACGCACTGGCGCCCGAAGCGCCGTGCGCACCGGTCCACCAGTGACGGATCCGCCACCGCCGCGCTGTTCACGGCCACCCGGTCGGCACCCGCGCGCAGGACCGCCCGCATGTCCGCCACCGAGCGCACGCCACCCCCGACGGTGAGCGGGACGAACGCCTGCCGGGCAGTGCGCTCGACCGCGTCGAGGAGAGTCGCCCGGCCCTCGACCGCGGCGGTGATGTCCAGGAAGCAGATCTCGTCGGCACCCTCGTCCGCATAGCGCGCCGCCAGTTCGGCCGGGTCGCCCTCGTCCACGAGGTCCACGAAGCGCGTCCCCTTGACCACGCGGCCGGCGCGCACGTCCAGGCATGGGATCACCCGCCGCAGCAGCATCAGTCGGCCTCTTCCGGATCGACGGCCGGTCGCCGACACCCCGGATCGGCCCGCGTGCCGGCACCGGCCAGGCCCGCTGCGCCGCGGCCGGGCAGGCCCGATGCACTCCCCCGGCCGTCGCCCGCGACCATGGCCAGCACGTTCGCCAGGACACGCAGCCCGTCGTGGCCGGACTTCTCCGGGTGGAACTGGACGCCCAGCAGGCGTCCCGATGCGACGGCGCTCACGAAGCGGCCGCCGTGCTGGGTGGTGGCCACGGCCACCCCGGGATCGGCCGGCACCGGCGCGTACGAGTGCACGAAGTAGAAGGGGACATGCTGCGGCAGGCCCCGCAGCAGCGGGTGTGGCGACAGTGCCTCGATCTCGTTCCACCCGACGTGCGGGAGGCGCGGGGCCTCGGGGATGGGTCGCGTCCCGCCCGCGATCCAGCCGAGACCGTCCGACCCGTCCTCCTCCGAGCGCTCGAAGAGCAGCTGCATCCCGAGGCAGATCCCCAGGTACCACGCACCGCCCGCCACGGCCCGTTCCAGCGCCCCGGTGAGCCCGGCCCTGCGCAGCCGGCGCATCGCCGGTCCCTGGGCCCCCACGCCCGGTACGACCACCAGGTCCGGCCGGTCCACGTCGCTCGCACGCGCCGCCGGGTGCACCTCGGCCCCGAGCAGCGTGAGCGCCTGGGTGATGCTCAGGAGGTTGCCGGCGCCGTAGTCGACCAGCGCCACCGAGATGCTCACGACGCGGGGGACGCCGGACGCGGTGTCGCTGGACTCCCGGCCGCGCCCCCGCGTCCGACCTCCGGGTGCTCCACGGCACCCTTGGCGGACGCTACACCGGCCCGCCTCGGATCGGCGGCGACCGCCGCCCGCAGGGCCCGTGCCAGCGCCTTGAAGGCAGCTTCCGCCACGTGGTGGTCGTTCGCCCCCTGCGCCTGCAGGTGGAGCGTGATCCCGGCCTCGCGCACGAAGGACTCGAGGGCGTGGGGGATCATCTGGGTCGGCAGGGCCCCGATCCGTTCGGACCGGAACGCCAGCCCCAGGACGGCGTATGGGCGGCCGGAGCAGTCGACCACGGCCTCCGCCAGCGCCTCGTCCATCGGCACCCGGGCCTCGCCGAAGCGCTGGATCCCGGCGGCGTCCCCCAGCGCAGCGCCGAACGCCTCGCCCAGGGCCAGCGCCACGTCCTCCACGGTGTGATGCTCGTCCACCTGCAGGTCCCCGGCGGCCTCGACCTCGAGATCGAACAGGGCATGGTGCGCCAGTGACGTCAGCAGGTGGTCGTAGAAGCCGACGCCGGTGGCGACGCGCGCCGCCCCGGTGCCGTCGAGGTCGAGACGCACCCGGACGTCGGTCTCGCGGGTCACGCGCCGCACCCCGGCGTGACGTGCCTCGGTCCCGGTCATCGCTCCTCCCTCCCGGGCCCGTGCCCGATCGCCGCCAGGAGCCTGTCGTCCTGGTCCACGGTGCGCACAGTGATGCGCAGGAATCCGCGCAGCACGCCCGACTCGAACTGCCGCGGCACCAGGCCGTGCCGGAGCAGGCGCCCGGCGACGTCCGCCGCGCCGTCGGGGGAACCGGCGTCCAGCAGCACGAAGTTCGTGACGCTCGGGGGGACGTGCCAGCCGAGCGCGGCCAGCCGAGCGCGGAGCCGCTCCCGCTCGCCGGCGATGGCCTCGACGTTCGCCGCGGCGTGCTCCGGCGCCGCGAGTGCCGCCGCACCCAGCGCCGAGGACAGGGTCGAGATGCTGCCCGGCGGACGGACCGTGGCCAGTCGCGCCACGAGTGCCGGGGCAGCGACCGCGTACCCGACGCGGATCCCGGCCAGGCCGTACGCCTTGGAGAGGGTGCTGACCACCACCAGG
>JAJYKX010000153.1 GCA_021788175.1 Chloroflexota bacterium
GCGCCTGCGCACCCGTCATGACGCGGAGCGGCCGGTACAGGTGCTTCGCCTGGAGCTCGGCGAGCTCCTCGCCGAGGAAGCCGAGGGGGTCGGGTCGGCCGGACGAGGTGGCGGTTCCGGCCGAGGAGGCGCTTCCGGCCGAGGTCGGGGCGCCGGGCGCGGCGGATGCGGCCCCCGATGCGCCCGGTGCCTGCGGCGAACCTGCGATCGTGTCGGACATGTTCGTCCTCCTGTGGGCCGGGCCCTGCCTCGAGCCCCGTGACGCCCGCGGGCCTCGTTCCGCCCGCGAGCTGCGTTCCGCCCCCGGGCCGGCCCCGCCCGCGGGCATGTCCCTGCCTGCCGGCCTATCCCTGCGTCAGCATCGCCGCCGCCGGCGAGCCCCGGGGGACGCTGCCGTCCGCGGCGACGACCGGGTTGTCGATCCGCCCGATCCCGGCCACCTCCACGCTCGCGACGTCGCCGGGCTCGAGGAAGACCGGCGGTGTCCGCCAGACGCCCACCCCCGACGGCGTGCCGGTGGCGATCACGTCGCCCGGTTCGAGCGTGATGACGGCGGAGATGAACTCGATCAGCCGTGCCACCCCGAAGAGCATCGTCCGCGTGGTCCCGTCCTGCATCTGCGTCGGTGGCTCGCCCGCCGTCGAGCGCCAGGACCGGATCGCGACGTCGGACACGTCGGGCATCTCGTCGATGGTCACCACCGCGGGTCCCATCGGCAGGAACGTGTCGGAGCCTTTCGCGCGCACCCACTGCCCGTCGCCCCGCGCGCCGGGCTTGAGTGCCGGCTTCGAGCCCTGCAGGTCGCGGGCCGAGATGTCGTTGACGGCGGTCCACCCGGCCACGTGCGCCAGCGCGAGCAGCTCCGGCACCCGGTGCGCCCGCGTGCCGATCACCACCGCCAGCTCGGCCTCCAGGTCGAGCGCGTCGGTCACCTCCGGACGAACGACCGAATCGCCGTGCCCGACCACCGCGTTCGCCCACTTGGCGAAGAGGGACGGCCGGTCCGGGATCGGCATTCCCTGCTCCTCCAGGTGCTCGCGGTAGTTGTAGCCGACGCAGACGATCTTCCCGGGGCGATGGACGGGCGCGAGCAGCCGCACGTCCGTCGCGGGAACCAGGAACGGCGACGGATCGGCGAGCCGCTCCAGCCCGGCCCGGGCGGCCGCCAGCTGCGGGTCGGCGCCGAGGTAGGCGGCGAGATCCGCCGCGTCCACGGCGCGCGCCCGGTCCTCGTCGTCCGTCACGCCCGGCAGGGCGTCGAGCGGGAGGATCCGACCGCCGCGACCGTCCGCGCCCGGATCGAACTGGAGGCCCAGCCGGGGCCGCTCGGGCAGGTCGAGGCCGATCCCCGCGGACCGCTCCGACGGGTGGACGTCACGGAACCGGACGAAACGCATCGTTCAGACCTCGTTGAACCGGGCGCGCGCCACGGGCGCCCGGAAGGTCGCGGAACAGGCCGCGGAAGAGGAATGGCGGGCACGCGGCGACAGGGAAGACGCCGGCGGAGAGGGCGACCGCGAGGACGGCGCCCGGGCAACCCGCCCCGAAGCGCGTGCAGGCGAGGAAGCGTCGGACTCCTGCCGGCATCTCGCGGAGGGTCGAGACCATCCCCGCGATTCTGCCACGGGTCCCCGCGGCCGGCGTTCGAGGGTGACCGGTCGCGGCACCGGTGTGGCGCGGGTGACACGCCGAGATTCGCGGCTGCAATGGTATTGACATCCATCCACCGATCACTAAACTGCCGACTAAACCGGTTCAGTAAACCGGGCCAGCACCCACCCAGATCCTCGAGATCCGGTGTCTCCTCCTCGGCCGAGGGTCGCCACGGCGGCCCCCGGCCGGTCACCGGGCCGCAGGGACGGGCCGTGCCGTGCCCGCCGGCCGGTTCGCAGGTGCCGCAGCCAGCCACGTGGTGACGCGCGTCGATGACGCGCGGCCGGGAGCGATCGTGACCGAGACCCGACCCAGGCGCCCCCGCATCGCCGACGTCGCACAGGTCGCCGGCGTCAGCAAGGCGTCGGTCTCGTTCGCGTTCAACAATCCGGAGCGCCTGCGCGCGGAGACGGCGGAACGGATCCGGAGCGTGGCCGCGGAGATGGGCTACCGGCCGCACCCGGTCGCCCGCATGCTGTCCGCCCGCCGCACCATGACCATCGGCGTCCTCACCCCGCAGCCCCTCAGCCAGGTCTACGCCAACCCCTTCTTCTCCTATTTCGCCGAAGGTGTCGCGTCGGTCCTCGAGGAGGGCGGGTTCGGGCTCCTCATGATCTCGCCGCTCCGGGGATCGCTGGCCAGGGCGCTGGACCGCGCCACCGTGGACGGCGTGGTGGCGCTCGGCCTCGACGAGACGCACCCCGAGATCGAGGCGATCCGCCATGCCGACCTCCCGATGGTGCTGGTGGACGCGCCCGCGTGGCCCGAGCACGCGGCGGTCGAGGTGGACGACGAGGGCGGTGCCCGGGCGGCCGCCCAGCACCTGGTCGACCTGGGGCATCGCCGGATCCTCGTGATCGCCGTCGAGGGACCGGTGGCGGGCGAGGGTCCGGTGGCGGGGCCCGAGGGTCAGCACGAGGGCGTGATGGGCCGCCGCCTGCGCGGCTACGAGGCGGTCCTGGGCGCAGCCGGGATCGAGCTCGGACCCGACGCCGTGGTCGTGGCCCCCGCCACGTTCGAGGGTGGCGAGGCCGCCTTCCTGCGGGCCTGGGAGGACGGCCTGCGGCCCACCGCCGTGCTGGCCATGAGCGACGCCGTGGCCATCGGCGTGCTGCAGTCCAGCCGGCACCTGCGGCTGCGCGTGCCGAGGGATCTCAGCATCGTCGGGTTCGACGATCTGCCGGTCGGAAGGTTCTCCGACCCGCCATTGACGACGGTCCACCAGCCCGTGCGGCGCAAGGGTGAGGAGGCAGCCCGCCTGCTCCTCGAGGAGCTGGGCGGCAAGGCCGCGACCCCCGCGCCTCATCGGGTCCTGAAGACACGGCTCGTGGTGCGGCGATCGACCGCCGTCCCGCCGGCCGCCGCTGGTCGCGAGGAGGTGGAACGGACGTGACGCCCGGCGCCTGAGGCGCCCTGGGAGACCCGGTCCGGCAACGGGCCGGGGACCGAGGATGATCCCGCCGCGTGCGGGAGATGGTGTGGAGGCCGGGCATCGCCCGGCACATGGGAGGACAAGCAACCCGATGCGATCCATGAAGCTGGCAAGCGTCCTGGCGACGCTGGCCGTCGTGGCGGGCGCGTGCTCGAGCGCCGCGACCACCGCCCCGACCCAGGCCCCCGCGGCCAGCGCCGCGGCTCCGGCGGCCAGTGCCGCCGCGCCCGCGAGTGCCGCCGCCCCGGCGAGCGCCGCGGCCCCGGCGAGCGCGGCCGCCCAGGCCCCGCTCACGGGCAACCTCACCCTCTGGGAGGCCTACGGCGCCTCCGGCAACGCCGAGATCACCGCGTTCAAGCAGATCCTGGCCAACGTCCAGGCCGCCAACCCCGGCCTGAACGTCACGCGGGTCGACATCCCCTTCAACAACCTGTTCACCAAGTTCGAGACGTCGGCCGCCAACAGCGGCGTGCCGGATCTCTACATCGCCCCCAACGACAGCATGGCCAAGGAGGCCCGCGCCGGCCTGCTCGCCGACCTGACCTCGTACCTGCCGCAGCTGAGCAACATCTCACAGGCCGCGATCCAGGCCGACACGGTGGACGGCAAGCTCTACGCCATCCCCGAGTCGATCAAGGGCGTCGCGCTCTTCTACAACACCTCGCTGCTCCCCACCCCGCCGGTCACCACCGATGACTGGCTGAAGGACGCGAGCAAGCTCGGCTGGGTCTACGGCGCCAACGGCGGCGGCTCGTACTACCTGTGGGGCCTCTTCCAGTCGTTCGGCGGCACCATCCTCGATCCCAACACCGGCAAGTGCGCCGCCACGGCGAACTCCGGCGTGGCCGACGCCCTGGCCTGGCTCCAGAAGGCCAAGGCCGCCGGCATGCACATGTACCAGAACGACACCGCCGCCGCGGCCGACTTCGTGGCCGGCAAGATCGCCGGCTTCATCGACGGCCCCTGGCAGTCCGGCAACTTCGAGAAGGCCCTCGGCAGCAAGCTCGCGGTGGCCCCCGGCCCGACCGGTCCTGCCGGCGCCTTCGGCCCGCTCGTGGCCCCCGACGGCTACTACATCAACAAGAACTCGGCGAACGTGGACCTGGCCGTCAAGTTCGCGATCGAGATGGACTCCCAGGCCAATGAGCAGATCTTCGCCGACCAGGCCGGCCACATCCCCGCGATCGCCGGCGTGACCTTCAGCAACCCGATCAGCCAGGGCTTCGCGAACGCCTACAAGACCGGCTTCCCGCGGCCCACCGCCAAGCAGCTCGACAACTACTGGACCCCCTTCGGGAACGCGCTCGCCGCGGCCATCGACAAGGGTGGCTCGACGTCGGCGCTGGTCGCCACGGCCTGCCAGCAGATGGATAAGGCCAACGGTCTCTAGTAACGTCTGACCCCTGGTCTCGTCCAGCGGTCACGGCAGCGAGGGGACGCCGGTCTTCCGGCGTCCCCTGCGCACCGGCAGGGGAGGAAGCACCGATGCGCGCGCGGGAGGTGGACCGGTGAGTGCCCAGGCATCGATGGCGGCGCCGCCGCCTCGCTCCTGGTGGCGGCGCACGCAGAACGCGCGCACCGCCTACCTGTTCCTCCTGCCCGCGCTCCTGGTGATGCTGGTCATCACCTTCTACCCGCTCGTCTTCCAGGTCTGGATGTCCTTCACGGACTACGGGCTGAAGAACCTCAATCCGCACGCACCCGCGCCGGCCTACGTGGGGTGGCAGAACTACCTGCGCATCCTGCAGAACAACATCGTCATCCCCAACTTCGACTTCATGCGGGTGCTCGTCTTCAACCTCTGGTGGGCACTCTCGAACGTCGTGATCCACGTTGTGCTGGGGGTGCTGATCGCGATCATCCTCAACACCCCGGGGCTCTGGTTCAAGCGCACGTACCGCGCGCTCTACATCATCCCGGTGGTGATCCCCCAGATCATCGTGGCCACCGTCTGGCGCGACATGTTCGACCCGACGAACGGGGCCATCAACTTCCTGGTCGACATCATCTTCCGGCTGCCGCCGGGGGGCTTCAACCTCGACTGGCTCAACCAGCCCAACCCCATCATCTCCGCCGGCCCGTTCGTGCTGCCGTTGGCGTACTTCGCCCTCCTGGCGGCGAACGTCTGGCTGGGCTGGCCGCTCAACTCGGTGGTGGCCACGGGCGCCCTGCAGAGCATCCCCAACGAGCTGTACGAGGCGGCCGAGATGGACGGCGCGGGGGCCTGGGCCAAGTTCCGGGCGGTCACGCTGCCGTTCCTGCGCCCCGCCATGCTGCCGTACGCCATCTACGGCTTCGTGATCACGTTCAACCTCTTCTACCTCTCGTACTTCATGTCGGGAGGCGGCCCCTTCGGCCAGACCGAGCTGCTCGTGACGACCGCCTATCGCCTGGTCAACGAGCAGCAGCTCTACGGTGTCGCCGCGGCCTTCGCCGTGTTCCAGTTCTTCATCCTGCTGGCGATCACCCTGGTGACGAACCGGCTCGCGAAAGCGACGGCGCAGTTCGATGCGTGACCCCGTCGCTCCCCGGAGGAACCGGCCATGACCGTCCAGACCGGCGCCGTGACCCAGGCGGCACCGCGTGCGATCGCCGCCGAGCGCACGCAGCGCGGACGCCGGCTTCCGCTCCGGCGCCAGCTGATCCTGCAGCTCGTCTGCCTGTTCATCGCGCTCACGGTGATCTTCCCGATCCTGTGGATCGTCAGCATGGCGATCGACCCCCGCAACATCGCGCGCCCCGACGGCCTGACCCTGATCCCGCCGGGCGCGTCGCTCGCGGCGTTCGCCCAGGTCATCGCGCAGCCGACCCAGAACCCGGTCTCGTTCCCGCAGCTGGCCGCCAACAGCCTCTTCATCGCCGTGGTCATCTCGGTGGCGAGCGTGGGCCTCGGGGTGCTGGCCGCCTACGCGTTCTCCCGCCTGACCTTCCGCGGTCGCGAGACGCTCATGATCGGGGTGCTGGCGGTCCTGATGCTCCCCGCGATCGCGACCCTCGCGCCGCTCTACGTGATGCTCAGCAAGATCCAGATCGGCACGTTCAACCTGCGTGACTCGCTCTTCGGCGTGGCCCTGGCGGTGACCTCCGGCCAGCTCCCGTTCGCGATCTGGAACATGAAGGGCTACATCGACACGATCCCGCG
>JAJYKX010000154.1 GCA_021788175.1 Chloroflexota bacterium
CCCGGCGTGTGCCGGCCGGGGCGCGGGGTGCGGGTCGATTCTAGGGCCCCGGCGGCACCGTCGCCGCCCGGGATCCGCCGAGACCGCGGGACGTCCGCCGCCGCGCGCCGCGGGCACTGCGCGCCGCGGGCACTGCGCGCCGCGGGCACTGCGCACCGGCCGGACGTCACCCGGCGCGCAGCACCAGCACGTGCTGGTGGACGATGTTCGGCACGAAGGCCCGAGGGTAGCCGTAGGGTCGCAGGCGCGTCCCTGCCTGGTACCAGACGAGGTCGCCCTTGGTCACGAACCCGGTGCGCTCCGCCCGGGCCGCCAGGTCCGCGCCGGTGAACCGGTAGCGCCCCTCCTGGTACGCGTCGCGGACGATCACCGCGGCATAGCGGCCGTCACGGAGGATGCGCCTGAGCTGCGCGAGCACCGTCTCCATCCGCGCCAGGTAGTCGTCGTAGGACGCGCTGTTCGCCAGGTCCGCCGGGAAGTCCGTCACCATGGCGTAGTCGGTGCGCCGGTTGGCGTGCGCCTCCGCGAGCGGCCCCCCGGACATCGTGAGCCGGAGCTGCGGGTTGTAGGGGGGATCGGTCGCGACGAAGTCGACCGAGCCGTCGGGGATGCCGGGCAGGAGCGCGAGCGCGTCGCCGACCTCCATCCGGCACCCGGCCGGGTCGAAGCCGCGCGGCCCACCGGGGTCGGCCGGGCCCAGGTCCGCCAGCACGGGGGCCGTGCCTCGCGCCGGATCGAGCGCGTCACGCACCACCGCCTCGTAGATCGCGGCCCACCGTGGGTCCAGCTCGATTCCCAGCGCGCGCCGGGGCACGCGGCAGATCGCGGCGCCGAGCAGGGTGCCGCCCACGCCGGCGAAGGGGTCCAGGACCAGCTCGCCGCCCCTGGTGAAGAACTCGATGAGGCGCGCCATCAGTCGCGGCGGCTTGTTCGCCCCGTGCGCCCGGCGGGCCGCATGGCCGAGCTCGGAGGGGTAGGCGGTCGTCCAGAGCGACTTGGTGAAGTAGAGCCACTCCTCGCCCGAGAGCTCGTTCAGGGTGTTGTCGGGGTGGATGCGCCCGTTGCCGCCGCCGGGATCGGCGCGCGTCGCCTCACCGGGAGGTGCGTCCGGCCTGCGGCGGACGCCGACCCGGGCAGCAGCGGTCCGCTGCCGCGGCGCGCGGTCCGCCCCCGGGTCGCCGTTCGTTGTCGCCGTCATGCCTGCCCGCCCTCGCTCTGCGCCGGTCCGCGGATGGACCGGGCCGCCCGGAACCGTCACCTCGCGGGAGCGTACAGCCGGGCGGCGTGCCGCGCGTCGACGCCGATGCCCCTGCCCGGTGGCGGGGCCGCCCCGTGGCACCGCCAACTATCCTGTCCGCATGCAGGTGGTCGGACGGGAGCGCGAGCTGGCGCGCCTCGGCGTGGCGCTGGAGCGTGCCGCCGCGGGCCGACTGTCCCGGGCCGTGGTCACCGGCGCGACCGGGAGCGGCGTCAGCACGCTGCTCTCGGAACTCGAGCGGCGTCTCGTGGACGAGCCGGGCGTCGTGGTTGCCCGGGGAGGAGCCGTCGAGCCGCTCTCCGGTCACCCGTACGCGGCCCTGTCCGCGGCGCTGCGCCGGCCGATCGCCGCCCTCCCTCCCGAGCGGCTGCCCGAGGTGCTGGGTGGCGCCGCGGGGGAGGTCGCGCTGCTGCTCCCGGAGCTGGCGGACACCATCGCCGCCGCGTGCCCGGCCGACGTACCCATGCAGTCGGGTCCCGACCGGCGCCGGGGCCGCTTCGTGGAGGCCGTGCTGGGGGTCCTCGGCCGGCTCGCCGGCGACGGCACCGCGCTGCTGGTGCTCGACGACCTGCACTGGTCCGACCCGGGGACCCGGGCGTTCGTCGAGTTCATGCTGGGGCTCGACGTCGCGGTCCCGCTCTGCCTCGTGCTCTCCTATCACGAGGACGAGCTCAGCCGCCGGCACCCGTTCAGTCGGATCGCGGACCTGCTCGCCGACCAGGCGAGGGTGGACCGGATCGAGCTCGGGCCGCTGCGGCCCGACGAGCTGCTGCGATTCATCCAGTCGGAGACGGGCGAGCGGCCCACGGCGGGACTGCTGGCCGCCATGGTCGAGCGATCGGGGGGCAACCCGCTGCGCGCCCGGCAGCTCCTGGAAGCGCGCAGGCACGTCCCGGACGCCCGCCTCTCGGACAGCTTCGACGAGCTCGTGGAGTCGCGGGTGGCGCTCGTGGGCGCCGCCGCCGCCCGGTGGGTGCGCGTCCTTGCCGTCGTCCGGCGTCCCGTCGACGTGGCCGAGTTGGCGGGCCTGCGGGTCCTCGGCGGGCAGCTCGGGGAGCCGGCGCTCCGGGAGGCGATCGCCAGCGGCCTGGTGGCTTCGGACGGGGGCCGGGTCCGCATCGCGCAGGAGCTGTACGCGGAGACGATCGAAGGGCAGCTCGATCCGCTCGGTCGGCAGGCGGTGCACGCAGCGATCGCCGAGCGCCTGGCGAGCACCCCGGCGGAGGCCGCGTGGCACTGGGAACGGGCGCTCCGTCTCGACCGGGCCCGGGACGCGCATGCCGGCGCGGGGATCGCGGCCGAACCCCTGGACCCTGCCGGCACGGCGCTGGAGCACTACCTGCGCGCGCTCGAGCTCGACGCGCTCGGCAATCAGTCGGGATCGGCGGCGGGCCAGGGGGACGCGGAGCGCGCCGGCGCGGCCGTGGTCGCGGGTCACAACGGTCGCGTGCGGGGATCGGTCCCGGCGGACGACGAACGAGGCAACACCGACGGGCACGACCCCGCCGTCGGCGACCTCGACCGGGGCCGCACCGAACTGGCCCGCCTCGACCGTCCGTCGCTCCTCGAGCGGGCCGCCGGCGCCGCGCTCGCGGACGGATCGTTCCGGCTCGCGGCAGACCTGGCCGCGCGGGCCATCGCCGAGCGGTCCGACACGGGCAGCCTCGCGCGCGCGACGGCGCGTGCAACCGCGACCGCCCGGGGCGACGGCGCTCCCGCCCGGCGGGCGCTGGAGCTGGCCGGGCTGTACGAGCAGCTGGGCCGCTGCCGCTGGGCGGCGGGTGAGATCGACGACGCGCTGTCGGCGTTCCGCACGGGTGTCCAGATCGCGCCGCCCGGTCCCTCCGTCGAGCGCGCCCGCGTGCTGGGGGCGCTCGCCCAGGTCCTGATGCTCGACGGCCGCTTCGAGGAGAGCGCCCGGTGGGCCCGGGAGGCGATCGGGATCTCGCAGGCCGTGGGCGACGCCGCCATCGCGGAGCTTGGCCACGCGACCTGCACGCTCGGCGTGGACGTCGGATACCTGGGCGACCTCGAGGGCGGGCTGGCGATGCTGCAGGAGGCCTCCGCGCTCGCCAGGCGGGCCGGCCGGCTGGATGACCTGATGCGCTCGTTTGCGAACCGGACCACGCTGCTGGACCTCGGCTCGCGGAGGCTGGAGGCGCTCGCGGCCGTGGACGAGGGGATCGCCGAGGCCCGGCGCTGGGGCCAGGAGGCGGTCTACGGGGCATTCCTGCGCGGCAACGGGGCCGACGGCCTCTTCGCTCTCGGTCGCTGGGCCGAATCGGTCGCCATCTGTCGCGAGGCGCTCGAGTGGAGCCCGCCGGGCGTGGCGAGGTTCGCGCCGCTGCTCTGGCTCACCAGCGTGCGGGTGGAGTCGGCGTCCGACGAGGAGGCCGGGCGACTCCTGGGACAGCTCGTCCTGCAGCAGGAGTCGGTCGAGGATCCGCGGGGCCTGGCCGACGTCCAGCGGGCGAGCGTCAGCTTCGCGCTCTGGCGGGAGGACGTGCAGGAGGCGCGACGGGTCGCGGAGCGCGGATGGACCGGCGTGCTGCGAACCGACGACTGGACGCAGGTCGCCATCGCCGCGGCGACCACCGTGGAGGCGGCCGCGGCCGTCGCGGACGAGGCGCGGGACCGGGACGACGGCGCGACGTTGGACGAGGCGCTCGCCTGGGCCGACCGCGTGCTCGAGGAGGCCGCGCGCCGGGTGGAGTCGCGCGGGATCTCGCCGGAGCTGGGCGCCAAACAGGAGGCCGACCTGCTCCTGGAGATGGCGCGAGCCCACCGCACGCGCATCGCCGGTCCGCCGGACCCCGACGCCTGGGCCCGACTGGCCGAGCGCTGGCTCGAGGTGCCGATCCCGTACCGCGCCGCCCACGCCCGGTGGCGCGAGGCGGAGGCGGTCCTCCATTCCGGCCCCGCAGCGCCGGGTGGCCGGGTCGACCGCGCCCGAGCGCGGGACGCGCTGCTCGAGGCATGGCGGCTCGCCGGCGATCTCGGGGCGACGCCGCTCCGGCGGGAACTGTCCCGGCTCGCCGCCCGTGCCCGGATCCCGCTTCCCGAATCGACCGGGCCCGGGAGCCCCGGGGACGGTGCACCCGCCGCCGTCGAAGGCCCCGGGGATCGTGCGGTCGATCGGGCCGGGTTCGCGCTCCGCCTGGCACCCGCGGCCGACGCGGCGCCGGCCGATCCCTTCAACCTGAGTCCGCGCGAGCGCGAGGTCCTGGGCGTGCTGGCGGAGGGACGCTCGAACCGGGAGATCGCGCGCCGTCTCTTCATCAGCGAGCGCACCGTGGCCGTCCACGTCGGAAACATCCTGGCAAAGCTCGGGGTCTCCGGCCGCGTCGAGGCCGCTACGGTGGCACTCCGGCTGGGCCTCGCGTCGCCACCCGCGCCGGCCCGGGACCGGACGCGCCGGACGCGCGAGTGAGCCGGCCCGCCGCCCGTGGACGCGCCCGGCGCCGCCGGGCGAGAATGCCGGCCACGGAGACATCGAGGAGGGTGCATGACTGACGCGATCTGCTACCGGGATGCCTACGCGCGAACCTGCGAAGCCACCGTCCTCGAGGTTGAGCCGTCGGCGGACGGCGTCCTGGTGCGGCTCGACCGGACCGTCTTCTACCCCGGCGGGGGCGGACAGCCGGCCGATGCCGGGACGCTCCTTGCCCTCGATCCCGTCTACGGGGGCCAGCGCTGGCAGGTGGCGACGGCCCGCAAGGCGGGTGACGACGTCGTGCACCTGCTGACGGGGACCGAGGCAGCCGACGGCCCGGAGCCGGGGATGCGCGTCCGCGTCGACATCGACTGGGAACGCCGCCACCTGCTGATGCGCACGCACACCGCGCTCCACGCGCTGTGCGGGGTGGTGTGGCGCGACTACGGTGCGCAGGTCACCGGCGGGAACATGGAGCCGGGCGCCGGGCGGATGGACTTCGAGTTCGAGCGGATGTCCGGCGAGCTCGTCGGCGAGATCGAGGCCAGGGTGAACGCCGAGCTGGCGGCCGACCGCGAGGTGCGCGTGCGGGTGCTCCCCCGGGACGAGGCGTTCGCCATCCCCGATCTCATCCGCACCAAGGTGAACCTCCTGCCGCCGGGCATCCTGGAGATCCGCACGATCGAGATCGTGGGGCTCGATCTCCAGGCGGACGGGGGGACGCACGTGGCCAACACCCGCGAGGTGGGGCGGATCCACGTCACCGGCTACGAGTCGAAGGGCCGCATCAACAAGCGGATCCGGATCGAGATCGTCGATCACGGGACCCGGCAACCGGCATGACCGAACCGGACGTGACCGCGCCCGCCGCATCCCCGCCCCGCGTGCCCGCGCCCGTCGGACCCGGACCCTGCGTGCCCCGTCCCCGCCGTGCGGTGACTGCCCCGTGAAGGTCGACCTGGCCGCCGGGAGCCCGCCCCCGGGTGCGGTCGCCGGGATCGCCCGGGCGGCCGAATCGTTCGGCCTCGACGCGCTGTGGCTCGCCGAGACCGAGCACGACCCCTTCGTGGCCGCTGGCCTGGCGCTCGCGGCGACCTCGCGGCTCCGGGTCGGGACCGGCATCGCGGTCGCCTTCGCGCGGAGCCCCGTCGCGCTGGCCCAGACCGCGTTCGACCTGGCAGCGCTCTCCGACGGCCGCTTCCTGCTGGGCCTGGGGACGCAGGTGCGGGCGCACGTCGAGCGGCGGTTCGGGATGCCCTGGAGCGCCCCCGCCCCGCGCCTCGCCGAGTGGATCGCGGCGGCTCGCGCGGCCTGGGCGACCTGGCAGGACGGGGCGCCGTTCCGGGTCCGCAGCGAGCACCTGGACCTGTCGCTGATGTCGCCCTTCTTCAGCCCTCCGCCGCTCGCGTTCGCGCCACCGGACGGCGGGCCGCGGATCCCGGTCTCCATCGCGGGCGTCGGCCCCGGCCTCGCGCGACTCGCCGGGCGGAGTGCCGACGGGTTCCAGGTGCACCCCTTCCACACCGCGCGGTACC
>JAJYKX010000155.1 GCA_021788175.1 Chloroflexota bacterium
GCGGGCTCTGGTTCGTCGAGTCGGGCGCCGTGCGCCTGTACGCGGCCGACGCCGACGGACGCGAGCAGACCCTGCAGATCGTGCCCGCCGGGGCCTCCTTCAACGAGGTGCCGTTCTTCGACCTGGGGCCGGAACCGGCGACGGCCCAGGTCGTCGAGGACGGCGTCCTGCTGCACCTGGCGGTCGAGCGTCGCGACCAGGTCCTCCGCGCGGTCCCTGAGCTCGCGATCGCGGCCGCCGCGAGCTTCGCCTTCCGCCTGCGCCAGACCATCGCGCTCGTGGAGGACCTGTCGTTCCGCCAGGTCGGCGGACGGGTGGCCCGGGTCCTGCTGCAGGCCGTCGCGCCGCATCCCGGGGTCGGCGCGGGCTCCGAGGGCCGCACACTGACGCAGCAGGAGATCGCGGAGATGGTCGGCTCGAGCCGCGAGGTCGTGGCCCGGTCGCTCCGCCAGCTCGAGCGGGAGGGGCTGATCCGCCTCGAACACGGACGGATCGTGCTGCTCGATCGGGCGGGACTGGCGGCGCGCGAGTAGCCGGGGGCTCGACCAGTCCGGGCGCACGACCGACCCGGGGGCACCCGGCTCCCCTGCTTCAGCTCCCGTTCCGGCCGGACCGCTCCGTCCGTTCACCGGCCGCCGGCCACGGCCTGAACCCCAGCCGGTCGAACTCGCGGCGGATCGTCCAGTAGCACCCGCAGCTCGCCCGCTCCAGGCCCTCTCGATCGAGGATCCGCAGCGTCCCGCGGCGGTACTCGACGAGGCCCTGCTCTCGAAGGGCACGAGCGGCGGGGGTGACGCTGGGACGGCGGACGCCCAGCATCAGGGCCAGCACCTCGTGCGTCACCGGGAAGGCGTCGCCATCGACGCGGTCGTGCGTCTTGAGCAGCCAGCGGGCCAGGCGAGCCTGGACCGGATGCAGACGGTCGCACGCGACGATCTGGGCCCGCCAGCTCAGGATCGCCTGCGTGTACCGCTGGAGCCGCTCCCGGAGCACCGGGCAGGCTCCCAGTTGATCGCGAAACGCCGGAGCGCTCATCCGGAGGGCACTGCCCGGCACCTGGCAGATCACCGCGTCCGGTGACTGCGTCGCCCCCAGCCAGACGGCCAGCCCCGCGACCCCCTCGCGTCCCACCATCCCGACCTCGACCGCGGCTCCGTCGTCGAGGGTGACGACCTGGCCGAGGACGCCCCGCTCCGGGAAGTACACCGCCGTGATCGGCTCGTCCGGCGCGATCAGGGTCTCGCGCAGCCGGAGTCGGACCCGGGAGAGGTGGGGCCCGAGCCGGTCCAGCTCGCGATCCGGCAGGCCGGCCAGGAGCAGATTGTCAGCGGGACGCATCGGGACGCACGACCGTGAACGAGCTGGAACGGCATGACCACCGGGACGGCGACCACGGGTGATCATACCGGCCCCTCTGTCAGCCGGCGGACAGAGGGGCCGTCGAGCTGCACCCTATCGTGCCCGACGTGGGGGGCCCACCGGGACGCGGACGCGCGTCCGTCGCTGCCCGCCCCGAGAGGTCCCGCGGTACCGCACCGCGAGGCCGCCCAGCCTGCCCCAGAGGAATCCCGGTCGCCGTGCCTTCCAACCTCAAACCGCGAACCGCACCGCCGCCGGATGGCGGGCCCGGGGCCGCGAACCGGCGGACCCACCCCGGGCGCCCGCTCGAACCTTCCGGCCCGGCCGCGCATGCGACCGCAGGACGACCGCTCGGCGACTTCAGCATGGGCATGGACGCGCTCCGGCTGGTGCCCCTCGCACTGGCCATCGGCGTGATTGCCTCGATCATCGCGCTCACGCTGCTGGATCTGATCGGGTTCGTCACCAACCTCTGTTACTACGGGCGCATCGACGTGCGGCTGACCTCGCCCGCCGGCAACCACCTCGGGCCGTGGGCCGTCCTGATCCCGGTGGCCGGTGGCCTGGCGGTCGGCGTGATGGCCCGCTACGGATCGGAGCGCATCCGGGGCCACGGCATCCCGGAGGCGATGGAGACGATCCTGGTCGGGGGGAGCCGGGTCGAGCCCGGGCTGGCGGTCCTCAAGCCGATCGCCAGCGCGGTCAGCATCGGGACTGGAGGTCCCTTCGGGGCCGAGGGACCGATCATCCTGACCGGCGGCGCCTTCGGCTCCCTGGTGGCCCAGCTGTTCCGCCTCTCCGCGGCCGAGCGCAAGACCCTGCTGGTCAGCGGGGCCGCCGCGGGCATGACGGCGGTCTTCGGCACGCCGGTGGCATCGGTGCTCCTGGCCGTGGAACTGCTCCTCTTCGAGTGGAAGCCACGGTCCCTGATCCCGGTGGCGGCGGCGAGCTCGCTGGCCGCCGCGATCCGGATTGCCTTCGCCGACCAGGGGCTGGTGTCGCCCGTTCCGCTCTTCCCTGTGCCGCCCGGCGCCAGCCCGGGGGACGGAGCCCTGGTGGGCGCGCTGGTCCTTGGGGTCGCCTGCGGCGTGGCGGCCTGGATCCTGACCGTCTGCGTCTACGGCGCGGAGGACGGCTTCCGCTGGATCTTCCACCGCATCCCGGTGCACTGGATGTGGTGGCCCGCGATGGGCGGACTGGTCGTGGGTGTCGGCGGCCTGATCGACCCACGCGCCCTGGGCGTGGGCTACGACTCCATACGCGCGGAACTGTCCGGGCAGATCTCACCGCCCGGACTCGTCACCCTGTTCGTGGTGAAGCTGGCGATCTGGTCGATCGCGCTGGGGTCCGGGACGAGCGGCGGGATCCTCGCACCGCTGTTGCTGATGGGCGGTGCCGTGGGGGGCGTGCTGGCCCCGGCGCTCCCGGGGGGCAGCGAGTCCACCTGGTGCCTGATCGGGATGTCCGCCGCCCTGGCCGGCGTGACCCGATCGCCGTTCACCGGGGTGATCTTCGCCCTGGAGCTGACCCACGACCAGGACGCGCTGCTGCCGCTGCTGATCGCCTGCACGGCCGCCGACGCAGTCAGCGTGCTGGCACTCCGGCGGTCGATCCTGACCGAGAAGGTCGCGCGCCGGGGGTTTCACGTGGTCCGGGAGTACGCCGTTGACCCGCTCGAGGCACTCTTCGTCCGCGACGTGATGGCAACGAGCCTGCTGACGCTCGACCCGGACTCGGCCACGGGAGACCTGGCCGGGTTGCTCGCGGGCGACGACAGGCACCGGCGGCAGCGCCTGTTCCCGGTGATCGACCGCGCAGGCCGGCTGCGCGGGGTGATCGGGCAGCACGACGTACTGGAGGCGTCCCGACGCCGCCGTGGCCGGATGCCGGTCGGCAGGCTCATGAGGGACGACCCCGTCGTTGCATACCCCGACGAGACACTGCGCGCCGCGGCCGACCGCATGGCCGAGCGCGGTGTGGGGGCCCTGCCCGTCGTCGACCGGGGTCCGAGTGGGATCCTGCGGGGACTGGTCGTGCAGCGGGACCTGCTGCGGGCGCGTGACCGCCTGCTGGAGGAGGAGCGCCATCGCGAGCGAGTCCTCCGCGTGCGCCCGGTGCGGGCGCGCAGCGGCGCGGGGCCGACACCGCGGGCTCCGAAGGAGGCGAGGTGACCCATCGGCGCCGATCGGTTGGCCGCGTCCCGGGCGACGGGATCGCGGGCGAAGGCGCCCGCCGCAGGCAGTGCCCTGCGCCTCCACCTCCCGGAACGGCGGCCCGTGACCCCGCGCCCACGCCCGGAGTCATCGGCCCTGGTCGGCGACTCTGCCCATGATGTGGATAAACATCTTGCTTCGTGTGGAAATCAGGTCTACGGTGTGATCTCGGCGACGCGTATCCGTCGCGCGGTTCATCGCTCGCTTCCGTGCCCGGATCGCCGTCGCCGTCAACAGCGGAGGCGACGCACGATGCGCGAGCATGGCCCTCTCCACGCCGGCTGTCCTCCCGATGCCCCCTGCCGGATCGACCGACGGGCGCTCGCCCTGTGGCCCGGGCTCGACCGGCGGGCCCTCGCCCGCTGCCGGCACGACGCCGCCTGCATCGCCCGCCTGGTGAGCCGTCGCACCAGGGTCGCCCCCCAGACCATCCTCGCCCTCCTCGCGGTGCCTGCCGTGAGTCCCGACGAGGCCGCCCGCTGGTTCGGCTAGCACGGCGTCGCCTGACGCCGGGCGGTCGGCGCCTCCCGGTGGAGCGGGGTGGCCGGCGGTTGGTCGACCACTCGGGCCGCCGCCGCGGACGGCATCAGCCGGCAGAGCGCGTCGAAGGAGCGAAGGATCCCCCTACTGCACCGAGGTGAGCGCATCCAGCGGCGCCAGGGGCACGATGCCTGCCGCCCGGTTCGCCATGGCCGCATCGATCGTGATGAGGGCGTCCGCCTGCAACTGCGTCACCGCGAGGTACTCGGCATCCCCGATGGCGTCCCATCCGTGCTCGCGCGCGATCCGCCAGGCCGTGCGTCGCGAGACCCGATCGCCCAGCAGCCGCATCTTCACCTCGGTCAGCCGCTCGTGCAGCCGCAACGCCTCGTCCTCGCTCAGTTCGCCACGGCGGACCTGGCCGTACAGCAGGGCCAGCGTGTCGGATCGCACGGCGTTGGGGGCGACGAGCTGGTGGTCCGGGTGGATCTGCAGGTCGCTCGCCACGATATGCAGCAGGGTCGGGGCATCGACGACGTAGCGCGCCATGCGATGCAGGGTAGCCGTACGACGCAAGAGGCGCCCTTCAACGGGGTCCTGGTGCCGCTACCCGACGATCGAGTGCACGAGCAGGCGGCAGCACGAAGACGATCGCGAGGAGCGACGCGAGCGCGGGAGCGTGCGAGCGATGCATGGCGAGACCTCCGCCCGGAAGGGGCGTGACGTGCGCCACGGCGGCGCCGCGGAGTAGACGATCGACCTCCGGGGCGTCGGCCTCTACACTGCCCGGGATGCGCCACACCCGCGACGAAGTCCTCGAGCGCACCATCGCACAGTTCGAGCGCCTCGATGCCCTGCTCGCGGGGCTGCGCGCCGACGCCTTCGTCCTGCCCGTCCCCCGCCCCGAGACGAAGGACCCCTGGACGCTGCAGGACGCGCTGGCACATATCACCCACTGGAAGGCCGACGTGGCCCGGCAGGCCCGTGGTCTCCGCCGAGCTGCCGACGAGCGTGGGCTGGGGACCCAGGAAGCCAACCACCTGGTCTACCTGCGCTGGAAGGACCGGTCTCCCGGCGAGGTGGTGGCCTGGCACCGGCAGGTCCACGTGGACGTACTGCAGGCCCTCCGGGACGCGCCCGACAGCTGGTTCGCCGACCGGGATCGCCGGGCGGACTGGCCCGCCGATCTCGACGGCCACTGCGCCTGGCACCGGGCGCGGGACATCGAACGCGCTCTCGCGAGCGGGCGCGCGGGAGGCTGACATGCGGTGCGCGTCCCCCGGCGTCCCGCTGGCAAGGCGACCCACGACGGGCGGCTCGCCCCCGATCACGCATCCCCGGAGACCGTCCGGGCAACCACGGGAGGACCGGCATTGACGTCCCAGCGCAGACCCTCGGCGATCCACGCGATCGGCACCGTTGCGGTCCCGGTCGCGGACCCCCAACGCGCCCTCGACTTCTACGCCGGCGTCCTCGGCTTCGAGACCCGGCGCGACGTGACCTTCGGTCCGGGTGCGCGCTGGATCGAGGTGGCACCGCGCGGTGCGGCGACCACCATTGCGCTGACACCGCCGGGCGGGCGGACGGCAGGAGTGGACACGGGCATCCGGCTGTTGTCCGACGACTGCGCCAAGGACCACGCCAGCCTGCAGGCGCAGGGCGTCGACGTCGGAGAGATCGCGCGCTGGCCGGGCGTCCCGCCGATGTTCCACCTGCACGATCCGGACGGCAACACCCTCTACGTCGTGGAGGCCAGCGGATCCAGCCCCGAAGCGCGCACGGAGCCTTGACGTGCCGAGAAAGGTCGTCGCCAGCCTCTACGTGACCCTCGACGGCTTCATCGACGAGCCCGGCCGCTGGTCATTCGCGTCCTGGTCGCCGGAGGCTGCCCAGTTCAAGGCCCGGGAGCTGGCCGACGCGGATGCGTTGCTGCTCGGGCGCGTCACCTACGAAGGCTTCGCGCAGGCATGGCCGGCGATGGAGGCGCAGACCGGGGACTTCGGCCGGAAGATGAACGCGATGCCGAAGTACGTCGCCTCGCGCACCATCACCTCGCCGACCTGGAACGCCACGATCATCGAGGGCGACGTCGCCGACGCCGTCCGGAGGCTGAAGGCAGCGGATGGGGG
>JAJYKX010000156.1 GCA_021788175.1 Chloroflexota bacterium
CGGCCGGACGGTCGCGCCGGCCGGGCGCGTGGCCGCGTCAGCAGGCGTCGGGCCCGCATCGGCTGGACGCGTGGCCGCGTCAGCAGGCGCCGGGCCCGCATCGGCTGGGCGCGTGGCCGCGTCACCGGGCGCCGTGCCCGCATCGGTGGGGCGTGCCGTCGCACCGGCCGATTCTCCGCGTTCGTCGACCGACCCCGTGCTTTGGTTGCCAACGACATTCAATGTCATGCTGAAGGTATAACCGATGTGGCCCAAAGCCGCAAGCGCTGCCGCCGATGGCGACGTCCTGCGGCAATTCGATGGGAGGACCGCCATGGAGCCGCCGGACTTCGACCTCGCGGGCCAGGTCGCGCTCGTCACCGGCGCCGGCCGGGGGATCGGGCGCGACATCGCCCTGACGCTGGCTGCCTGCGGCGCGCACGTGCTGGCCGGGGTGCGCGACCGCGACGCGGCCGATCGGTTCGCGGACGATCCGGGACCGGGTCACGTCGAGCTCCTGCTGCTCGACGTGCGGGACGTCGAAGGCACGCGGGCGGCCGTCGACGCGGCGGTCTCCCGGCTGGGGCACATCGACATCCTGGTCAACAACGCCGGCCTCGGCGCGAACCATGACGCGCTGGCGGTCACGGAGGCCGACTGGGACGAGATGATGGCGGTCAACCTGCGCGGCCTCTTCTTCACGACCCAGGCGGTGGCCCGCCACATGGTCGAGCGCGGCTACGGGCGCATCGTGAACATCGGGTCGCAGGCCGGTCTCGTCGGGATACGGCGCCACGCCGTCTACTCCGCGAGCAAGGGCGGGGTCCATGCGCTCACGCGGGTGCTCGCGCTCGAGTGGTCGGCATCGGGCGTGACGGTCAACGCCATCGCGCCGACGTGGATCTACACGCCGGGCACGGCCGAACGGCTCGACGATCCGGCCTTCCTTGCCGACGTGCTCTCCCGCATCCCGCTCGGCCGGGTGGGCACCACCGCCGACGTGGCGGCCGCCGTGGTCTACCTGGCCTCACGGGCCGCGGGACTCGTCACCGGGGCGGTCCTCCCGCTGGACGGGGGCTGGACCGCGCAGTAGTGGCCGGTTTCGGGAGCCCCGATGTCGGGGCCAGGACATTGCCAAGCCCCAGGCCCTCCTCCGCCTCTCTCGTGTCCCGGCGCGGCGAAGCGCTCCGCCCCGGGCGATCCCCCCGGCCCCGGCTCTCGTGCCTGCCTCCGTCTACCCTGCGACCGGCACCGACGTGCGGCCCGCGGAGCGCTCGAGGACCCAGTAGAGGACGCCGGCCACGACGAACCCGACGACGTACGTGACGTCGGCACCGCCGAGCGCATTCGCCATCGGGCCCACGTACAGCGTCTGGTTGAAGAACGGGATCGAGGCCACGAAGCCCACCACGAGCGCCACGAGCCCGTTGCGCCCCGAGGGGAGCCGGGCGAAATCGGCCACCCGGTGCATGTCGAACCGGCCCCCGCGGAGCCGCCAGTCGACCAGGACGATCGCCGCCCAGGGGCCGATCCAGTAGGTGATCAGCAGCAGGTAGTTCTCGAACGTCGACTGGAAGTTGCCGTAGTAGAGGTAGAGCGTGGCGCCGAAGCTCAGCACACCCACCACGGCTGCCGAGAGCGGACGCCAGATCCGGACGCCGGCCGCCAGCAGCGAGAGCGATCCCGTGTAGTCGTTCATCGCGTTCACGGCGACGGTGCCGAAGAAGATCGCGACCATGGCCAGCGCACCGACGATCCCGCCGCCCACGATCTGGTTGATCTGGTGCGTCGCGTCGGCCGTCGAGTTGCCCAGCGCGTTGGAGACCGCGAGGCCGAGCGCCTCGAGCCAGGTGGCCGAGATCCCCAGCCCCAGGAAGGTCCAGCCGAAGATTCGCGAGGCTGGCGCGTCGGACGGCAGGTAGCGCGTGTAGTCGGAGGCATAGAGCGCCCAGGCGAAGTTGAAGCTGCCGGCGATGGTGGTCATCAGCACGAACGTGCCGAGGGACGCGCCGGAGCCGTTGGCGAGGGCGAAGTCCATCTTCGGCGCCGCCGCCACGGTGACCACGGCGAAGAGGAGGAAGAGCCCGAGGGCCGCCCACTTCTCGAACGTGTGGATCGCCTCGTAGCCCACGATCGAGAGGAGCGCCTGGCAGATGATGACGACCAGCAGGCTCACCGGGAACGGGATCCGGCCGCCGGTCAGCACGTCGATCGCGTATGCGCCGAAGAACGCGTTGATGGCGTCCCAGGCGATGGTGCTGAGCCAGTTGACCGCGCCCGGGACCACGATCGTCTTGCCGAAGGGGAGCCGCGAGGCTGGGATCTGGGCCATCCCGCTCCGGGGGCCCATGGCCGCCAGGACGCCGACCACGGCGGCCGAGATGACGTTCCCCACGATGATCGCGGCGAGCCCGGCCCACCAGCCCAGGCCGATGAAGCTGGCGGTGGCCAGGGTGCCGATGGCGAACGCCGCCGGGACCAGGTTCGGCGTGAACCAGACGGTGAAGACGCGGGCCAGGGATCCGTACCGTCCCGTCAGCGGGATCGGGTCGATGCCGTGCCCCTCGATGGTCAGGTCACCCTCGCGGGTGGGCATCGTGTCGCGGGCGACCGCAACCGCATCCATGGTGCTCAACCTCCTCGTGTGAAGGTGACCGGCACGTCGGCACCGGCTCGATGGACCGTGCTCCGGGCGGGTTCGGTCTCGGCGACCACCCGGCCCTCCCGGATCACCCAGCGTGCGGCCGGCCGCAGCCGGATCGCCTCCGCCTCGTCCTCGCAGTCGAAGATCGCGAGGTTGGCCGGAGCGCCCTCGCGGACGCCCCAGTCGCCGCGCCCCGACGAGCGCATCGGGTTGGTCGTGACCATCTCCCAGGCGCGGAACAGCTCCCCGCGCCCGGTCATCTGCGCCACGTGCACCAGCATCGAGAGGGCATCGAGCATGGAGCCCCGGCCGAGCGGGTACCACGGGTCCATGATCGAGTCGTGCCCGCACGCCACGTTGATGCCCGCGGCGTCGAGCTCCTTCACGCGGGTCATGCCGCGGCGCTTGGGGTACGTGTCGAAGCGGCCCTGCAGGACGATGTTGTCGAGCGGGTTGGCCACGATCGTCACCCCCGCCCGGCGCAGGATCTGGATCAGCTTGAAGGCATACGCGTCGTTGTAGGAGCCCATGGCGGTCGTGTGCCCCGCCACCACGCGCCCCTGCATCCCCTCGCGCATCGTGCGCGCGGCGACGTGCTCCAGGAAGCGCGACTCCGGGTCGTCGGTCTCGTCGCAGTGCAGGTCGATCGGCTTCCCGGTCTCGCGCGCGAGGTCGAAGATGAACTGCACCTCGGCGATGCCGTCCTCGCGGGTCCACTCGTAATGCGGGATCCCGCCGATCACGTCGCAGCCCAGGCGCATCGCCTCGCGCATCAGCGCCTCGCCATCGGGGAACGAGAGGATCCCGTCCTGCGGGAACGCGATCAGCTGCAGCTCGACGACGTCGCGGAGCTCTTCGCGCAGCTCGATGAGCGCACGCAGGGCGACCAGGTTCGGGTCGCAGACGTCCACGTGGGAGCGGATCAGGCCGGTCCCCTGGGCCACCTCCCAGAGGACCGCCTCGCGGGCGCGCCGCTTGACGTCCTCGTGGGTGAGGGTCCGCTTGCGCTCGGCCCAGGTCAGGATCCCCTCGATCAGGGTGCCGGACTGGTTGTACCTCGGCTCGCCGACGGTGAGGACGGCGTCGAGGTGGACGTGGGGATCGACCAGCGGCGGGCTGACGAGACGGCCGTCGGCGTGGAGCTCGAGCGCGCCGTCGGCCGGGATGGCGCCGGCGGGGGCGATGCGGGCGATCGATCCGCCCGCGACCCCGATGTCGACGGGGTCCGGGCGTCGGTCGGAGGTGGGGTGGGGGCGCGCCGCCCGGATGATCAGGTCCATCCGGGGAGATCCAGGTGCGGCCGCGCGCGACAGTGCATGCTCTCCTCCTCGCCGGGCTCACTGGGCCGGTCCATGGGGGTTTCGCGGGGGATCGGGTTTCGCGGGGGATCGGGTTTCGCGGGGGATCGGGTTTCGCCGGGGGATCGGGTTTCGCCGGAGGATACCAGATCCGATACCGGCGCCGGCAGGGCGGATCGCGGGGCCGCGGCCCGACATCGGCCGATCGGGGAGCCCGGCGGCAGGGCGGGCGCGGCGATCTCCCCGGGCGCGGCGATCCCCCCGGGGTGCCGCGGTCTCCCCGGGCGCGGCGATCCCCCGGGCGCGGCGATCCCCCGGGCGCGGCGATCCCCCGGGCGCGGCGATCCCCCCGGATGCCGAGATCCCCCCGGGTGCCGAGATCCCCCCGGATGCCGAGATCCCCCCGGGTGCGGCGATCTCCCCGGGCGGCCGCGGTCTCCCCGGCCCGGCTTTCCTGCAGAACGCGCGCCCGCAGAGCCCTATGTCCGATCCGGTGACGCTTTCCTGCGGCATGTGCGCCCGCAGAACCGTATGTCCGATCCGATGGTGGCGCCCGGCGCCCGGGGGCCCGCGACCGGCTGCCACGTCCCAGAGAAGGCCCCATTACGCACGACTCACCCACGGTTCACGCACGATCCGGGACGTTGCGGCACCCCGCCGAGCGCTCGCGCCGCCACCGACTACGTCATGCGCCCCGTTCGCGCTCTCCGTACCGACATACGGCTCCGCTGGTGCACATCCTGCAGGATCGGCCTCCGGCCGGCCTTCAGCCTCCGCCTCCGGCCGGCCTTCAGCCTCCGCCTCCGGTCGGGGCCGATCCTCGGCTCAACCGCCCCGAACGGCATCCACCGCCCTGCCGGTACGCCGCCGGCCCGCCGCCTGGCGCCTCGCAGCCCCTCGCCGCCCGGTACGCCGCCGGCCCGCCGCCTGGCGCCTCGCCGCCCGGCACGCCGCCGATATGCTGCCGGCACGCCGCCGATATGCTGCCGACACGCCGCTGGCCCGCCGCGGCAGCTCGCCCCCGCAGCCCCTGACCGGCCCCTGGCCGCCTCCTGTCCCTGGTGGCGCTCTGCGCCACCGACCGGCCGCGGCAGCGCCTCCCGCCGCCCCCTGCCACCCGACGCGCGATCGCCGTCCCGCGCTCAGCTTCCGAACGCGACCGCCGACCAGGAGTGCCCGCCATCGCGGGTCACGTAGAGCGTGCCGGTGCCCACGCGGGCGGCGCTCCCGGTGCCCGTCCCCGACTGCGTGATGGCCACGCCCTGGGTGCTCGTCGTGAATCCCAGGTACGTGAACGTCGCCGGGTTCGACGAGCCGAACGACAGCACCGTCTGCCAGGTCTGGCCGCCGTCGAACGAGCCCAGCATGGCCGACGACTGCGTGATCCCGGCGACCAGCACCGTCCCGGCGGACGGCGTCGCGATGCTCTCCACCTGCTGCAGCGGGATCGTCGTCCCGGCCTGGCTGAACGTCGAGCCGCCGTCGTGCGACAGGTACAGGTGCTCGCCCTGCGGCGTGCTCCAGAGGCCGACATCACAGGCCGCCGCCAGTTCGGTCGGGCTCGACGCCGCCAGCACCGCCGGTCCGGTGACGCTGGAGCAGACCGCGTTCCAGCTGCCCCAGGCGCCGCCGGAGAGGCGCGCACCGCCGACCACCACCCGGTCGACCTGGAGGAGCCAGCCGCTCGACCCCGACAGCACCAGCTGCGTGCTCGGCACCGGTCCGGCCCCGATCTGGACGCTCGTCGGAGACAGCGCCCACGCGTCCTGGCCCACCGGGCTCGTGGCGACCCGCACCGCCGGGGCCCCCGTCATGTCGTAGAAGACGGCCTGCACGGACCCCGCCGAGGCCTCGAGCGCCACCACTGCGGCGGACGCTGCGCCCGGGATCGTCACCTGCTGCCATGTGCTGCCCCCGTCGTGCGTGGCCCAGAGGTCGGGGCCGAAGGCCCAGCCGTCCTGCGCGTCGGCGAACCGCAGCCCGCTCACGCCCGACCCGGCGGCCATGCCCGAAACCGGGATCAGGCCGTCGCTGCTGATCGGCGCCGCCGGCGCAGGGATGCTCGTCCACGTCGCGCCGCCGTCGGTGGTGTGCATGATCCAGGCGCACTGTCCGGTCGAGCAGGGCACCGCGCCGAGCACCCACCCGAC
>JAJYKX010000009.1 GCA_021788175.1 Chloroflexota bacterium
CCAGCATGGGCCCCGAGGTGTGCTTCGCGACCAGCGCCTGGACGGCCGCCACCGTCATCCCGCGGGCCCGGGCCACGCGCGGCACCTGGTAGGCGGCCGCCGCGGGGCTGATGTCCGGGTCGAGCCCCGACGCCGAGGCGGTCACCAGGTCGACGGGGATCGGCGCGTTGCCGTTCGCCCTGCGCAGCGCGTCCACGCGCTGGACCACCTCGTCGATGAGCTGGCGGCTGGTCGGCCCGAGGTTGGAGCCACCGGAACCGGCGGCGTCGTAGCCGCCGGGGTTGGACGGCGTGACGCCCGCGGCCGAGGGGCGGCCCCAGAAGTACTGCGGTTCGTCGAAGTACTGGCCGATCAGCGACGAGCCGACGGTCTTCCCGTCGACCACGATGAAGGAGCCGTTGGCCTGGGCCGGAAACGCCACCTGCGCCACCGCCGTGACCGCGGCCGGGTAGACGAGCCCCGTGATGATCGTGAGGACGGCCAGCAGGGCGATCGCCGGCCAGAGCTGGTTCCGGAGGAAGGCACGCATCGCGGCCGCTCCCTACGCGAGGTGGATCGACGCGACGATCACGTCGATCAGCTTGATGCCGAGGAAGGGCGTGATGATCCCGCCCACGCCGTAGATCAGCAGGTTGCGGCGGAGCAGCTGGGCGGCCGGGGCGGCCCGGTAGGCCACCCCCCGGATCGAGAGGGGCACCAGGGCGATGATGATCAGGGCATTGAAGATGACCGCCGAGAGGATCGCGCTCTCCGGCGTGGTGAGCCCCATGATGTTGAGCGCGTTCAGCTGCGGGTAGGCCACGCTGAACATCGCGGGCAGGATCGCGAAGTACTTCGCCACGTCGTTGGCGATGCTGAAGGTCGTGATGGCGCCCCGGGTGATCAGCAGCTGCTTGCCGATCGCGATGACCTCGATCAGCTTCGTCGGATCCGAGTCGAGGTCGACCATGTTGGCCGCCTCCTTGCACGCCGAGGTGCCGCTGTTCATGGCGAGGCCAACGTCGGCCTGGGCGACCGCGGGCGCGTCGTTGGTCCCGTCGCCCGTCATCGCGACCAGGTGCCCCTCGGCCTGCTCGCGCCGGATCCGGTCGATCTTGTCCTCGGGTCTGGCCTGGGCCATGAAGTCGTCCACGCCGGCCTCGGCGGCGATCGACCGCGCCGTGAGCGGGTTGTCGCCCGTCACCATCACGGTCTGGATCCCCATGCGGCGCAGCTCCTCGAACCGCTCGCGCAGACCGGGCTTGACGGTGTCCTTCAGCTCGATCACGCCCAGGGCCCGCCCGTCGCGACGGATCGCCAGCGGCGTCGCCCCCTGCGAGGCGATCTCGTCGCCGATCGCGGTGAGCTCGGCGGGCGGATCTCCATCGAGCGCAGCCTGGATGGCGTCCACCGCGCCTTTCAGGATCACGCTGCCGTCGCGCAGGATCACGCCGCTCGTCCTGGACGCGGCAGAGAACGGGACGACCTCGGCCACGTCCTCGCGTCCGGGTGCGGGATCCGCCGCTGCGCCCGCTCCGCCCGTTGCCGCCGTCCTCGTGCCGGCGTCACCGGAGGCCTCGCCGGCCACCACGCCGGAGCCGCGTCCCCTGCCGTCCAGCTCCGCGAGCCGCTGCCGGCAGAGCGCCACGACGGAGCGTCCCTCCGGCGTGTCGTCGTCGAGCGAGGTGAGGAGCGCGGCCTCCAGGGCCTCCCGCTCGGCGACCCCGGGCATGGGCACGATCCGGGAGGCGAGCCGGTTGCCGAACGTGATGGTGCCGGTCTTGTCGAGCAGGAGCACGTCCACGTCGCCCGCCGCCTCCACGGCCCGGCCGCTCATGGCGAGCACGTTGAAGCGCGCCACGCGATCCATGCCGGCGATGCCGATGGCCGAGAGCAGGCCCCCGATGGTGGTCGGGATGAGGCAGACGAGGAGGGCGGCCAGCACCACCAGGCCCAGCGTCGCGTGCGCGTACAGCCCGAACGGCCGCAGGGTCGCGGTGGCCAGCAGGAAGACGATCGTGAGCCCGGACAGGAGGATGAAGAGCGCAATCTCGTTGGGCGTCCGCTGGCGCTTCGCGCCCTCCACCAGGGCGATCATCCGGTCCAGGAACGTCTCGCCCGGGTTGGCGGTGACGCGGATGGTCAGCGAGTCGCTGGTGATGGTGGTGCCGCCGGTCACGGAGCTGCGGATGTCGGTGCCGGGCTCCTTGAGCACCGGCGCGGACTCGCCGGTGATGACCGCCTCGTTGACGTAGGCGACGCCCTCGATCACGTCGCCGTCGCCGGGGATCGTCTCGCCCTCGGAGACCACGATCACGTCGCCGGAGCGGAGCGCGGACGACCCGACGTCCTCGGTCGTGCCATCGGGGAGCCGGCGATGCGCGATCGTCTCGGAACGGGTCTTGCGCAGGGTGGCGGCCTGCGCCTTGCCGCGCGCCTCGGCGAGCGCCTCCGCGTAGGTCGCGAAGTAGACGGTGAGCCAGAGCCAGACGGCGACCTGGAACTCGAACCCCGGCGACCGGCCGACCTCGCCCGGTGTGCCGTGGGTGAGGCCCGCCACGTCGCCGAGCCAGACCAGGGTCACCAGCGCCGCCGTCACCTCCACCACGAACATGACGGGGTTGCGGATCATCTCGCGGGGATCGAACTTGCGCAGCGCGGGCACCAGCGAGGCACGCAGCAGGACCGGGTCGAAGACCCCCCGCGGCGTGCGCGGAGCGCCCGGCTTCCCGGCCTGCGATTCGCGCCGGGCCCGCTGGAAGCGTCGGCTGCCGGCCCGCGTGTCGACGACGGAGTGCGCGACGGGTCCGCGCCGGTCGGCCAGTGTCTGCGAGGTCATGGCTCAGAAGACCTTTCCGGCGTGCATCAGGAACTCCTCGACGATCGGCCCGAGCGAGAGCGCCGGGAAGAAGGTGAGCGCGCCGACGATCACGAGGACGCCGATCAGGAGACCCACCCACAGCGCCCCCGTGGTGGGGAACGTGCCCAGCGACGGTGCCACGGCCCGCTTGCCGGCCATGGAGCCGGCGATGGCGAGTGCCGGGACGATCTCCGCGAAGCGCCCGATCAGCATCGCGAACGCCCCCGCGATGTTGTAGAAGGGCGTGTTCCCGTTCAGGCCGGCGAACGCCGATCCGTTGTTGCCGGTCATGCTGGAGAACGCGTACAGGATCTCGGTGAAGCCGTGCGGCCCGGCGTTGGCGACGCTGGAGGTCCCGGCCGGCGTGGCGGCCGCGATCGCGGTGAGGACCAGGATGCTGGCGGCCATGGCCAGCACGGCCAGCATCGCCATCTTCACCTCGAACGACTCGATCTTCTTGCCGAGGTACTCGGGGGTCCGGCCCACCATGAGCCCGGCGATGAAGACGGCCAGGATCGCGCCGAAGACCAGGTGGCCATAGAGGCCGGCCCCGATCCCGCCGGGCGCGACCTCCCCCAGCTCGATGAGGAAGAGCGACACGAGCCCGCCGAGCGGCAGGAAGCTGTCCTGCATGGCGTTGACCGCGCCCGTGCTGGTGCCCGTGGTCACGACCGAGAAGAGCGCGCTCGTCTGGGCCCCGAACCGGACCTCCTTGCCCTCCATGTTGCCGAGGGCCGTGCTGACCTGGCTCGGGAAGAGCGGGTTGGCCCGGATCTCGCTCGCCGTCGACACCGCCACGGCGACCACGAGGATGACCATCATCGCGGCGAAGAGCGCCCAGCCCTGCCGCTCGTCCCGCGCCATCCGCCCGAAGGTGTTGGTGAGGGCGAAGGGGATCAGCAGGATCAGGAACATCTCGATCCAGTTCGTCAGGCCGTTGGGGTTCTCGAACGGGTGGGCCGAGTTCGCGTTGAAGAAGCCGCCCCCGTTGTTGCCGAGCTCCTTGATCGCCTCCTGCGAGGCCACCGGCCCGACCGGGATCGTCTGGGTGCCACCCTGGAGGGTGTGCACCAGGGCCGCCGGGTTGAACGACTGGACGACGCCCTGCGAGACCAGCACGATCGCGGCCACGAACGCGATGGGGACCAGGATGTAGAGCGTGGTCCGCGTGACGTCCACCCAGAAGTTGCCGATGGTGCGGATGCCACGCCGGGTCAGGCCCCGCACCAGGGCGATGGCCACCGCGAGGCCCATCGCCGCGGAGGTGAAATTGCGCACGGCGAGCCCCGCCATCTGGGTCAGGTCGCTCATGGCGGTCTCGCCGGCGTAGTTCTGCCAGTTGGTGTTCGTCTCGAAGCTGACCGCGGTGTTGAACGCCAGGTTGGGGGCCACGGGGCCCGCCCCGCCCGGGTTCAGGGGCAACAGGCCCTGGATGCGCTGCTGGAGGTACAGCACGAGGATCCCGACGAACGCGAAGACGAGCACGGAGATCGCGTACGAGGTCCACGGCTGCTCCCTGCTCTCGTCCACGCCGAGCACCCGGTAGATGCCGCGTTCCACGGGGCGGACGACGGGCGTCAGGAAGGTCCGCTCGCCCGCCATCACGCGCTGGATGTACCCGCCGAACGGGCGCGTCGCCAGGACGATCGCAGCGAGCAGCGCCAGGCCCTGGACGAGGGCCTCCAGGTTGGTCACGGATCCCTCTTCTAGAACTTCTCGGGGCGGAGCAGGGCGTAGAGCAGGTAGAGGGCGAGGGCGAGCACGATGACGCCGCCGACCAGGTCCTGAAGCGTCATCCCATGAGCCTCCGGCACAGCCAGACGAATCCCGCGAACGCGAATCCCCACGCGGCCACGAGCACGAGCATCGCCAGGTCAGAGAGCATCGGGCTCCTCCTCCACCCACGCCGCGCCGCGGCCGTGGCGGGTCGTCCGTTCGATGGTGGCGACGAGCGTCTCCAGCGCGAACGGTTTCGGCAGGTAGCCGGCGATCCGGAACTCGCGCAGCCGGGCCGCGGGCACGTGGGTGGCGGTGACCACCACCACGGGTGGGTCGCCGGCCGCCCGGAGTGCCTCCCCGCGCAGCAGCGACCAGCCGCTGTCGCCCGGCAGGTTGATGTCCAGGATCACGAGCACCGGCCGGTAGCCACCGGCCAGGGCCGCCTCGGCATCCTCGGCCGAGGGCTCGATGCGGACGTCCGCCCCCCGGGCGCGCAGGTAGCGCCGGATCGCCGCCGCGAACGGTTCGTCGTCCTCGACCAGCAGGATCCGCGTGGCATCGGGGTCAGCCATCGATCCGCTGCGCGGTGATGTCGCAGCCCGCGTCGTCGGGCCACCACGAGGGCACCAGGACGACGCCGACGGCGCCCGCCTCGTCGCTCAGTCGCGCCAGCAGCTGCTCGCCGAAGGCCAGTCCCGAGACGGCCACCCTGCTCGCCGCGCCCCGCGCAACCAGCGCGATGGCCGCGCGGACGTCGTCGGTCTCGCTTCGGAGGCGCGCCTCGGTGGCGTCCGTGTCCAGAGCGGCGCCGGGTGCCCGACGCACGCCGTTGTCTGCCCCGCGGTACCGGTCCATGCCCCGAGCCTGCGCCGGGGCGCCAAGAGGCAACCGGGTCGCGGACCCGCGGGATCGCTCAACAGGGGCTCAACACGGTCCCGACGCTCCCGCGGGGGAACGACCCGGTCAGGCAGCCGGGGCGGATGCCGGCCGCGCCGCCGGGACGTCGTGGCCCGCGGGTCAGGCGCCCAGCAGCTTGAACGCCAGGCGGTGGCCCCTCGACTTGTCAAGGACCAGCGCGAACCAGAGGGCCGCCAGCGCATCGACGAGATCGGCGCGTTCGGGTCCTCCGACCCAGACCGGCCGCAGGCCAACGTCCTCGATCAGGCCCGCGACGGTCGCGCGCCCTGCGCCGTCGGGACCCGCGAAGAAGAGATCGACCACGGTGTCCTCGACGATCGGATCGGCGAGGATCTCCCAGCCGAAGGCATTGAAGGCGCGGTAGACAAACGCCGTCGGGCACGTCCTCGTGATCACGTCGAAGCTGTGCGCGGGCCCGGCGTCCCCGAGCTGGTTCGTCGCGTCGATGACGATCCGGCCGCGCAGGTGGCCCTGGAGGCCGGCCATCGCGGACGGCATGGCGCTCCCCGGGATGGCGAACACCACCACCTCGCCGGCGGAGGCGGCCTCGCGGACGGGGGCCGCGGTGCAGCGCCGCCCGAGTTCCGACACGAGCGCGCTCGCGCGCGGCCCCGCCGGATCCCGCACGCCGAGGATGACCCGGTGCCCCGCCGCGACCCACTTGCGGGCCAGAGTCCCCCCGATGTTTCCGGCACCGATGACGGCGATCGTGGACGACGGCACGGACCCCTCCTTTGTCCCGGCTCCGAAGGATGTCCGGCAACTATGCCACGGCCCGCCCGCGGTGCGATTCCAGACTCCTGCCCGCGCGGTGCAGCACGTCCGTGACCGTCACGCGGTCATGGGCGGATGTCCTCGGATCCGCCCGACCAGCCGCCGCGCACGGCTGAGGGCGCGGCGGTGTTCCCGCCCACTGAGCGCACGGTCGCCGTACCGGGCGAGCTCGAAGTCGGCGGCCAGGAGCCCGAGCGTCGCGCCGGGGAACCCGAGCCCCCGAAGGCGTCCGGCGTGGCCGGCCGGCGATTCGGACGGTCGGCGCCGCAGCTCGGGGTGGCGCTCCAGCGCGCGGAGCACGGCGAGATAGGCCGACGGAGCGTCCGCAGGCGCCCGGCCGCCGGGCCGACCCAGGCGCGGGCGCAGGCCGGGCAGCCGGAGCCCCAGAGAAACGTGGGGAACCACGAAGTGGCGGTCCTCGGGCGTGCGCTCCGGCTTCCACGGGCGCGGCGACGCGAAGACGTGCCGGTACCGGACCAGCGCCACGAGCACGACCAGCGCACCGAGCACCACCGCGGCGATCACGACCGGCGACGGGCCCCCGGGTGCCGCCGACCCTGCGGCCAGTTCCGGCCGAGTCGCCGCCGGAACGGGTGCCGCGCCGCCGGGGTGCGGCAGCGCCGGCAGTGAGCCGACCAGCCCCGCCGCCGCCGACCAGACCGGCGCGACGAGCGGGGCGAGCAGTGCGGCCCCGGCGGCCAGGGCTCCGGCGAGCGGCCCCAGCACGGCGGAGAGGAGCGCCTCCAGCGGCGCGCCGAGCATCAGCGCCGCGACCACCGCGAGCCCGCCCGTGAGCGCGGTCACGCCGAGCACGAGCCACGTCCACGCGCGTCCGCCACTCGACTCGTGCGGCGCGATGCCCAGCGCACGGAGCCGGCCGAACCCGATCGCGAGGAGACTGCTCGCCACGAACAGCAGCGAGCCGAGGAGGGCGGGAACGGCGAACCGGAGGTCGGCGGAGCCGACGTGGAGGAGCCACGGAACCGCCAGCGCCGGCGACCCGGCCGCCAGCAGGGCACCGACCACCCGGTCGTCGTCCGCGGCCTCGCGGTGTGCGGCCCCCCGCAGCACGGCGACGCCCAGCAGCCACCCCGGGACGTGCCGGGCGACCGCGGCCACCTGGCCGGCCGCACCACCCGCGAAGGTCGCCGCGGCGCCGGGCCCGGCGGTCCCGCCGGCACCGATGGTCCCGCCGACGGAACCGCCGCTCGCCGCCAGCGGTCCACCCGCGGCGATCGCCGCCCGCACCGACGGGTCCGCGAGCCATCCGGCGAAGCCAGCGAGCAGGGCGACGGCAAGGATCCCGGCGCGCGAGCGGCGCCCCGGAGAGGAGCGCCGGACCAGCGCGAGCCCGAGCCCCGCGGCCAGGGCGAACTCCGCCAGGCCGAGGCGGGAGCCGGCGGAGCCGCTCACCGCGAACGTGACGTACACCACCCAGAGGAGCGACCCCTCGGCGAGCGCGTCCAGGGCGGCCGGGAGCAGGTCAGCCCGCGAGAACCAGCGCATCGCTCGTCTTCCAGTCAGGGGAGAGCGTCGCCACCCGCCCGGCCAGCCCGGCAGCCCGGACGCGAGCGGCGGCCATCCCCGCGTGCGGCCCGAGCGCCAGGAAATCGACCGGATAGCCGGAGGCCTCCATGCGTCGCAGGACCGGCACCAGCGGCCCCGGGTCGCGGCTGCTCACGACCAGCACGGTGGTGCCCTGGACGAGCCGCTGGGGCAGCGCCGAGAGCACCAGCTCGAAGGGCGCGGACGGTGTCTGGCTGAGGCGACCCAGCACGTCGGCGATGCGGGCCAGCTGGTCCTGCCCTCCCGCCGCGGGCAGGTAGACCGTCCGTTCGGTGGTGCGCGTGTACGCCGCCGCGGTGAAGCCCACGGCGGCGCCCTCCTCGATCGCCTGGCGCGCCAGCGACGCGGCCGCCACGATCAGGCCTTCCAGGAGCGGCTCGTCGAAGTGGAGCGCCCAGTGCGGTCCGGGCACCGTCTGGACGTCCAGCGCGACCAGGACGTCCCGTGCCCGCGACGGATCGAAGCGCTTGGTCACCGGCACGCCGAGCCGCGCGGTCGCGCGCCAGTGCACGCGCCGCTGCGAGTCGCCCGGCTGGTACGGGCGCACCCCGGCGAAGAGCGACGGGTCCTCGTACAGACTCTGGCGGGCGCGGAGCGTCCCCAGCGAGATCTGCTCGGACCTCTCGTGACGGACCGGGACGCTGCGCGGCCGCACGATGTACGTCGCGCGGTCGGCATGCTCCTCACTCGCCGCGCCTCGCCCGAAGAGATCGGCCACCGTCATCCGCACCGGCCCGAGCTCGTAGGTGCCGCGGTGGTCGGCCGCGATCGAGAGGTGCCGGACCACTCGCTCGAACCACCCCACCGTCCAGACGTGGTGGAGCACCGCGAGGCCGGGGCGCTCGCTCAGCTCGAGAGCGCCCCCGCGGAGGGCCGCCCCCTCGGTGACGTAGTCGTCGACCGCCAGCCACGCGAGGGGCAGGGGCTTGTCGTTCCAGACGGCCACGTCCAGCGGGATCTCGTCTCCCCACACGGCCCGGTCGCGCGCGAGTGTCCGCTCGTAGCGCAGGCGCCGCAGGCCGTGACGGCTCCACAGCTCGGTCAGCAGCGACGCCAGGCCGAGCAGGACGCCGGCGATCGCCAGACCGGGGATCCCGGCGAGCGCTCCGCCGACGACGAGCGCGAGCGCGAGGAGCCCGCGTGCCCGGCTCACTGATCGGCGACGGGGGCCGGCACGCCGCCCAGCACGTCCTCGAGGACCCCGTCCATCGAGGCGCCCCGCAGCTGCCGGTCGACGTCCAGGCGCAGGCGGTGCGCCAGCACCGGCCGCGCCACTGCCGCGACGTCGTCGGGGAGGACGAAACCGCGGCCGTCGAGCGCTGCCCAGGCCTGACTGGCCCGGAAGAGTGCCACGCTGGCCCGCGGGCTGCCGCCCAGGCGCAGGTCACCGTGGGTGCGCGTGACCCGCACCAGGTCCACCAGGTAGCCTTCGACCGCCTCGCTGACGTGGACCTCGCTGACCGCCGCCCGCAGGGACGCCAGCGTCTCCCGGTCCACCACGGGTTCCACTCGGGCCAGCGGATCCCCGCCGCCCAGGTAGCGCCGGGCGATGCGGCGCTCCTCGTCGCGACCGGGGTAGCCGAGCCGGATCTGCACCAGGAAGCGGTCCAGCTGCGCCTCGGGAAGCGAGAACGTCCCCTCCAGCTCCACCGGGTTCTGGGTCGCCACAACCACGAAGGGGTCATCCAGCGGCCGCGACTCCCCCTCCACCGAGACCTGGCGCTCCTGCATCGCCTCGAGCAGCGCCGATTGGGTGCGGGGCGTGGCGCGGTTGATCTCGTCCACCAGGAGCACGTTGGTGAAGATGGGCCCCGGCATGAACCGCAGGCGGCCGCCGTCGAGGATGGCGGCGCCGGTCACGTCCGTGGGAAGCAGGTCCGGGGTGCCCTGCACGCGGCCGAACGAGAGGCCCAGCGAACGCGCGAAGGCACGCGCGATCAGCGTCTTGCCGACGCCCGGGACGTCCTCGATGAGCGCGTGGCCGTCGGCGAGCAGGGCCACGGCGAGCAGGCGGAGGGCGGCCGCGTCACCCACGACCGCGCGGCCCACCGATGCCTGGAGGTCGCGCCAGAAGCGGCCCAGCCGGGCTGGCGCAAGGGGGGTGACGGCGGCCGAGCCGGTGGCAAACGGGGCCGGGCCGGTGGCAGATGGGGCCGGCTCCGTCGCGGGCGCGGACGCCCGGGGTGCGCCACGGTCGGTGTCGTGCCCGGAGAGCGCGGTGGCGCGCTCCAGGGGGATGGTCTCGTTCATTCCGACTCCTCGTCGCCGACGGGCAGCCCGAACGCCCGGCGCGCGATGTCCCTGTCGCCCTCGTGCGCCAGGCGCTCGAGGGCATCCTCGAGGGTGACGTAGCTCCCGGCCGTGAAGAGCGGCTCGGGACGCAGCTCGCCGCCCACCGGGTGTGCGACGAACCAGTCGACGCTCTTGCGGTTGCGGTAGCCGCGACGCCGGTCGGCGAACTCGTAGCGCGTGGTGCCGAGCCGGTCGTCGATCTCGATCTGGACGCCGGTCTCCTCGCGGACCTCCCGGACCGCGGCCTGCTCGGCCGTCTCGCCCTCCTCCAGGTGCCCCTTCGGGAAGACCCACTCCCTGCGCGTCTTCAGGATCAGGCACCGGCCCTCCTGGACGACCACGGCCCCGGCCGAACGATGCACGATCGTGACCGGCCGACGCGTGGGCTCGCGTCCCATCATCACGCTGTCCTCCTTGCGCCGGCGACCTGCCGGCGATGCACGACGACGATCAGCGGCACGACCAGCAGCTCGGCCACCACCGAGAAGACGACCAGGGCAGGCAGGGAGGCGTCGTACAGCACGCCCATCGCGGCACTGCCCAGGAACCAGGCCACCCCGTACAGCAGGTTGAAGAGCCCGTAGGCGGACGCGATCCGCCTCGTGGGCACCATGCCGGCCACCGCGGCCGCCATGATCGATTCGTGGACGCCCATGCCCAGACCCCACAGGAGCGTCCCGATGAACGCCTCGGGAGGGGCGCCGAGGAACACGAGCGGCGCGAAGCACGCCGCGGCCAGGGTCAGCGGCACCAGCACCACGATCCCGACCCGGTCGAAGAGGCGGCCGAGCGCCAGGGACCCCAGTCCGCTCGCCGCCATCGCCGCCGAATAGAAGAGCGGCACCCAGGTGGCAGGGACGGTCCGTGCCTGCTGGAAATGGAAGGCCATCAGGGAGAAGTCGGCGAACCCGGCGGCCGCCAGCATGGTCGCCGCGAGGTAGATCCACAGCTCGCGGGGGAGGCCGCCCGTGTGGACGTCCGCGGGACGGGCGGCCAGGCTACCGGGATCCGGGTAGGCGATCCGCGCGACGGCCAGGGTCCCGAGCGTCAGCACCGCCGGGATCAGCAGCATCGCGAACGCGACCTGGTACTGGCCGCGCGCCGCCAGCACGGCGGCCGCGACCAGCGGCCCGATCAGCGCGCCGAGCTGGTCGAGCGCCTCGTGGAGCCCGAACCCCCAGCCCCGCCCGATCTCGCCCGTCGCGTGGGCCAGCATCGCATCGCGGGGCGGGTTGCGCAGCGCCTTGCCGACCCGTTCGAGCGCGATCAGCACCGCCGCCACCTGCCAGCTGCCGGCCAGCGCCAGGGCCGGGACGGCCGCCATCTGGACCACGTAGCCGGTCAGCGTGATCGGCCAGTACCGGCCCGTGAGGTCGCTCAGGCGACCCGAGACGATGCGCAGCGCGTATCCCAGCAGCTCCCCGCCACCGGCCACCACGCCGACCACCGTGGCGCTGGCGCCCAGGACGGCGAGGTACGGGCCCGTGATGCTGCGCGAGCCCTCGTAGGTCATGTCGGCGAAGAGACTGACGACGCCGATGAGCACGACGAACCGCAGGGCGGCGCTGCGGTTCGTCGACGGGTCACGCCGGGCGACCGTCATCGGACTCGCCCGCGCTGCGCGATGCTGCTCATCCCGACCTCGGTGCACGCTCAAACAAAAAGGCTCCTGGAGCACGCTCCAGAAGCCATCACCCGCCGAACCGGCGGGACCGATCGAATGGCGCGAGCTTCATCGCGCCGATTCAGTTGCCGGCAGGATAACGCACCCGGCCCGGCATGGTGCGGAATCGGGCCACCCGATCGGGCGGGCCGGTCCCGCCACGGAGAATCGACCCGCGTTTGCCGGGCGCGGGACGCGCCTCTATCCTGTCTGCGGCGATGAGGCCCGCCACGCCGCGAGGCAGTCCACACACGCGGCCCAGCCGCTGACGGCTTCTACCTCCAGCGAGGCCCGGCTCTCATGCCCTTCCAGAGCATCCTCTTTGACGACGTACCGGCTCCCCCCGATCTCGAGTCGCGGCCACAGCCCGACTGCTTCCCGGACCTGAACCTCGACCAGGTGGTGGCCTCGGTCACGCGGGGCCGCGACGAGTACCGCCTGGCGCCGTTCTTCAACGTGTCGATCCATGACCTCCGGCTGATCGAGTACCGCCACGAGGTCCTGCGAGATCTCGAGGACCGAGCCCTGCTCGAGCGGATCGGCGCGTTCGCGGGCGGGATGCGCGCCATGCGCGCCGCGGTCGCCCAGGCCGACCGGTTGCGCTACCCGCTCCAGAAGCAGCGCTGGCACCTGGAAGCCGCCAGGATCTACTGCGACGCCGTGGCGTCCCTGTCGGGCGACCTCGCCGCGAGCACTGCCGCATCCCGCGGGCTGCAGGCGTTCCGGGCATATCTCGACGGGTATGTGGCGTCCCCCGCGTTCACGAGCCTGCGAGACGACACCGCAGACGTGGCGGGCCGGCTGGCCGACGTCCGCTACTGCCTGCACATACGGGGCGCCCGGATCCGTGTCACCCGGTACGACGACGAACCCGACTACAGCGCCGAGGTGCTGGAAGCCTTCGACAAGTTCAAGCGGGCGGCCCCCAGGGACTACCGGTTCACGTTCTCCGCCGGGGCAGAGATGAACCACGTCGAGGCCGCCGTCCTCGACCGCGTGGCGCGCCTTCACCCGGATGTGTTCACGGCGCTCGCGGGGTACGCGAGGGAGCACCGCGCCTTCGTCGATCCCACGATCCGGAGGTTCGACCGCGAGATCCAGTTCTACATGGCCTGCCGGGAGTACGTGACCCACCTGGCCGGGATGGGCCTCTCGTTCTGCTACCCGCAGGTGAGCGACCGCTCCAAGACCGTGCACGTCCGGGACGCCTTCGACGTGGCGCTGGCGGACCGCCTGGCGCGCGACGGCGGGGCCGTCGTGACCAACGACGCGGATCTCTCCGGCCGGGAGCGGATCCTGGTGGTCTCGGGTCCCAACCAGGGCGGCAAGACCACCTTCGCCCGCATGTTCGGCCAGCTGCACTGGCTGGCCAGCCTGGGCTGGCCGGTGCCCGGCACCGAGGCCCGGCTCTTCCTGTTCGACCGGCTCTACACCCACTTCGAGCGGGAAGAGGACCTGGAGAACCTGAGCGGCCGGTTCGAGAACGACCTGCGCCGGATCCGGGCGATCCTCGACGAGGCGACGCCCGACAGCATCGTGGTGCTGAACGAGAGCTTCAGCGGCACCACCACGGATGACGCGCTCCTCATCGGCCGGAGGGTCATGGAGGAGATCATCCGCCGCGACATGCTCTGCGTCTCGGTCACGTTCCTCGACGAGCTGTCGGCCATGGGCGAAGCGACGGTCAGCATGGTGAGCGGAGTGGACGCGCACGATGCGGCACGGCGCACGTTCAAGGTCGTGCGGCGCCCCGCGGACGGGCGCGCGTATGCCTGGGCGATCGCGGAGAAGTACGGGCTCACCTACCGCGACATCACCGCGAGGCTCGCGCCATGAAGGCGCTGCTGATGCACCGCGACCGGGACTTCGACCCGGACGCCGATCTCCCGCCGAACGCGCAGGACCTGACGCAGGACCTGGAGCTCGACATCCTCCTGGCGGCCATGTCCGGCGGTGATCCGTTCCTGCTCGGCGTGGCACGCTCGGCCGTCCTCGTGGGCGTGCAGGACCCCGGCGTGATCGTCTACCGGCAGCGGATCCTGGCCGACTGCCTGCAGCAGCCCGAGGTGGTCCGGGAGCTGTACGCGATCGCCGAGGAGGCGGTCCTGCGGGAGAAGAAGATCTGGGCGGGCGTGTTCGGCGACCGCTACCCGGAGGGGCTGCTGCACCGCTCGGTGCAGGTCCTGCAGCTGTTCGTGACCCTGCTCCGACGCATCCGGGGCATCGCCGACGAGCGGGCGGGGGCATTCGCGTCGGAGGGGTTCCGCGCCTTCTTCGCCATGATCGAGCACGAGCTCGACGACGCCTACATCGCGTCGATCGAGAACCACCTGCGACGCCTGGAGTTCCGCGACGGCCTCCTGATCAGCGCGGAACTCGGCGCGGGGAACAAGGGCACGCAGTACGTCCTGCGAGGCGCCGTGCGCCGGCGGCAGGGCTGGAAGGACCGCATCCTGCCCGATCGCTCAGGCTTCGTCTACCAGCTCCCCGACCGCGACGAGGCGGGCTTCCGGGCGCTCTCCGAGCTGCGGGATCGCGGCCTCGCCCTGGTCGCCATCGCCCTCTCCCAGTCGACTGACCACATCCTGAGCTTCTTCACGATGCTGCGCACCGAGCTGGGCTTCTACGTGGCCTGCCTCAACCTGCACGACCGGCTCGCCGCGGCGGGCGGGCCGGTGGTCTTTCCCGAAGTGTCGGCGGGGGCCCCGGTACTCACGGGGCGGGGCCTGTACGACCCCTGCCTGTCCCTGGAGACCGCCGGCCCCGTGGTCGGCAACGACGTGGCCGCCGACGGTCGGCGGCTGGTGATGGTCACCGGCGCCAACCGGGGCGGCAAGTCCACCTTCCTGCGCAGCATCGGCCTCGCACAGCTGATGCTCCAGTGCGGCATGTTCGTGGCCGCCGAGCAGTTCCGGGCCGACGTGTGCGACGGCGTGTTCACGCACTTCGCCCGCGAGGAAGACGAGTCCATGACGAGCGGCCGGTTCGACGAGGAGCTGGGCCGGATGCGGGGGATCGTGGGACAGGTGGGCCGCGGCAGCCTGGTCCTGCTCAATGAATCGTTCGCCTCGACCAACGAGCGTGAAGGATCGGAGATCGCGGGGCAGATCGTGCGGGCCCTCGTGGACTCCGGCGTGAAGGTCTGCTACGTGACCCACCTGTTCGACCTTGCCCGGGCGTTCCATGGTCAGCCGTCACTGAGGGCCCTCTTCCTGCGCGCCGAACGGCTGGACGACGGCACGCGGACGTTCCGCCTGGTCGAGGGCGATCCGCTGCCGACCAGCTTCGGGGAGGACGTCTACCGCCAGGTGTTCGGCGAGACGATCGCCGCGAGTACACTCCCTGACGTGGCGATGAGGCTCGCCGCACCGGACGCCGAGCGCCGGAGAACCGCGGAACCGTCCGCTGATGGCCTCTGCGCGTGACGTGCAGGAGGGATCGGCCATCGCCGCGAACGAATCCGGCCACCCGCGGGGGACCGGGATGGCAACCTCGTCCGGTGCCGCGGCAGCCACCGGGACCGACGCCGGGGCCGTCGCCGGGGCCGTCGCCGGGGGCGATGCCACGCGGCATCACCGTTCCCGGCCGACGGTGCGGCTCAACGAGGCCCAGAGGCGCGCCCTGGCGATCACCGTCCGGCTCCTCGAGGAACGGCTGAGCACCATCCGCGACCTGCTGGATCGCGATGACGGCGGCGTCCTCTACGAGCGCCAGAGACCGCGGTTCACGCCGGAGGAGACGGCGCGCATCGAGGCGCTGCTCGCGCGCATGCACGGGGTCATCGCGTCGGTCGGGGAAGCCTTTGCCCTTCCCCGCGAGGAACGGGACGCGCGCGGGATGATCGTGGCCCTGCTCGCGATGTCGTGGCAGAGCCTGGGCGAGATCGACGCGCGCGGCATGCGCGCCTACGGCGAGACCGATCCTGCGCTGGGCCGGGAGCTCGACCCGTACGTCCGTGAACTGATGGATCTGGTGCTGGCCCTGGAGACCGCCGTCGCCGGCGGGTGACCCGCAGGCAGCCCGGGCCACCGGGCGGATCGACCCGCTGCCGGACGGATCGACGAGCCCGGCGGACAAGCTCGCCGCCGGGCCGCTCAGCCTGCCGCCGGAGCCGCCAGCCGCGCGAGCGTGACGTTGAGGTAGGCCGGGTCCTCGCTCACGTCGCGCACGACCTGGAGGCACGCGGGCAGCTCCGGGGCCGGCGCGTCCGAGCGGTCGAACTCGATCTCCAGCACCGCGAGATCCGGAGGCCGGTCGAAGACGTCCACCTCCAGGGTGTTACCGGCGTACGCGAAGACGTGCCGGGTCTTGCGGATCGGGCCACGGGAGGGATCGGCCTCTTCGAGCAGCCGTCGGTAATCGGCCTCGGGGATCGCCACCTCGCCTTCAATCCGCACGATCCCGGACAGCATCCGCTTCTCGGTGTAGGTGTACTCGACGCGGTCTCCGTGCACGGTCCGGCGGACGCGCCGGACGGGCGCCTCCGGGGTGCCCAGCAGGTACATCTGCTCGATCCGCAGCGACTCCGCGCCGAGTGCCCGCAGGTCCTCCTCGGAGGGAGGCGCGGCGAGCAGCCACTTCCGCTCGATCTCGAGCCTTCCCCTGCTACTCATGGCCATCTCCCGCCAGATCCTGCGCCCCCGGGGCGGGATCTGCACCCTCGCGTGGAGCCGGCGCCCCGGATCCCGCGGATCCCGGCGCAGCCCCGGGCACGGGGGCCCTTCCCTTCGTGGCCCCGGTGCGCAGGATGCGCTCCAGCTCCGCAGTGCCCGACCCGTCGATCGGCACCTGCCACAGGCGCGCCACCGTCCGCTCGTGATCGTAGCGACGGCCCGCCAGCAGCACGTCGCCGTCCTCCCAGATCGCGTAGGACGCGAGCGGCATCCCGTGTCGCGGCTGGCCCACGCTGCCGGGGTTCAGCACGGTGACCCCGTCGAAGCGGGCGAGGACCGGGCGGTGCGTGTGCCCGTAGAGCAGCCAGTCCGCGTCGACCCCGGCGAGCTGGCGGCGCCACTCCTCCTCGGGGGTCTCCGGCGGGAGATACGTGTACAGGGGGTCGAGCGGCGCCGCGTGCACCGCCTCGAACCGTGCCCCGCCGAACGAGAACCGGCTCCGCAGCGGCAGGCTGCCGAGGAAGGCCCGGTCCCGTTCGTCGAGCGCCGTGCGGGTCCAGGCCGCGCTCGCCTCCGCGAGCGCGGCCCAGGCAGGGGCGGCGCCGGTGGGGGCGTCGTGGGCCACCGCCTCGTCGTGGTTCCCACGCACCGCGTAGGTGGCATGGCGGCGCACCCACTCGACGACCGCCGCGGGATCCGGCCCGTAGTCGACCGCGTCGCCGAGGAACGCCACCGCGTCGGCGCGTTCCGCGATGCGCTCGAGGGCGGTCAGGTTCGCGTGGAGATCGCTGACGATGAGCAGACGCATGGTTCAGTTGACCTCGTAGGCGGCCGTCACGTCGCGGCCGTCATGGTCCAGCACCACGATGGTGGGCGTCCAGCCGATCTCGTTCCGCATGGTGGCGCGGAGCTCGTCGGCGACTCGCTCCACGACAAGCGACGAGGGCCAGTCCACCGGTCGCTCGGCCAGTGCCCACCCCTCCGGTCCGATGGCCCGGACCACCACGCCCTGAAGACGACGTCGGGGCCGCGGCGTCTCCGTCATCGCCCCGTCACCGGTGAGCGGCCGCGACCATCAGGCCCACGACCACGGCTTCGATCGTGACGATCCCCCCGAACAGCAGGCGATCCCGCCTCGAGAACGGCGGAACGCCCGGCACGGCGACCGAGCGCATGGTGCGAACCAGGTGGTCTGCCACCGTGTCGAGCCGCCGCTCCCTCTCAACCGGGGAGAGTGCCACGGTGCCCGGTGCCGACGCGACCAGCGCCGCCGCGACCGGAGCCGGCGGTGGGCGCCGTCCCGGCAGCGCGTCGCGACGGCGCGCCCGTGAGGCGCGCCGTCGCTGGGCAGACCGGCGCACGGCGCTCCCCGCCGCGGACAGGCGCCCGGGGCCAGGCCCCGCGTCGCCGCGGGCCGCGGTATCGGAGTGAGTCTCGGAAACCATGACAGCCTCCGCACGATCGTGCAGAGGCTGTCAGCGTCATGAGCGGATCGTCGGCAGGACCGACCGGGCGAGCCTCATCGCCCGCCCGTATCGTAGCAGCGCGTCAGCGGATGTAGGCCCGCACGGGATCCCCGCCGGCGAACCGGGCGGCTGCCCCCAGCTCTTCCTCGATCCGCATCAACCGGTTGTACTTGGCCACCCGCTCGGACCGCGAGGGCGCGCCGCTCTTGATCTGGCGGATGCCGGCTCCCACCACGAAGTCCGCGATGGTGGTGTCCTCCGTCTCGCCCGAGCGGTGGCTCACGACGGCGCCCCACCCCGCGTCGAACGCCGTCTGGACGACCTCGAGCGTCTCGGTGAGCGTGCCGATCTGGTTGAGCTTGATCAGGATCGCGTTCGCAGTGGACTCCTCCAGGCCGCGCGCCAGGCGCTCCGGGTTCGTGACGAAGATGTCGTCGCCCACCAGCTGGACGCGGGACCCCAGCCGGCGGGTCATCTCCTGCCAGCCGGCCCAGTCGTCCTCCGCGAGGCCGTCCTCCAGCGAGAAGATCGGGTAGCGGCTGATCCAGTTCTCCCACAGGTCGACCAGCTCGCCCGAGTCGAGCGTCCGTCCCTCCTTGGCCAGCCGGTAGCGGTAGGGCTTGCCGTCCCCGCCCGATTCGACGAGCTCACTCGTCGCGGGATCCAGGAAGACCGCCACGTCCTCACCGGGCCGGTACCCCGCGCGCTCGATGGAGCGCACGACCGTCTCGATCGCCGCCTCGTTGGACGACAGCGTCGGCGCGAAGCCGCCCTCGTCGCCCTGGCCGGTCGCCATGCCCCGGTCGTGGAGCTCGGCGCGCAGCGCCTGGAAGACCTCGGACCCGTACCGCAGCGCCTCGGCGAAGGTGGTCGCCCCGATCGGCGCGACCATGAACTCCTGGAAGTCGCAGGAATCCACCGCGTGCCGGCCGCCGTTGAGGATGTTGAACTGGGGCAGTGGCAGGGTCCAGGAGCGCAGTCCGCCCAGGTGCCGGTACAGCGGCAGGTCGTTGTCCGCCGCGGCGGCCCGTGCGACGGCGAGCGAGACGCCCAGGATCGCGTTCGCGCCGAGCCGGCCCTTGTTCGGCGTTCCGTCCAGCTCGATCATCGCGCGGTCGAGGGCCACCTGGTCGTCGGCGTCCATCCCCTCGACGGCCGGGCCGAGGGTATCGTTGACGTTGGCGACGGCCTTGAGGACGCCCTTGCCGTTGAACCGGCCCTTGTCGCCGTCCCGCAGCTCGACGGCCTCGTGGCTCCCGGTGGACGCTCCGGACGGGATCCCGGCTCGGCCGCTGGCGCCGTCCTCCAGCTCGACGTCGACCTCGACGGTGGGGTTGCCGCGCGAGTCGAGGATCTCGCGGGCGTGCACGGATGCGATGGCAGTCATGAATGGTGCCTCCATGCCCGGCCGGAGGTCGCCCGACGTCCGGGCCATTGGCCCACGCGACGACTCGGCCGCAAAGTCCCTGACAGAGTACGCGTACCGCGCCGGATGTCACCGGCCGGACGGCCCGCCGAGCGCTCGCGACATGGCCACGCGCTAGAATCGCGGTCGGCGATGAAGCCCGCCGGTCGCCACGGCGACGAGATGCGGTTCCGCTGACGGCTTCTACCTCGATCGCGATTGCGAGAGGTGGAGCATGTCCGAGCAGACCATCGAGGCAGCGACTCCGCGGCCTGAGGGCGATCCAGTCGCTCGGGGGACGGTTCCGGCCACGGCTGGCGCCGAGGGACCGTCAGGCGATGCCGGCGGGGGTCCGTCGGGCGCTGCCGGGGAGGGCCCGTCGCGCCTCTGTCCCGCCTGCTACGCGATCAACGCCTGGGCTCGTGCCACCTGCGAGCGGTGCGGTGCGCCGCTGCAGACCACCCGCGATTTCGACGCCGGGCTGATCTGGGCGCTGGACCACCCTGACACCGCGACCGCGATGCTGGCTGCCCGCGTGCTCGCCGAGCGGCGCCAGGTGCAGGCCATCGAGCCGCTCGCTCGCCTGGCGCGCCGCGAGGGCGATCCCTACCGGGCCGCCGCCGCAGTGCGTGCACTCCGGTCGTTCCAGGGGCACTCTGCCGCGGACGCCGCCATCTCCGAAGCTCGGCGGCATCCCTCGGTGATCGTGCGCCGCGCGGCCGCCGACCCCGCGGAGGCGGGACCGGGGGACGGACGATGAACACCGTGGAGCTGGCCGTGGACGAGGCCCTCGGCCCGGGGCTGGACGTGATCGTGGATGCCGGGGTGGCGCGCGGCGTCGGCGGGCGGGCAGACGGGCTCTGGCTCGGCCTGGACCGTGCCCACCTGGTCGACTCGGACGACGGGCGCGGGGTGGAGGTCCCGGCCGTGGTCGCCCTGCCGGCATCGAGCTTCGCCGGGTGTCGCGTGGAGGCCGAACTGGTTGGTGCCCTGGTGGAGGGCGACCGCACGGTGCTGGTGGGGCGGCTGGCCGGGCAGCCGACACCCTCCGAAGCCGTGATCCGCACGGTTGCCAGGGCTCCCGTCGGGCGCTGGCTGGACGCGGCGGCTGCCGACCGCGTGGCCAGGGAGGCGCGCCAGCGCCACCGGGTGCGGCGACAGGCCGGCCGCGTCCACGGCGGGCGAGCATGGCAGTCGGCCGGGGACGACCCGGTCCAACGGCGGTTCACCACGCCATACTCGCAGGCCGAGTACCGGCTCGACCGCCTCCCGCCGCGCTTCGGCCGCGGGCTGGAGGGGCTCCTCGACGAGGACGAGCGGCTGGTCTATGCCATCGAGCGCCCACCGGACTCGCTGCGCGGCGGCCGGCTCGGGCTCTCCCGACGCGCCGCCGAGCGCCGGGCGGGGCTGCTGCTGCTGACCGACCGCCAGCTGATCTGGATGGTCGACCACATGCCCCCCGACCGCTACCTGATGGACTGGGGCGTGGATGCCCGCCTGGTCGCCGTCGAGGCGGTACGTGACGTGCGGCTGACCGGCGACGACGTCATCGAGCTGCACGTGCAGACTCCGGGAGGGGGCGCGCGCTTCCCGCTCCCCGGGGAGCTGCGTGCCGAGGCGGAGGTGCTGCGCGACCTGGTGGCGAGGTTCCTGCCGGCCCCCGGCATGAACGCCCTCCTGCGCCGCTACGCGCCAGCCGCCGTGGAGTTCGACGCCGCCCCGGCGTCGCTCTTCCGGCAGGGACCCGACGCGGTCCGGGAGGTGGCGGCGATGCAGGCGAGGCTCGCCCCCGAGGAGCTCCTGGCCGCGTTCTACGCCCCGCGGCGCGAGGGGCACCCGGAGGCCACGGTCACGGGGGTCACCTGCTCGCGGATCGCGCTGCTGCGGAAGGGCGACGCGCGGGTGATCGACCTGGCCGGCCTGCGCGACATCTCGATCACGCTGTCGCCCCTCCTCGGGCGGGTCGAGCTGAGCCGGTCGACCCCGTCACCCGAGGCGCCCAGCGCGACGTTCACCTACCCGGCCACCATGTCCGCCGCCGCCACCGCGCTCCTGCGCGTGCTGCGCCGGGCGTGGGCCGACCGCGCGTCCACGGGGCCGATCGACGAGGAGCATGCTGCCGGTCCGCGGCGGGCCGAGGGCGCCGCCGGCGCGCGCCGTCGGGTCGCCTGAACGTCACCCGAGGAGTTGCCGGATGGCCTGCCATCCTCCGCACCAGCCGACGGCGCCGAGCAGCGCCGCCCGGTCCACGGGCGTGTCGAGCCCCTGGTTCGCCCACCCGAAGGAGCGCGCGTAGGTCCGCAGGTGGCGGGAGAGCTGCGCGACGAGCCGGCGCTGCTCCGCCAGGCCGGAGTCGCCGGGGACGCGGAGGTCGGCCGCAAGGTGGAGCCGGCACCGGAGCAAGGAGTCGTTCCTCGCGCACGCCCCGCAGATCCACGGTTCCCAGTGCGCCCGCGTGTCAAGGGCCAGGCGCCGGAGCGGCTCGAGGTCGCGGCCGCGCGCCACGATCTCCGCGGGCACCGCGGCGACCAGCGCCCGGTGGGCGTCGTCCGGCTCGCACACGAGACACGGTTCCTCGGCCTGGAGGGAGGCAGCGATCCGCGACCGCTCGAAGAGGCGCCGGGCCGCGAGGGCGCGCACGGCCCGGTCGAAGACGTTGTCGTAGACCACCGCCGGGCGGAACATCCACCCCTCGTTGAGCGACGCCTCGACCGCCAGGAACCCCAGCGCGTGCCGCTGGCACATCCCCCAGGCGCCCAGCAGACGCACCTGCGCCTGCGGCTCGTCGATGGCGCCTGCGCCGAGCCATGCGAGGTGGCGGATCTCCCGGTCGGCGAGCGGCTGCCGCACGCGGTCGACGTACCCCGTGTGCGCCAGGTACCCCGTGTGCGCCAGCTCGTCCGTGGCCATGGCTCCAGGCGTTTCGCTGCCCCCTTGCCGGTCCCCGCCGCGCGTCGTCCCGTCCGCGGCCCGTGCCGACGGCGCCGGCCCGTGTGGACCATCGCGATGCCGTCCCGTCCGGATAAACAGAATGGCTCCTGGTCGACGACCAGAAGCCATCACCCGACGAGCGGGACAGGCGCGAGCTTCATCGCGCGGTTCAATTGCCGGCAGGGTACCGCATTCCCCGCCCGCGCGGGCCGGAGCGACTATGCCGTCCCGGCCCGCACGCCCATCCCGTCGAGTGCCGCCACGTAGGCCGCCTCGTCGCGCGCCGTGCTCGACGGGTTGTGGATCGCGTACCGCACCACCCCGTCGGCGTCGAGAATGAACGTGCCTCGCTCGGCGTACCCCTGCTCCTCGCTCCAGACGCCGTACAGCTTCGCGACCCGGCCGACCGGCCAGCGGTCCGAGAGGAACCGGTTGCCGTACCGCTGGTCCGCGCGCCAGGCCCGCAGCGCGTGCGTCGAGTCGACGCTGACCCCGAGCACGGTGACACCGCGGCGCTCGTAGGCGTCCCAGTCGTCGCGGATCGCGCACAGCTCGCCCGTGCATGTGGAGCTGAAGGCGAGCGGGAAGAAGACCAGCATCACGGGACGGCCGCGCAGGTCGCTCAGCGTCACCGGCTGCTTGTCCTGGTCGAGCAGCGTGAAGTCCGGGGCAAGGTCGCCGACGGCGGGCATGGTGTCCTCCGAGCGTCTCGTTCGTCGACTGGTATACGGTCGGGCTCGCCGCGCGGATTGCCGCGGCCGGTCAGTCCGTCGGGCGCGCGGCCGCCGCCGGGGACGCCGGGCCGATCCGCTCGCCCAGGAACGGGCGCAGGACCCGCGGCACCACCACCGACCCGTCCGGCTGCTGGCAGACCTCGAGGATGGCGGCGAACGTGCGCGCCAGCGCGAGACCGGAGCCGTTGAGGGTGTGGAGGATCTCCGGCCGGCCGCCCGGCTCGGGCCGCCAGCGGATGTTCATCCGCCGCGCCTGGTAGTCGCGGAAGTTGGAGACCGAGCTGACCTCCAGCCACCGCTCCACGCCGGGCGCCCAGACCTCCAGGTCGTACTTCTTGGCCTGCACGAAGCCCATGTCCCCGGTGGCCATCAGCTTGACGCGGTAGGCCAGGCCCAGGCGCTGCAGCAGCGTCTCCGCAGCCCGGGTCAGCCACTCGAGCGCGGCGCCGGAGGCGTCCGGCCGCTCGAAGAGGACCATCTCCACCTTGTCGAACTGGTGGACCCGCAGGATCCCCCGCGTGTCCTTGCCGGCCGCCCCCGCCTCCCGGCGGAAGCACGGCGTGTACGCGCAGTAGCGGATCGGCAGGCGGTCCGCCTCGATGATCTCGTCGCGGTGCAGGTTGGTGACGGGGACCTCGGCGGTGGGGACGAGGTACAGCTCGTCGCGGGTCACCGCGTACATCAGGTCTTCCTTGTCCGGGATCTGCCCGGTCCCGCGCGCGGACGCGGTGTTGACCAGCGCCGGGGGCCAGATCTCGGTCATGCCGTGCTCGCGGGTATGCACGCCGATGAACCAGTCGATCAGCGCGCGCTCCAGCGCCGCACCCGTGCCGCGGTAGACGGGGAACCCGGATCCCGCGATCTTGGCGCCGGCCGGCAGGTCCAGCATCCCGAGCGCCTCGCCCACCTCCCAGTGCGGCCGACGCACCCAGGGGCCCGAGCCATCCGCTCCCCCACCGGTCGATTCCTCGTGCCGTGCGGGCTCGCCCCACGTCCGCACGATCACGCTGTCGTCCTCGCCACCCACCGGCACGTCCGGGTCGGCCGGGTTGGGGATCCGCAGCAGCGCGTCCTCCAGCTCGGCCTCGACGGCCACGAGCTCGGCGTCGATGGCGGCGATCCGCTCGCCCGCCCCGGTGGACGACCGGCGCAGCGCGGCGACCTCGTCGCCCTGGGGCGACGCCCCGCCGCGGATGGCGTCGCCGATCCGCTTCGAGAGCGCGTTCCGCTCGGCACGCAGGGCGTCCCCCTCGCCGAGCAGGCTGCGACGGCGGGCATCGAGGCGGAGCGCCGCGTCCACCACCGAGGGATCCTCGCCCTTGTCGATGGCGCCCTGGCGGACCCGGTCCGCGTCGTCGCGCAGTCGCTGCAGCCCGATGCTCATGCCGATGCCTCCCCTGGCTGGGCGGACGCCCCGTCGTCCTCCGGCCCGGGAGCCCACCCGGCCGCCTGGCGCAGACGTTCGATGACGAACTCCCGCTCCAGGGCGGCCAGCAGCCAGCCCGCGCGAGGCCCGTTGGTGCGACCCAGGAACGCGAGATAGACGGCGCCGAACGCGCGGCCGGCCGGGAGCGCCGCCTCCTCGGCGACGCGGAAGATCAGGTCCTGCCACGCATCGCCCGACACCGGGCGGGCGACGCCGGCGGCGAGGGCGAGCGCGCCGAGGTAGGTGCGCTGCTCGTCCGACAGCCCGTGGCGCGCCTCGGCGGGCAGCTCATCCCGGACGGCGATCCGCGCGCGGTCCGGCGCGTAGCCGGCCAGCCATGCCCGGGCCGCACGGACGCGATCGGCCAGGATCACCTGCTCCGCAAGGTCGAGCGGGACGCCCTTCTCTGCCGCGATCCGCCCGTCGATGTCGACCGCGGGGACCTGGGCGAGCATGGCCACCTGCGCGAAGTCCGGGCGGAACCGGCCCGCCTCGGCAGCCGGATCCGCCTCCGGGTCGAGGAGGCTGAGGGCGAAGATCCGCGCGTGGTCGGGCGGCAGCTCGCCCTTCACCTCGCCGCCCGCCGTGGCCACCGCCACCCGGTCGAACTCGTCGAAGAGGCGGGGGATGGTGTCCCCGGCCGGGTCGAAGTCGATGGCGTGGCTCGGGCGGTGGCGCAGGAAGAGGAAGCGGAGCAGCTCCGGGGGGAGGACCTCGGCCATGGTGTGCGCCGCCGCCCCGCGCCCCTTGCTGGTGCTCATCTTCCGCCCGCCGATGTTGAGGAACTCGTAGGGCAGGTTGATGGGTGGCTCGCGCTCGAAGATCTCGCGGGCGATGGCATCGGAGCGGTCCCGCGAGCCGCCCGCGGTGGCCAGGTCCTTGCCGTTGGGCTCGATGGTGACCCCGAAGATGCTCCACTGGGCGGCCCATTCGAGGTTCCAGGGGAGCTTGGCGCGTCCGCCGAACGGCGCCACCCAGCCGGAATGGCCGCACCCGGTGGCCCAGGTCACCAGGTCGGGTCGGCACTCGTAGCGCACCCGCTCGCCGTCCCAGTCCGTGACGATGGTGGTCCCCACCTTGCCGCACTGCTCGCAGATCACGCTGACGGGATGCCAGGTCGGCGGGTGCTGCACGTTCGCCACGCGCCGGTAGATCTCCCGGACGCGATCCGCGCGGTCCAGGGCCAGCCGGACGTAGGGGTCCACCGCGCCGGTGGGATAGACCTCGCTCATCCAGTAGGTCTCGGGGTGGATCCCCAGCCCGGCGAACGTGTCCAGGAAGAGGCCCGCGAAGTGCCGGGCGTAGCTGGCCGCACCGCTCCCCTCCGGGGCCGGGACATGTGCGAGCGGGACGCCCATGTAGCGCTCCACGGCGTCCGGCGTCAGCAGCGCCTGGGCGTCCATGGGATCCAGGTCGTCCACGCCGTAGAGGAGCCGCGCCTCCAGACCGCGCTCGCGGAGCGCGCGCCAGATGGCGTCCAGCACCACCGGACCGCGCAGGCTCCCGACGTGGACCGTGCCGGAGGGCGTCTTGGAATCGTTGACGACCTGCGGGCCGCTCAGGCGCGCGGCAAGCTCATCGGCCCAGTACACCGTCTCCTCCGGCCGTCCGCGACGGCGTCAGCCGATGCTCTCGATCTCGTAGGCGAAATCGCCGCTCGGCACGTGGACGACCACGCGATCCCCCTTGCGATGCCCGAGCAGGGCGCGCCCGACCGGCGACTCGTTGGAGATCCGCCCGGAGCCGGGGTCCGCCTCGGCCGAACCGACGATGTGGAACGTCTCGGTCCCGTCCGTGGAGGTGACCACCACCGTCGAGCCGATCTGGACGTGGTCCGACGAATGGTTCTCGTCGATCAGCACGGCGTTCCGGATCAGCGCCTCCAGCGTCTGGATGCGGCCCTCGACGAACGCCTGCTCGTTCTTGGCGTCCTCGTACTCGGCGTTCTCCGCCAGGTCACCGTGCTCCTTGGCGTCGTGGATGCGGGCGGCCACCTCGGCGCGACGGACGTTCACCAGCTGGTCGAGCTCAGCTCGCAGCTTCTCGAGCCCATCGTGAGTGAGGTAACCGGGCTTGTTGTTCACAGACCGCTCCAGTGGGTGACAGGCTGCAAGAGGAAAGAACCCCCGGCGCGTCGACGGGGCGCGTCAGGAGTTCTGTTAGCGGGAGATTCTATGGCGCCCGCTGCGCCGGTGTCAAAGCGCAGATGACGCCGGCGGCCGTTCCTGGAGCCGGGCGAGGCGCCTGCGGGCCCGCCGCAGCGAGCCCCGGTCGGCGAAGGCCACGAAGAGCGTGTCGTCCCCCGCCACGGATCCCGCCACCTCCGGCCAGTGGGCGCGGTCCAGCGCCGACGCGATGGCGTGCGCGCTGCCCGAGAGGGTGCGCAGCACCAGCAGCAGCCCGGCCTCCCGGACGTCCACGGGCAGGTCGCGGAGCAGCGCGGCAAGCCGGTCCTCGGCGCTGGGCTCCGCGTCGTCGAGCGGCTCCGGCAGGGCATAGACGGCCGCGCCGTTGCGGGGCACCTTGACGAGCCCGAGCTCGGCGACGTCCCGGCTGATGGTGGCCTGGGTGGCGCGGAAGCCGCGCTCCCGGAGGGCCGCGGCGAGCTCGTGCTGGGTGCGGATGCTGCGCCGGCCGAGCAGGTCGCGGATGACCCCCTGGCGCGCCTGCTTCATCACCTCCATCGCATCGCGACCCCGTCGTCGGCCCGCTCAGCGGGCGAGCACGAAGACCACCACCAGGACCGCCATCGCCAGACGCTCGGCGATGAAGGGGGCGGTGGACCGGCGCCGCAGGTAGGCGAGCAGGAACGCGATGGCGGCGAGACCGGCCAGGGCCGCTCCGAGCATCCCCGCACCGAGCGCCAGGATGTCCGCCGACGGCAGCCCCGCGTGCAGCAGCTCGCGGGCCTTCCAGAGCGCCGCCCCGGCGATGATCGGTGTCCCCATCAGGAACGAGAAGCGGGCGGCCGCCTCGCGGGTGAGCCCCGTGTACAGGCCCGCCGCGATGGTCATCCCGGACCGGCTGAAGCCGGGGAAGAGGGCAAACGCCTGCGCGACGCCGATGAGGATGGCGTCACGCACGTTGACCTGCTCGAGCCCGCGCTGCAGGAAGGCGAGCTGCTCGGCGAGCCACAGGATGCCGGCGCCGAGGGCCAGGAAGATGCCCACCAGGATGATGTGCTGCCGGAAGAACGTGTCGAAGAAGCTCTCGAAGCCCACGCCCAGCAGCGCGCCGGGTATCACCGTGACCAGGATGAGCCAGGCCAGGCGCCGGTCGGGGTCGGCGCCGATCGCCCGCTCGCGGATCGAGTCGACCCACGCGAGGAGGAGCCGGACCAGCTCCGACCAGAAGTAGAGCAGCAGCGCCACGAGCGTCCCGGCGTGGAGCATCACGTCGAAGCTCGCGCTGTTGAGGAACGGGTCCTTCCAGCCCAGGAACTCCGGCACCACGATCAGGTGCGCCGAGGATGAGATGGGCAGGAACTCGGTGAGCCCCTGCACGATCCCGATCACGAGCGCCTGGAGGACCAGCGGCATGGCGTTCCCCGAGCGACACGGTCCCGGGGCGGCCGCGGACTTCCGCGACCGCCCCGGGAGCCGGTGGTCAGCGGATGAAGAGGGGCGCGAAGACCAGGGTGAGGGTGGCCAGCAGCTTCACCAGCACGTGCAGCGAGGGGCCCGCGGTGTCCTTGAAGGGATCGCCGACGGTGTCGCCCACCACCGCCGCCGCGTGCGCGGCGGTCTTCTTGCCGAGGACGTTGCCGTCCGCGTCGGTGAGGTGGCCGGACTCGATGTACTTCTTGGCGTTGTCCCACGCGCCGCCGCCGTTGTTGAGCACGGAGGCCAGGAGGACGCCGGCGATGGTGCCCACCATCAGGAGGCCTGCCGCGGCCTGGTAGCCGAGCAGCAGACCCACGATGATCGGCGTGGCGACCGCCACGGCGCCGGGGGCGACCATCTCGCGCAGGGCGGCGCGCGTCGTGATGTCCACCACGCGGGCATAGTCGGGGCGCTGCGAGTAGTCCATGATCCCGGGCATCTCCCGGAACTGGCGCCGCACCTCGACGATGATCGACTGCGCGGTGGTGCCGACCGCCCGGATCGCCAGCGAGGCGAAGAAGTAGACCAGCATGGCGGCGATGAGTGCGGCCACGAAGACGCCGATGTTCGAGAGGTCCACGGCGTTCATGAGCTGGACGCCGGTCTTGCCGGCCGCGATCTGCCGCGACAGGATCAGGTTGACCTTGTCGATGTACGCGCTGAAGAGGAGGAACGCGGCCAGCGAGGCGGAGGCGATCGCGTAGCCCTTGGTCAGCGCCTTGGTGGTGTTGCCGACCGCGTCCAGCCGGTCGGTGATCTCGCGCGCGCCCACCTCGCTGCGGGAGAACTCGGCGATCCCGCCCGCGTTGTCGGTGATGGGGCCGAAGGTGTCCATGGCCAGGACGTAGGCGCAGGTCATCAGCATGCCCATGGTGGCCACCGCGGTCCCGAAGATGCCGCCGATGTTCTGCCCCTGGGCGTTCACCAGGTTCGCCTCGGTGCCGAACCAGTGGCTCAGCAGGAGCGCGATGCCGATCACGATGGCCGTGGCGAAGGTGGTCTCGTAGCCCACCGCGGTGCCGGCGATGATGTTGGTCGCGGGGCCCGTCTTGGAGGCCTCCGCGATCTCGCGGACCGGCCGGAAGGAACCGGCCGTGTAGAACTGCGTGATGTAGACGAAGGCGATGCTGGTGGCCAGGCCGACGAGGCCGGCGGCGAAGAACCAGAGCCAGGTGGGGATGCCACCCGCGCCCGCCTGGTTCCCGGTCTGCATCATCACGTTGGTGACGATGAGCATCCCGACGGCGCTGAGGGCCGTGGTCAGCCAGTAGCCGCGGTTGAGGATGTTCATCGGATCCTCGTCCTCGCGGCCGCGCAGCGTGTAGATGGACACGATCGTGGCCAGCAGCCCGAACGCGCGGACCACCAGCGGGAAGAAGATCCACGACTCCGGGGCGGGCCACCCGGCCTTGACGGCCACGGCGTAGATCCCGACCGACAGGATCATGGCCCCGATGTTCTCGACCGCCGTGGACTCGAACAGGTCCGCGCCGCGGCCGGCGCAGTCGCCCACGTTGTCGCCCACCAGGTCCGCGATCACCCCCGCGTTGCGGGGATCGTCCTCGGGGAT
>JAJYKX010000157.1 GCA_021788175.1 Chloroflexota bacterium
TCAGTCGTCCGCGACGTCCGGGAGGCCGCCGACCGCATCCCGCCGGCGACACGCCCAGAGTCCCGCGAGCAGGATCACCCGGAAGACCCAGGCCAGCCAGAGCAGCGTCCCGATCAGGGCGGCCACCGTGCCGAAGACGCTGAGCGCCCCCACCAGGTGCGGCGCGATCAGCGCGTACGCTGCGGTCATCGCCTCCACCGCGACGCCGGCGACCAGGGCGGGCAGCCACGCGTCGCGGACGGACGGCGGCGCCGTCGGCACGACCCGGAAGACGGCCAGGATCACGGCGCTCGCGAGCACGGCGCTGAGGAGCGGGTTGAGGATGCGCCACGCCGCGAGGTCCAGGGGGAGACGGCTCCCCTCGACCGTGGCCAGGGCAGTACCCAGCACCAGCAGGAGCGTCACGGAGCCGAAGATCAGGACCACCGCGAACAGTCCCCGGGCGCGTCGCTCGACCATGCCCCGGGAACGACCGCCGGGAAAGACGCGGCGCAGCGCGTCGTCGAGCGCCCCGTAGACCCCGCCGGTCCACCAGGCAAGACCCAGCAGCGCCAGGGCCGAATACGTGACACGACCCGACGACAGTTCGCGCAGCATCGCGCGCACGGGCCCGTCCAGTCCCGGCATCGCCCGCGCCACCCGCTCCACGATCGCGGCACGGACAGTCGGGTCGTCGGAGAGCACACCCACCAGGACTGCCAGCAGCAGCAGCGAGACCAGGAACCCGACCATCGCGCGCAGCGCGAGCGCAGCGGAGAGCAGGTCGCCGCCGATCTCGGAGAACTCGTCGAGCAGGTCGCGCAGCTCGACGGCCCGGGAGTCACCGCCCACCCGGGCGATCCAGCGGGCGAGCCGGGAGCCGGGATGCGGCTCGAGCCGCCGGAGGGCGGCGCGGTACTCGCGACCGCCGGCCAATCAGTCCTCCAGGTCGCCGAACAGTGCCTCCTGCCCGGGCGACTCGAGCGGCAACGGGAGCGACACGTCCGGCTCCCCGGCCCGTCCGCGGGGCCGGAGCATCGCCCTGATCTGCGAGCGACGGACGTACACGCGACGACCGGGCCGCGCGCTCTGGATCCGGCCCTCGCGCGCCCAGCGGCCCAGCGTGGAGGAGCTCACGCGGATGTTCGCCGCCGCAAGGATCCCGCTCGCGTCCGCCAGGGTGATCCAGTCCGACGGCGGCTTCGCCATGTCAGCTCGCGCCCGATCCGCCCGTCTCGCCGGCGGTCCCGGGTCCGCCGCCGGCAGTCCCGGCTCCGCCGCCGGCGCTCGTGCCGGCCGAACCCTCCGATGCGGCTGAGGATCCGCTCGCGCCGCCAGGGGTCGACGCGCTCGTGGTCGACCGCTTCCCCGACGCACCGTGGCTCGCGGCCCGCGCGTCCTTCTTCGCCCAGCCCGAACCCTTGAAGACGATGGCGGGCGGTGAGAGCAGCTTCCGCATGGGGGCGCCGCAGGCCTCGCACGTCGACGGACCGTGCGCGTGGACCCCGTGGATCACCTCCACGGTGCGTCCGCACACGGTGCACGCGTAGTCGTAGACGGGCAACCTCGACCTCCTTGCCGCTAGCCGCGCAGCAGCCGCATCCCGCACTTCGGGCAGTAGAACGCGCGCTCATGCCCGGAAACGAACCCGCAGGAGGCGCAGACCAGCCCGCCCGCGCCCGCGGCAGGCACCGGCCGTTCCGACGGCATCATGCCGATCGCGAACTGGCTTGCCAGCACGTTGGTCAGCAGGTTGGACAGGATCTTCTGCGCCGTGCGGTCGGTGTCGCCGCGCACGCCCCTGCCGCCCCACCCCACCACGGCCCGGACCAGCATGTCGCCGGTGGCCTCGTCCCAGTGGGAGGCGACGCCGCCGACGATCGCGTTGTACTCGGGATAGCCGGACGTGTCCGTCTCACCGTGGAGCAGGGAGACCGCGAGCGTGTCGAACGCGAGGTCCACCGCCCCGAGGGTCTCCAGCACGAGCAGCGCGTGGCGCGCGATCGGGCTGTCTCCCTGGTGCGCCGTGAGCCACTGCATCGCCTCCGACGGCTGGACGATGCTCGGGGATGCCTCGCTGAGCTCGACGGGCAGCGGGTAGAGCACGTCCACGTCGGCCTTCGCGATGCCGGCCAGCATCTGCGGGAGCTCGCGCAGCGCCGCCTGGCCGTCCTGCATGCGCACCCCCTCCGTGCTCTTGGCGCGGTAGTGGATGCGGACCTCGAACTCCTCCGGGACGATCTCCTCCGGCTGCGGCATGGCGGCCGGTGCAGGCTCGTCCTGCTTCTTGCGGCGCTTCAGGAACTCCAGCGGCACGTCAGGACCTCCCGGTCGAGCCGTGACAGGCGTCGGCTCCGACCCCCGTCATCCTACCAGCCGCGATCGCCGTGCCCATCCACGCCGGCGCTGCTCGTCGGCTCACGCGTCGCCCGCCACGCGCCCGGCGAGCACCGCGACCCGCTCGCGGAGCGCATCCGCCCGCGCCCTGGCGTCGGCCACGACGCCCGCCGGCGCACGGGACACGAAGTCGGGGTTGTCCAGTCGGGCCTCGGCCGACGCCAGCTGCCGGCGTGCGTCCTCCAGCTCGCGCTCCAGCCTCGCCCGCTCGCGGGCGAGGTCGGCGGAGCCACGCGTGAGCCGGACCTCGTGGCGCCCGACCACCACCGAGAGCGCCTCCCCCGCGTCCAGCGCCGCGCGGTCGGTGACGGGCTCCAGCCGCGCGCGCGCGAGCTGGGCCAGGGCTGGCGCGAGCTCCTCGAACGCCGCGCGCGCCTCCTCGTCGTTCAGGTACAGGCGGCCATCCAGCCAGGTCCCGGGATCGATCCCGGCCTCGGCCCGGGCGTTGCGGATGCCCCGCACGATGTCGAGCAGTTCGCGCACCGGCCGTTCCACCCCGTCTCCGTCGGGCACGAGGGCCCGCCCGGTCGTGGCGTCGGGCCAGTCGGCCACGATCAGCAGGTCCGCGTCGTCGCGGCGGTGGGGCAGGCGCTGCCAGATGTCCTCCGTGATGAACGGCATGATCGGGTGCAGGAGCCGCAGGTAGCGGTCGAGCACCCAGGCCAGCACCTGCCAGGTCGCGACGCGCTGCGCCGGGGCAACATCGGCGCGCAGGCGGACCTTGGAGAGCTCGATGTACCAGTCGCAGAACTCGGCCCAGATCGCCTCGTAGAGCGTGGACGCGGCATCTCCCACGCGCAGCTCGTCGTAGGCGGCCGATACGGCCTCCACGCGCGCCGCCACGCGGCCCAGGATCCAGCGCTCCGCCGGCCCCAGGTCCCCGGCCGGGGGGAGCTCGAGCGGCGCATCCGGCGCGATCTCGGCGGGCCGCGCCCCCAGGACGAACCGCGCGGCGTTCCAGAGCTTGTTGCCGAAGTTGCGGGCGCTCTCCAGCTTCTCGCGCCCCAGCCGCGTGTCCGCGCCCGGGGCCACGCCGTACACCACGGCGAAGCGCAGGGCGTCGGCGCCGAGCTCCTCGATCACGGCCAGTGGGTCGATCACGTTCCCCTTGGTCTTCGACATCTTCTGCCCGTAGGGATCGCGGATCAGCCCGCTCAGGTAGACGTGCCGGAAGGGCGCCTCCCCCATCAGCCACTCACCCAGCATCATCATCCGGGCCACCCAGAAGAAGATGATGTCGTAGGCGGTCTCCATGACCGTGCCGGGATAGAAGCGCTCCAGGTCCTCCGTCCGGTCGGGCCACCCCATGGTGGAGAAGGGCCACAGGCCGCTGGAGAACCAGGTGTCGAAGATGTCCTCCTCCTGGACCAGGTCGGCCGCCGGGCGCCCGCAGGTCTCGCACGCATCGGGCCCGTGCTCCGCGTCGCTCACGGTCACGTGGCCGTCCGGGCAGTACCAGGCCGGGATGCGATGGCCCCACCAGAGCTGGCGGCTCACGTTCCAGTCGCGGATGTTCTCCAGCCAGTCGAAGTACACCTTCTCGAAGCGACGCGGCAGGATCCTGGTGCGCCCCTCGCGCACCGCGGCCAGTGCCTTCTCCGCGAGCGGCCCGGTCCGCACGAACCACTGCGTCTTGAGACGTGGCTCCACCACGTCGTCGCTCCGCTGGCAGTGCCCCACCAGCATGTCGTGGGGCGTCACGGCCTCCAGGTCGCCCCGCGCCTCCAGGTCTGCCACGATGCGGCGGCGTGCCTCGTACCGGTCGAGGCCGTCGTAGGCAGTGCCGGTGCCCGCCACGCGGCCCTCGTCGTCGAGCACGGTCACGAAGGCCAGCCCGTGGCGCACGCCGGTCGCGTAGTCGTCCTGGTCGTGTGCGGGCGTGATCTTGACCGCACCGGTCCCGAACTCGCGGTCCACGATGTCGTCCACGATCACGCGCACGTCACGCTCGACGAAGGGGACCCGGACAATGCGGCCGACCAGCCCGTGGTAGCGGGGATCCTCGGGGTGGACCGCCACGGCGGTGTCGCCGAGCAGGGTCTCCGGGCGCGTGGTGGCCACGGCGACCCAGGCGTCCGGGTCGGTCGTCCCGTCCTCACGCACGACGTGGTAGCGGATGGTCCAGAGCGAGCCCTTCTCGGGCTTCGGGATCACCTCCAGGTCGGAGACGCTCGTGCGGCAGCCGGGACACCAGTTGATCAGGGCCTCGGTCCGGTAGGCCAGCCCGTCCCGGTACAGTCGGCGGAAGGCGACGCGGACGGCGCGCGCCGAGACGGCGTCCATGGTGAAGCGCTCGCGGTCCCAGTCGGCCGAGGCCCCCAGCCGGCGATGCTGGTCGGCGATGATCCCCTGCACCTCGCCGACGAACTGCCACATGCGCTCCAGGTAGCGCTCGCGGCCCAGCGATTCGCGGCTCTCCCCCTGCTCCGCCAGCCGGCGATCCAGCACGTACTGGGCGGCGATCGACGCGTGGTCCTTGCCGGGCAGCCAGAGCGTGGGGCAGCCGGTCATGCGGGCATGCCGGATCAGCGCGTCCTCCACGGTGGCCCGCTGCGCGTGGCCGAGATGGAGGGCGCCGGTGACGTTGGGCGGCGGCTGGATGATGACGAAGGGGGGGCGCGACCAGTCGGCTCGACTCCCCGATCCGTCCGGCGCGAAGACGTCGGCCGCCTCCCAGCGCTCGTAGATCCCGGTCTCGACCTGGTCGGGCTGGTACGTGCTGGGAAGCTCGTTCATCGCTGTCTCTGGCCGTCCTCTCGTCGCTGTCGCTCGCGCCTGGTTGCCGCTGCCCGCTGTTCGTTGTCGCCGCTCGCCGGTCGTTGCCGCTGGTCCTCGCCGCTCGCGCTGGTCGTCGTCGGTCGCGCTCGCCGCTCGCCGGTTGTTGCCGCTGGTCCCCGCCGCTCGCGCTGGCCGCTCGCCGGTCGCCGGTCGCCGGTTGTTGCCGCTGGCCGCTCGCCGGTCGTTGCCGCTGGCCCCTCGTCGGTCGCCGGTCGCCGCTCGCCGGTCGCCGCCGCTCGCGCTCGCCGGTCGCCGGTCGCCGGTCGCCGGTCGCCGGTCGCCGGTCGCCGGTCGCCGGTCGCCGGTCGCCGGTCGCCGGTCGCCGCCGAGCGTTCCCGTTCGTCGCAGAAGGTGCCTTCCTGTCGCTGCCCTGGGCCGCCGTTGGCGGCCGCCCCTCAACCGCTGGTCGCCGATCGCCGCCGATGACTGTTCGCGCCCGCGGCTCAGGCCGCGCGGAATCGATCGACCCCGCTCGCCCAGCGGACGAACGGGGTCGTGGTACCACCTGCTGGTTCGGCGCCCGGACCGCCCGCTCATCACGGTCGGTGCGAATATCGGCCAGCGGGCCCACGGCACCCCACAGGGCCGTCGACCCAGCCGGCGCGGCCATCCGCGCCCGGTCGCCCTCTCGACGCTCCAACGGGCGTCACGCGCACGGCTCGCGGGCGACCTTCGCGCTCTCCGTCTCCCCGGGGGCTCGCAGCCCTGGCCCCGCGGTCTCTGGTGGTCGGTGGAACGCTACTCTTCCCGGTCCTCGCCGTGAGAGCCGGAGCGTATCACATGGCCCAGCGCCGCTGCGGAGCCCGTGGCCGCAGGACCCGCCGCCGCAGGGGCCCGTCGCTGCGGGGCCCGTTGCCGGGGGACCCGTTGCCGCGGGGGCCCGCCGCTGCAGGGCCCGTTG